>DATAPF010000390.1:0-40008 GCA_036265355.1 Kofleriaceae bacterium | reverse complement strand
GCCTTCGAGCTCGAGCGGGCGCGCTACGAGACCGGGATCGACCCCTACATCGACCTGATGCAGGAGCAGACCCTGCTGCTGCAGGCGCGCCAGACCCTGGTCAGCCTGCAGGTCCAGCACATGACGTCGGCGGTCGCGCTGGTCGAGGCGCTCGGCGGCGGCTGGGATCGCGCCGACCTGCCGTCGCCCGGTCAGGTCGCCAGGCCAGCGGTGGGCGCGCACACGATCTGGCACTGAGTGAGATTGCGCCGCGGTCGAGCGAACGCGCAGCCGGCGGCGCAAGCGCGGCACGCTGATCCATCCGTTCGGCGACTACCTGCTCCACGACATCGGCACCGGTGATGGCATCGTGCAGAACGGCGGCCAGGGCACGCGGAACCAGGTTTGCACCGCCGATCCGCTCGTCGTTCGTCGCAGCGCGGCGGGATGGTACCCTGGGCGCGCGACGGTCGTCACCTCGGGCCGTGCGTCATCGACCGGCGCGCGGCGGGGCCATCCGCCGCGCCCTGAGTGATGTCGAAGTGCGACAGGCCTTGCATCCGCGGGCTGGTCTGCACAGGCTTGGTCACGGCGCCGTGTGCGCCGCACCGGCGGCGAGGACCCCGGTCGCGGTGAGCGCCGCCGAGCAGGCAGCCATGCAGTGGAAAGACGAGCGACACACCCGGGCGATGCTGCGCGCTGCGTTCGGAGGGATCGCGGCGCTGCTGCTCGTCTCACAGATCCTGGGCTACATCCGGTGGAGCGCGGCGCAGAGCACCGTGGCCACGATCGAGGGCGACGCGCTGGCCAGCGTCGGCCTGATCGGTCGGCTGAGCTACGACTTCCAGCGCGAGCGGATGTTGATCTACCGCCACATCCTCGAGCGCGAGGCCCCGCAGATGGCCGCGATCGAGCGGCAGATCGCCGCGGTCAAGGACGACTGGGCCACCGCGGCGCACGCCTATGCCCCGCTGACCACCTACGAGGGCGAGCCGGCCGCGTGGTTCGCGCTGAACCGCGACGTGGCGATGGCCGAGCAGCAGGCGACCGCGGCGCTCCAGCTGTCTCGCGCCAACCGCGACAGCGAGGCCGCGCAGGTGCTGCTCACGGCCGAGCCGACGTTCGAGGCGGTGTCGCGCGATGTCCAGACGCTGGTCGACGTCAACCAGGCCGCCGCCGCCGCCGCGCGTGCGCACGCGGCCCGGCTGGAGGCCAACGTCCTCTATGTCCTGCTCGCCCTGGCCGCGGCGATCCTGGTGATCACGCTGGTGGTCGGCCGGCAGCTGACCCGGGTCATCTCGGACAACGAGCGGCGGCTCGGCCAGCAGACGCTCGAGCTCCAGACCAAGAACCGCGAGCTCGACGCGTTCGCCGGCCGGGTCGCCCATGACCTGCGCGGCCCGCTCAACACCATCAACCTCGCGGCCTCGGTGATCGCCGAGCGCACTCCCGGCGAGGCCGCCACGGCGGCGATCCTGCAGCGCGGCGTGATCCAGATGACCGGCCTGGTCGACGATCTGCTCACGCTGTCCCGCGCCGGGGGGCCGAGCGACGGCGCCGTGGCGCGGCCCGAGACCGTCGCGGCGGCGGTCGAGGCCGATCTCCGCCCGAAGGTGAGCGAGGCCGGCGGGGAACTGCGGGTCGACGTCCAGCCGTCCGCGATCCGGTGCAGCGACGGGCTGCTGCGCCAGGCGCTGTGGAACCTGGGCGAGAACGCCGTGAAGTATCGCCGGCCCGACGTCCCGCCGGTGATCGCGCTGGTCGGCCGCGCCACGAACGCGGGCTACGAGCTCCGGGTGTCGGACAACGGGCTCGGGATGTCGGCCGAGGACACCCGCCGTGCGTTCGAGCCGTTCTTCCGCGGCAAGCGGACGCAGGCCGTCGCCGGCACCGGGCTCGGGCTCGCGATCGTCCGCCGCATCGTCGAGGCGAGCGGCGGGACGGTGTTCGCGGACTCCCAGCCCGATCACGGGACTGCGATCACGCTGCGGTTTCCGCTCGCGCCGGCTCGCGACCACGCGGGCCAGCCCGGCGCGGCGTGACCCGGCGCGCGCAGCAGCTCTCGGCCGTGATGTGGCTATTCGTCGCCGACGCCCCACCGCAGCAATTTGCGGTAGAGCGTCTTTCGGTCGAGCCCCAGGATCTTGGCCGCGTCGGTGCGGTTGCCGTGGCAGGCCTCCAGCACCCGCAGCACGTGGCGGCGCTCGACCTCCTCGAGCGTGAGCAGTTCGGTCAGCTCGCCGCCCGACATCGCGGTCGCACGACGAGAATTACGGATCTTGTCGGGTAGGTCTTCCACTTGGATCTCCTCGAAGTGAGCCAGCGCCACGGCACGTTCCAGACAGTTACCGAGCTCGCGAACGTTGCCGGGCCAGTCGTACGCCATCATCCTCTCGGCGGCGGCCGCCGAGAGGCCCATCACTTTCTTGTCGAACACCGCCGCGTAGTGACGCAGCAGGTGCTGGGCGAGTAGCAGCACATCGCCGCCGCGGGCGCGCAGCGGCGGCAGCGGGATGTGGATCACGTTGATGCGGTAATACAGGTCCTCGCGAAACCGCTTGTCCTCGACCATGTCCTCGAGCTCGCGGTTGGTCGCGGTGACGAGCCGGACATCGACCGAGAGCTCGGCCTCGGCGCCGACCGGGCGGACCTTGCGCTCCTGGAGCGCGCGCAGCAGCTTGGGCTGGAGCGCGAGCGCCATCTCGCCGATCTCGTCGAGGAACAGCGTGCCGCCGTTGGCCTGCTGGAACAGCCCCTGCCGGCTGTGCTTGGCGTCGGTGAACGCGCCCTTGGCGTGACCGAACAGCTCGCTCTCGAGCAGCGCGTCGGGGACCGCCGCGCAGTTGACCACGACGAACGGCGCCGTCTTGCGCCGCGACCGGTTGTGGATCTCTCGCGCGACGACCTCCTTGCCGGTGCCGCTCTCGCCGGTGATCAGCACGGTGGCGTCGGTCGCGCTGACCTGATCGATCAGCTGGTAGATCTGCTGCATCGCCGGGCTGGCGCCGACCAGCTCGCCATGGCGCCGCGTGCTCGCGACCACCTCGCGCAGCCGCTTGACCTCGCCGCGCAGCGCGCGATGCTCGGCGGCCCGCCGGACGGCGATCGCGAGCGCCTCGATCTCGACCGGCTTGGTGACGAAGTCGTAGGCCCCGGCGCGGATCGCGCCGACCGCGGTCTCGAAGCTGCCGAACGCGGTCAGCATCAGCACCGGGATGTCGGGCCGGTCGGCGACCACGCGCTGGCACAGCTCGAGGCCGGTCATCCCCTTCATGTTGAGATCGGTGACGATCACGTCGACGTCGTGGTTGGAGATCGCCGCGAGCGCGTCGGCGCCGTTGCCGAACGGGACGATCTGGAACCCGCGCTTCTTGAGGCCGAGCGCGATCAGGTCGACCATCTCGCGCTCGTCATCGACGACGAACACGCAGGTCATCCCACGGGGATTCCCTCGGGCCACGGTGTCGCGGGGCCCCTGCCCCGCGATCGATCGATCGCCCTCGGTCATGCGGCACCTCGATCCGTGCCGCGATCCGCGCCGCGGTCCGCGCCGCGGTCCGCGCCGCGCTCGGCGATCAGCGCGCTTCGCTCGCCGGTGGTGCGGCCCACGCGTCGCGTCATCGGGAGGTAGACCGTGAAGGTCGAACCCTCGTTAAGTGAAGATTGGACGTCGATCCAGCCGCCGTGCTCGCGCACGATGCCCCAGCTGACCGACAGGCCGAGCCCGGTGCCCTCGCCGACCTGCTTGGTGGTGAAGAACGGCTCGAAGATGCGTTCGCGGGTCGCGTCGTTCATACCGGCGCCCGTATCACGAACCTCGATCGCCATCCATGTCTGGGCCACGCCGCCGACGTAGGGCGGTGGGACCTGCTCGACGGTGCGGGTGACGATCGTCACCGTGCCGTCGTCGCCGATCGACTGGATCGCGTTCACCACCAGGTTGGTCAGCACCTGGGTGAGCTGGCCGTCGTCGGCCTCGAGCCGGAGCGACTCGTCGGGGTCCGGCGGGATCAGCTTGACGTTGGCCTTGCGCGCGATCGTCGCGACCAGCTGGCAGACCCGCGATGCGACCGTGGTGATGTTGAGCGGCGCGGCCCGCAGCGCGCGCGGCCGGGCGAAGTCGAGCAGCTGACGGATCAGCGCGGTCATCCGATCGGCCTGCTCGGCGACGATCCGCGCCGAGTCGACCACGTCGTTGCCGTCGACCTCGCGGTCGGCGATCAGCCGCGCGCGGCCGGACACGACGTTGAGCGGCGTGCCGAGCTCGTGGGCCAGACCGGACGCGAGCTTGCCGACGGTGGTCAGCCGATCGGCGTGGCGCAGCTGCTCGGTCGCGCGCGCCCGTGCGTCCTGCTCCTCGGAGAGCCGCTCGCACATCAGGTTGATCTCGTTGGCGAGCTCGCTGAGCTCGTCGCGCTGGCGCAGCTTGAGCGGATCGCTGAGGTCGCCGGTGCCGACCCGGCGCGCCTTGCCGGCCAGCTTCGAGATCGGCCGGCCGATGAACACGACGCCGAGCCCGAGCGCCAGGGCCGCCGCGATCACCAGCGCGGCGGCCGAGCCGATGATCTGGTTGCGCAGCGAGTCCCGGACGTAGGCGTCGAACGGCTCCAGCGACTGCTGGATCTCCAGCCCGCCGTCGCGCGGCTCGGGGACCTTGACCGGGATGTAGGTGACCAGGCGGCGGCGCGCGCGGTCGCGGATCACCACGACGCCGTCCTGCTTCATCGGCTCGAGCTGATCGCGCGGCTCGAGCGGCGCGTCGTGGCCCTTGGCGTCGAGCCACACCCAGCGGACGCGCAACCGGCCGCTCTTGTTGGCGTTGTTGGCGTCGATCAGGAACTCGCGCGCCGCGGCCTCGCCGTCGCGATGCCAGACGTCGGCCAGGCCGAGGCCGAGCGCGCGCCCGAGCGCATCCGCTTCGCCCTGCATCTGGCGATCGAACACCTCGCGCTCGCGCTGGTAGTCGAGGTAGCCCTGAACCAGGGTGACGATCGCGACGCCGATCACCAGCGCCGCTATGAACTTGCGTGTCAGTCGCATGCCCCACAGCAGTTCTACCCCGGCGTCCGCAACCCCGATCACGCCCGTCCTTTCGCGCACCCGAGGCGAGGCATAATGCCCCGAAAAGACAGGGCTAAACTCCCCCGCGCGATCGAGCGCGGTGGTCGCAGCGTGCGCGGGAACGACGACGCAGCGACGTTCATTGCGGGGTGATCCCACCATTTCGGGATGGCCCGATTTGTGAAGAAGTGATTAGGAAACAATCAGGTACATCATGCTCCCGAAACACATCCTGGTCCCCACGGACCTCAGCGAAGGCGCGGCGCAGGCCCTGGAGTACGCGTGTGACCTGGCCCGCACCCTGGACGCCGAGTTGCACCTGCTGAACGTGGTCGGGGTCCCGGCGCTCGGGGTACCAGAGCTCGGTGTGGCGCTGGCGAGCACCGTGATCGACCAGCTGGTGGTCGAGAACCAGACCGCGCTCCAGGAGCTCGCCCGGACGCACTGCAGCAGCACGCGGGTCGGGCAGATGCTGATCAAGGTCGGCGACCCGCGCGACACCATCAACCACACCGCGCGCGAGCTCGGCATCGACCTGATCGTCATGGGGACCCACGGCCGCCGCGGGATCACCCGCGCGCTGCTCGGCAGCGTCGCCGAGACGGTCGTGCGCACGGCCCCGTGCGCGGTGCTGACGGTGCGCCTGCGCGAGGCGAGCGACACCGATCGTCACGCGGCATGACCGCGCGGGTGTGGTGATGCCGTACTCCGCGCATCCGGCTGAAAGGCAGGCGCGGTGCGCGCCATTGGCGCACGACGCAGTGCAGCGTGAGATCGGGCGAGCGATGCCGAGCCAGCGTTGCCCGGGTCTGGGAACGAGCGCATGGTGAGCTCATGATCAGGGCGCTCCCGACGCATGAGACCCGGCGGCAGCGCATGGTCAGCGAGCAGCTGGTCCGTCGCGACATCGTCGATCCGCGCGTCCTGGCGGCGTTTGGCAGCGTGCCGCGCGAGCTGTTCGTACCCGGCGATCTCGCCGCGCAGGCCTACGATGACGCGCCGCTCCCGATCGGCAGCGGACAGACGATCTCGCAGCCCTACGTGGTCGCGGTCACAGTGCAGTCGCTCCAGCTCCAGGGCCACGAGCGCGTGCTCGAGATCGGCACCGGCTCGGGGTACGCCGCGGCGATCCTCGGCACGCTGGCGCGCGAGATCGAGACCCTCGAGCGGATCGCGGACCTCGCGGCAGCCGCCGCCGAGCGCCTGGCGCGGCTCGGCTTCGCCAACGTCTGCGTTCACCACGGCGACGGCTCGCTGGGCTGGCCGCCGGGCGCACCGTACGAGGCGATCGCCGTCGCCGCCGGGGCGCCGCGCCCGCCGCCGTCGCTGCTCGCCCAGCTCTCCGTCGGCGGCCGCCTGGTGCTGCCGCACGGCAGCCCCGAGCACCAGCGGCTGGTCCGGATCACCCGCCGCGCGCCGGACGAGATCGTCGAGGAGGACCTCGGCGAGGTCCGCTTCGTGCCCCTGCTCGGCGCCGAGGGCTGGCCGGAGCGCGACCGCCGGTGACGCGCGTCAGCTCGCGTCGTCGATCACCTCGGTGATCGAGCTCGCCACGATGGCACGCTCGAGCCAGCGCTCGAGCCGCGCCACTTCCCGCTCGGCCTGAATGCGCTGCCGAACCGAGTCGGGTACCGCAATTCCGCGCACGCGCAGCACGGTCAGCACGTCGCGCGCATGCGCAGCTGTGCGGGCATCTTCCCAGCTCTGTTGCATGGCCATGAGGAACTCCTGCTCGTCAGATGTCCGGCTCTCGTGCTGCCCGAGCATCCGCTGGAAGTCTAGCAGGATGGGCTCGGCCACGGCACGTTCCGCAGCGTCCGGGGCCAGCCGTGCGACTTCCGGGACCGCCGAGGCCAACAGCGGCCCTGCCGCCATCAGGCGGACCAGCAAGGTCGTTCGGTCCCTGGGGAGCTCCCGCGCTGCGATGAGCCCGACGCGCAGCACATCCTCGCCGAACCAGTACACTCCCGTCGGCCAGTCAGCCGCGGCGACCATGCGTAGCTTGGTCAGCAGCGTCGTGGGTGTGCCGGCGGCGATCACCCACAGGAACGGATCCACCGCCTGTGCTTCGGCGTGGGTGGCGTCCAGAATGCGCGCCGTGGCGGCCTTGGCCGCGGCGCGGGCGTGTCGCGCGCGCTGCTGCCAGTGCGCGATGTGCTTGGCCAGGCAGCCGCGAAACTCTTCGGCGCTGGGCGCCTGGCTGTAGACTTCGAGCAGGCACGCGCCGTCGGCCATCCGGCCCAGCAGGCCCAGCCGGTCGCGCGCCGCCTGGCGGGCAGGATCGGGCTCGTACCGGAGATCGGCATACTGGGTCTCGGGGTTGATCGGGTCGTTCACGACGGTGACGCCGGACGGTCCGAGCGCTGCCTGCCCGAGCTCCTTGGCGAGGTGATCGAAGTGATTGCGCATGGAACCCGCGGAGAGTGCCACGCGGACCAGGGTGCTAGCGCGCGGCCGGACATCCTTGCCGGACGCGTCCAGTGGCGCGCTGCGCAGCGGCGAGAGCGTTTCGGTCGAGCGGGGCCTAGACTGGCCTAGACTCCTCCGCACAGCGCGCAGTTGCGGCCACGCGTGATCAGGAGTGTGCAGGCATCGTGCTTGGGGAGAGCGCGTACACGCGGCTCGCCGTGGGCTGCTGCGCGGATGGGCGTCGGAGCCGCGCCCGCCGAATCACCACCGGCGCCTGCGCGTGCGGCGCGAGGTATGTGCGGCGCAAGGCCCGCCAATCGTAATCACGGGCGCGGCGTCCGACCCCATCCTGCTCGCGGTCGCCCACGTCGGCCGCGTTGACGTCTCGCGATCGCGGCTCGAAGGGTTCACATCGGACCCGCACGCGTCCTGGTGCTCGGCTGGGCTCGGCTTCACAGCGCCTTCATCGGCGGACGACCGGGTCCCACGCGTTCGTGCCGCTACCTCAGCGTCGCGTAGCTCCACGACAGTGGCATCTCGCCGTCGCGCACGGGGTCGTCATGGCTCTTTTTCAAAGAGCTGTGCGAGTGCGCGCGTCCTCGGATGGTCGTCGCCGAGCTGGGTCTGGTAGGTGCGGTACGCGTGGATACGGAGCTCGGCCGCGCGTGCTCGGTCGTTCTCGTCGGCTTGCTGCAGGAGAAGATCAGCGAGTGCCTCTTCGGTGACGGCCGAAGACCAGTGGTCCCTCGTTCCGTAGATGCGTTCTTCGATCTGCAGGACGCGTTCGAGGCGATCGCGCGCGCCCGCGAGGTCGCCCTGGGCGTGGAGCACGCCGGCGAGCGCGTGGAGCGACGCGGCGACGGACGGGTGGTCTTCGGTGCCGAACACCTTGGCCAAGATGCACAAGGACCGTTCGAGGCGGTCGCGGGCGCCGGCGAGGTCGCCCTGGGCCTGGAGCACGCGGGCGAGCGCGTGTAGCGACGCGGCGACGTTCGGGTGGTGTTCGGTGCCAAGCACCTTGGCCAGGATGCCCAAGGACCGTTCGAGGCGGTCGCGCGCGCCGGCGAGGTCGCCCTGGGCCTGGAGCACGCCGGCGAGCACCTGCAGCGACACGGCGACGGCCGGGTGGTCTTCGGTGCCGAGCACCTTGGCCCAGATGTGCAAGGACCGTTCGAGGCGGTCGCGCGCGCCCGGGAGGTCGCCCTGAGCCAGTAGCACGCGGGCGAGCTCGTGCAGCGACGCGGCGACGTCGGGGTGGTCTTCGGTGCCGATCACCTTGGCCCGGATGCAAAAGGAGCGTTCGAGGAGATCGCGCGCGCCCGGGAGGTCGCCCTGGGCCAGGAGCACGCCGGCGAGCTCGTGCAGCGACGTGGCGACGTCGGGGTGGTCTTCGGTCTGGTGCACGGCGATGGTGTCGTTCAGCGATGCCTCCAGCGTCCGCGCCGCGTCGGCGAGTCGAGCGCTCTGGCTCTGAAACCTCCCGACCTCCTGTAGGGCAAACGACCGGTCACCGGGCGGGACCAGGGCGAGGGCCTCCTCGAGCTGCGTCTCGATGCGCGGCGACAGGTCGCCCGCGTTCATGCGCAGCTGGGCATCGAAGGTCAGCGCCAGCCCGCGCTCGGCTCCACTCGGCCCGCTGTCGAGCACCCGCTCGACCCAGGCGAGCGCCTCGCGGTGGCGTCCGGCGCCGCGCAACGCGATCACGATCCGCCGTGTGGGCCCCCAGGCGGCGTTGGCCTCGTGGGCGGCAAGCAGGTGGTGAGCCGCGGGCTCGGCCCAGTCGGTCCTCTCTGGCTCCAGCTCCCAGCGCTCGTGAAACCAGCGACCCAGCCGCTGGTGGGTCAACTGCTGCTGGTCCGGGGGCAGCGCACCCGCCCGGTCCAGCACCATGGGCAGCACGCCCCACAGCGGCTCGGGCCCCAGGCCCTCGAACGGGCTCACCAGCCCGGCTTGCTGCGCCCGGAGCGCCGTACCGGGTTCGTCTTCGAGCACCAGCACGGCTGTCCACGGAGCCGGGCGCGACAGCACGCCGGCGCGCCGGACGAAGCCGCGCACCGCGGGGCCGAGGATCGCGAACAGCCGGGGCAGCACCAGGTCCTCGTCGATGCGCGCCACGAGCGGCGGGAACAGCGCGGTCACGGTGTCGCGGTCGATGGCGGGGCCGCCGGCGACCCCCGGCGCCGTCACCGCGGCGAGCTTGCCGGCCAGCATGGCGTCGAGCCACTCGACGCTGCGCGGATGGCCCTGCAGCTTCTCGACGAGCCACGACTTGGCGGCCGTGTCCAGCCGGCCCAGGGTGGGCCACCACGACAGCAGGTGCACCAGATCGAAGTGACCCAGGGGCGATAGCGGCAGCACCGCTTCCGCCGGCAGGCCCTGCGGTTCATAGCGGGTCGAGACCAGCACCGCGGTGGGGCCCCCGGCCAGCGCGCACAGGCCGTCCCACAGGTCCTCGAGCTCGCGGCTGCGCCATCGCGCCAGCTCCGCGGCGCCGGCCACCGGCTCGAGCAGGCTCTCCGTGTCGTCGAGATAGACGACCGCGCCATTGGCCTGCCCCGCCCACCACGCGATGACCGAGGCCAGCGCGTGTCCGCCGAGGCCATCCTTCTGTGCGTCGGCAAGCACGCCGTCGCAGCGCGTGGCCCACCGCGCGTCGTCGGGCCTGCCGTCCTTCATGCCCCGTGCGACCTGCTCCCACAGGTCGCGGATCGGGTCCGCGGCCCGGCCCGCGGCTCTGCCATCGAGGGCGATGATCAGCGGTGCGCCCGGCGCGCCGCTGGCCGGGCGCGCTGCGATGCGCCGCGCGATGATCGGCGCCATGGTCGTGGCCAGCGCGGTCTTGCCCAGCCCGCCGAGGCCCGAGATCACGAGCAGCCGCTGGCCGTCGCGCATCCGCTGCAGCACCTGCGCGCGCGTCGAGCGCCTGCCGACGAAGCCGAAGCGGAGCTGCTCGATCCCCGGCACGCCGTGGCGGCTGGGCTCGAGTCGGTGCGTGACTCGTGCCCGCTCGCGCGCCGGCACGGGCGCCACGCTGGCCGGCAGCGCGGTGGGCACGTCGTCGCCGCGATGGTAGAGCGCGAGCTGGGCCCAGCCCAGCGGGTACACGATCTCCTCGGGGCCGTTGGGCCGCGCGCGCAGCGGCTTGCGGCTCGCCTGCCGGGCCTCGCGCACCGCCTGGCGTGCGGTCTTGCCGGCGACCAGCGCCGCGTAGAACACCGCCTCGGCCCGGGTGCACTGCCGGTCGCCGACCGGCCCGAACCAGGCCACGACCTGGTCGACGCCTTCCCGGTGCAGCTCCGCCGCCGACGACCACGCCGGATCGTGCTCCTGCGCCAAGTCGACGACACGGGTAACGACATCCGCACTCGCCGCGCCTTGCTCGGTCACGGTCAGGTCACGTGCATCGTCGGTCGTGCCTGGGCTCGCAGGCCGCGGCAGCGTCGCGCCATGGCAGGAGGCGAGGAACGCCAGGCGGGGCAGGCCCGACAGCCGCAGCTGGTCGATGAGCGTTCGTACCGGGACCCGGTGGGCGCGCGCCTCCTCATCCTCGAACAGCAGGGCGTTGGGCTCGCCGTGGCCGGTGAAGTGCAGCACCTGCGGCCGCAGATCGGCCATCGCGCGCGCCAGGGTCTCGAGTTGGCCATCGTCGGTGATGTGCAGGCGCTTCTCCTCGGCGCCCATCGCCATCCACAGCTGGTAGCACTCGCTCTCGTAGTCGAGGCGAGAGGCGTCGCGCGGCGCCGACACCGCCGCCACCACCGACAGCGGCCGCTCCGGCGGTTTGAGGCCCTCGGCGCCCAGCTTGATCACCTCGCGCGCCACGTCGAGCTTGCCGCGCTCGACGGGAAACTGGCCCTCGACGACGACGAGCTCCCAGGGCAGGGCCAGGATCTGGTCGCCGCGGCGCTGCGCCGCCGCCGCCGCGTCGGTGGCGCGCACGCGCACATGGAAGAGCGGCGGCACACCATCCTGGCTCTCGCCGATCGCGCGGCGCAGCTGCTCCAGCGCCGCCGGCGACAGGAACTCGGCCGACAGGCGCTGTCCGATCTGCACCGCGAGGTCGCGGATCTGCGCAGCGCGCGCGGCCGCCGGTCCCACCAGCTCTCCTCGGGCGCCGACCGCGAGGGGCTGATGGTCCCACGCGCGCAGGAGGCGCAGCCCGTCCATGAAGGACGCGTCGGCCACCAGGTCCGCCGGGGTCCATGCGGGAGCTCCGGGCAGCTTCGCCGATAGACGGGTCGGCGTGACCTCGATCTCGAGAGCAACGACCTGTGCCGGCGCCGGGAGCCTGGCCGCTGCATCGACGAACAGCGCGCGGGCGTGATCGTGGTCGTGTACGACGAGCGGACGAACGCCGGCCGGAGCCAGCAGCGCCTTCGCCTCGGCGTCGCGGTGGCGGTGCGTCAGCGCGGTCTGCCAGCCAGGGCCGGTGAGCACCGGACGCCATTCCTTGAGACCGTCGAGCTCGTTCGGCGACAGGCCGGCCAGCCAGTCGAGGATGCGCGGGTCCTGGAGCGAGCAGCCGACGAACAGGATCGGCTGCTGCCGGAGCAGCACGTCGAGCTGCTTGCCCAGGAACGGATTGCGCGCGCCGAACTGATCGTAGGACCGGCCGGACAGGACGACCTTGGCCCAGTCGTCGTGGGAGCCGTGGATCTTGAGCAGCCGCACGCCGTCGCCGGTGACCGTGGCGTTGTCCTCGAGCGGCTGCAGCACGAACGGCGCGGCCTCCGCGGCCAGCGCGCGTTCCATCAGGTCGTCGTAGTTGGTGGTGACGATGGCGGCAAAGGCTCCCGCCCGGGCCAGTCGCGCCAGCGCCCGGTGCAGCGGCGTGGGCGGCCGCGCCGGCTGAAACAGCTGAGCTCGCGGGTCGCCTCCTCAGGAGCCTGGAATCCGTCGAGGACGAGGAGCTCGTCCCTGACGCGTGGGAGGCTGCCTGGTCCGAGGTGCTCGATCGCCGCATGCGAGAGGTTCGTGACGGCAAGGTCCAGCTCGTCGATGGCGAGGCAGTCTTCCGGGCCGCTGCCCAGCGGATCGCTTCGCGCCGTCCGTGAGCCCGCTTCCCTACCAATTCCATCCCGAGGCCGAAGCCGAGTTCCTTGCGGCGATCGACTGGTACGCCGAGCGCGACGCGGACGTCGCCACTGACTTCGCGGTGCTCGTTCGCGATGCCGTGCAGCTCATCGCCGAGCTGCCGCAGGCGTGGCCGACCTGGCGAAATCGCGAAGACCTGCGCGTCCGGGTCCTTCGTCGCTTTCCGTTCTCGATCATCTATGCCGTGGAGGCGGATCTCCTTGTTATCATCGCCGTCGCGCATCACCGTCGTCGGCCCGGCTACTGGCTCCATCGCGCGCCGCGTTGATCGAACTGCTCATCACGAGTCTTGCGTCGGCTGCGCTGGTGCGGGCGCTGGCGCGAGACCTCGCTGCTCCCCGGCGGCCGAGACGGCGTCGACAGACTGCTTCGCGGGGATGAAGCTCATCGCGCGCTCGGCGAGCGCGGTGATCGTCAGGCTCGGGTTGACGCCCAGGTTGGCGCCGACCGCCGCGCCGTCGACGACGTAGAGGCCGCGGTAGCCGAACACGCGGTGCTGGGCGTCGATCACGCCGTGCGCGGGGTCGGTGCCCATGACGCAGCCGCCGATGCAGTGCGCGGTCATCGGCATGTCGAACAGGATCTCGAACCACGACGTGATCGGGATGCCGCCGAGCTGGGCGGCGGCGCGCTCGACGAACGCGTTGGCCTGCGGGATGTTGGTCGGGATCCGGTTGCCCTCGGTGCAGAGCAGGCGCGTGAACGGCCAGAACCAGCGCCGGCGCAGCCGCATGCGCAGGGTGGCGTCGATCGTCTGCATCACCAGGAAGATCAGGGTCTGGCGCGCGAAGCCGAATGGCCAGGCTGCGCGCGCAAACCGGATCGGGTGGCGGACCGCGGAGGCCAGCCAGGTGAGGATCCGGCGAAAGCCCTTGCCGTTGACGAGCAGCGTGGCGATCAGGCCGAGCACGTCGGAGCCGCGCGAGTAGCGGGTCGCCTCGACGTGGGTGTACGCGTCGATGTGGATGCCCGAGCCGATCGCGATGCCCTTGGACATGTCGAGCTGGTTGCCCGGGAACCGGACGCCGACGATCGACTCGGCGTTGGTCCGGACGTCGGCGCCGAGCCGGTCGGACAGCGCCGGCAGCGAGCCGCGCTGCCGGGCACGCATCAGCAGGTCCATGGTGCCGAGCGACGACGCCGCGACCACGACCTGGCGCGCGGTCAAGGTCCGGCGCTGCTTGAACAGCCACGCGGTCGAGCGCTCGACGGTGAGCTCGTAGCCGGCGGAGCCGTCGGCGCCGGGGCCGCCGATCGGGCGGAGGTCGACGACGCGGGTCTCGGCCATCACCTGGGCGCCGCGCTTCTCGGCGAAGTACAGGTAGTTCTTGTCGAGCGTGTTCTTGGCGTTGTAGCGGCAGCCGACCATGCAGCCGCCGCAGCCGATGCACGAGCTGCGCGGCGGGCCCTCGCCGCCGAAGTACGGATCGGGGTGAGGCTGGCCGGGCCGATCGCCGAAGTAGACCGCGACATCGGTCCGGTAGAACGTGTCGCCGACGCCCTGGGCCTGGGCCGCCTTCTGCAGCATGCGGTCGGCGTCGCCGAGGATCCGGTTCTCGGTCACGCCGAGCATGCGGCGGGCCTCGGCGTAGTGCGCCGGCATCTCGCGCTGCCAGTCGGCCAGGCCGTTCCACGAGCCGTCCTGCCACACCCGATCCGGCGGCGAGAGCAGGGTGTTGGCGTAGGTGATCGAGCCGCCGCCGACCGCGTTGCCGCACAGGATCATGACGTGGCGAAACGGCCGCATGTCGTAGAACCCGAACAGCTTGAGCCCGGGCCGCCACAGCCAGCGCCGCAGGTTCCAGGTGGTCTCCGGAAAGTCCTCGGCGGTCCACCGCTTGCCCATCTCGATCACCGCGACCCGGTAGCCCTTCTCGGCGAGCCGACACGCCGAGACGCTGCCGCCGAACCCCGAGCCGATCACCGCGAAGTCGAAGTCGAGATCAGGTCCCGCCATGGCCGCAGTATGGCGGCCCGACGGGACGCAGCGCCATGGTTCGCAGCCCGTGTCGTGAACGCACGGGTCGGGTAAAGTCGCGGTCAGGAGGATGCTCATGGCCGTCGCCGTTCCCAAGCCGCGCTCGCTGCGCGATCAGGTCAGCCCCGAGGAGTGGGCCGCGCGGGTCGACCTCGCGTGCGCGTACCGTCTGGTCGCCCATCACGGCTGGACCTGGATGATCTACAACCACATCAGCGCGCGCGTGCCGGGGCACGACGACCAGTTCCTGCTCAACCCGTTCGGGCTGCACTACACCGAGGTCACGGCGTCGAACCTGGTGAAGATCGACCTCGGCGGCCAGATCCTCGACGGCTCGCCGTATCCGATCAACGACGCCGGGTTCACGATCCACTCGGCGATCCACGGCGCGCGCCACGAGGTCGCGGCCGTGCTCCACACCCACACCGAGGCCGGCGGCGCGCTGTCCGCGCTCGAAGCGGGCCTGCTGCCGTTCAGCCAGGACGCGCTGCTGTTCTACAACCGCATCGCGTACCACGACTTCGAGGGCATCGCGCTCGATCTCGACGAGCGGTCGCGGCTGGTGCGCGACCTCGGCCCGCACCACGCGATGATCCTGCGCAACCATGGCCTGCTGACCTGCGGGCGCAGCGTCGCCGAGGCGTTCCTGTTCATGTACGTGCTCGAGCGGGTGTGCCGCTCGCAGCTCGCGATGATGGCCACCGGGGCGCCGATCCGGCTACCGCCACCCGAGGTCTGCGAGAAGACCGCGCTGCAGTACGGCTGCAACCGCGGCGAGGTGGCGGGCATCGACGAGTGGCCGCACTGGGTGCGCATGATGGATGCGCTCGATCCGTCGTACCGCAGCTGAGTGGCCGCCGTGTCCCGGGCCCAACCGCGGGCCCGGGCGGGGCCAGGGCCGGGCTTGGCCCAATGCCGATCGGTCAGGGCCCGTGTGATCGGAATTGATCAGCCCCGAGGCGCCGACACGATTCCGCGGAATCGCCGAGCCTCCGACCCTCACGGCTGCCAGCACCCCAGGCATCGGGTGATCGCGATCGTCGTCCAGGCTGGACTTGGCCTGGTGCGCGGGCTGTATTGTCTCGACCATCCGAAGAGTAAACATGGCGTCGTCCTCGTGAGCTGCACGTGGGGCGACGACTCCACCAAAATACATCGCCATCAAGGACCCCACGGAGAGCTCCTCACAGAAGGATCGAAATATGATCAAGATCGGTGACGAGGAAATTTTCTATACCGACACCGGGGGCGACAAGCCGGCGCTTCTGTTCGTTCACGGCATCGCCATGGACCATTCGGTCTGGAAGCACCAGATCGAAGCTTTCCGCACTGACTACCGGGTAGTCAGTGTCGACCTCCGAGGGTACGGCCAGTCGACCGCGGCAAGTCCTGACATCACGTTCGAGCAGCACGCCGCCGATCTTGCCGCGCTCATCGACGCGCTCGATCTCAAGAACGTCGTCCTGGTCGGATGGTCGATGGGCGGCGCTATCGCGCAGGTGTTCGCCGCTGCCCATGGGAGCAAGCTTTCTCGGCTCGTTCTTGTCGCCACGACGCCGCAGCTACTGGCCGACGACAAATTTGGCGACGCGCTACCAGCCGCGGCGGCGCAACAGCTGGGCGCCATGTTCATGGATGACTATACGAACGGGATGGCTGCCTTTTTCGGTATGGTCGCTCCGGAGGACCAGCGCGTTGTTGCCATGCTGACCGAGATCGCCGCGGCAAGCCGGCCCGACGTCGTCCTCACCGCATTCAAGACTTCTGGTGAGCGCTCGCAGCTCGACCTTCTTGCCAGGATCAAGGTACCGACGGCGGTCATCGCCGGGCGGGAAGACGCCATCTGCTTCCCGGCGGCGAATACCTATCTGGCGAAGCACATTGCCGGATCAAAGGGCGCGGCCGCCTTCATCGACGCCGGTCATGCGCCGTTCTTGACCAGACCGGACGCGTTCAACGCCGTGCTCAGAGCGGCGCTCAGCTAGGCCTGCAGGGCGTGGAGCAGGACCCGCGCGGCGACCCGCGCACCGATCGCGAGGCCGCCCTCGTGGATCTCGAAGTCGGGGCTGTGGTGCGGTGGCGGTGGTGTCCGGCCCTCGGGGGCGGCGCCGACCCGGAAGTAGCAGCCCGGCCGCTGCTCCAGGAACAGCGCCATGTCGTCGCTGGCAAGCACCGGCTCGCCGGGGAACAGGCCGTCGGGCGCGAGCTCGGCGCGGGCGCACCCGCACACCAGCTCGGTCTGGCGCTCGTGGTTGACCAGGGGCGGGCAGCCGTCGCCGCGGGTCCGCACGGCCGCATGCGCGCGCTGCGCGGTCGCCATCGCCTGGACGTACGCGCCGAGCCGGTCGAGCAGCTCGCGGCGGTCGCGCGCCGACAGCGTGCGCAGCGAGCCTCGCATCACCGCGCGCTCCGGGATGATGTTGGCCGCGGTGCCCGCCGTGAACTGTCCGATCGTGAGCACGGCGGAGCGCAGCGCCGGCACGGTGGTCGCGACCAGCTGCTGCAGTCCGATCAGGATCTGCGCCGCGATCGTGATCGGATCGACCGAGAGATGGGGATACGCGCCGTGGCCGCCGCGCCCGGTGACCTCGATCTCGAGGAAGTCCGCCGACGCCATGCTCACGCCGGAGCGCGCCTCGACCTTGCCGACCGGGGTGCGCGAGGTCAGGTGCAGGCCGTAGATCTCCTCGACACCGTGGGTCTCCAGGACGCGGGCCTCGAGCATCGGCCGCGCGCCGCCCAGCACTTCCTCGGCGGGCTGGAACACGAACACCGCGCTGCCCGGCAGCTCGGCGCGGTGCGCCGCGAGCGCCTCGGCGAGGGTCACGGCGATCGCGGTGTGACCGTCGTGGCCGCACGCGTGCATCGCCTCGGGGATGGTCGACCGGAACGGGCTATCGATCGCCTCGCGGAGCGGCAGGGCGTCCATGTCGGCGCGCCAGGCGATCGTGCGACCCGGGCGATCGCCGCGCAGCACGCCGACCACGCCGGTGCCGGCGATGCCGGTCGTGACCTCCAGGCCGGCGCGGTGCAGCCGGTCGGCGACCAGCGCGGCGGTGCGGTGCTCCGCGAAGCCGAGCTCGGGGTGGCGGTGGAGATCGCGGCGCAGCGCGATCAGCGCCTCACCGCGCCGCGCGAGGTCGTCCCGGACGTCGATCATCGGCGCAGGATAGTCGCTCGACGAGGACCGGTCCAGGCCGCCAGGAGTCTCCGGGGCTTGCAGGCGCCGGTGATCCGGAGCGTGCCGCCGATCGTACCGACCGGCGATGGGGACCCCGGTCCGTGAACAGACGCGTGACACCCGCCGCGGGCGCCGCAAGCTCGCCGTGCTGGCGCTCGGGGCGGTCGGCCTCGCAGCGGCGCTGACCTCGGCGGCATTCCTCGCGCCGGATCGCGCGGCCGCCGCGGTGCCGACCTACGTGCCCGCCGATCCCGGGCAGATCGTCGCGACGGTTCCGCCGCGCGATCCGTCGGAGGTCGCGGCGCGCCAGGCGCTGGCGGCGGCGCCGGGCCGCGTCGAGCTCGCGGTCGAGCTCGCCCGCACCGACATCGAGCGCTATCGCCGGCTGTCGGATCCGCGCTACCTGGGCCGCGCGCAGGCCACGCTCGGGCGGTGGTGGAAGCTCGCCGAGCCGCCGCCGGACGTGCTGCTGCTGCGCGCGACCATCGAGCAGGCGATCCACCAGTTCGGCGAGGCACGCGCCGATCTGGACCGGCTGATCCAGCGCCGCCCCGACGACGCCCAGGCCCAGCTGACCCGCGCCGTGGTGGCGACGATCACGGCCGACTACGCGGCGGCGCGCGACAGCTGCCGCGCGGTGGCGGCGCTTGCGGGGCCGATCGTGGTCGCGACCTGCGAGGCGCCGCTCGACGCGATCGCCGGACAGGCCGACGCGGCCTACGCCCGGCTCGCCCGGCTGGTCGGTGCGGCGCGGTCCGGCGACGCCGGGGTCCGCGGCTGGGCGCTGACCGAGCTCGCCGAGCTGGCGTACATGCGCGGCGACACCGACGCGGCCGCCGCGCACCTCGCGGGCGCGCTGGCGCTCGATCCCGACGATGCCTACGCGCGCAACCTGCTCGCCGACATCCTGATCGCGACCGGCCGCGCGGCCGATGCGTCGCGCCTGCTCGCCGGCCGCGACCAGATCGACTCGCACCTGGTGCGGCGCGCGATCGCCGAGCACGACGTGCACGGCCCCGACGCTACCCGGCTGGTCGCCGCGATGCGCGATCGGATCGCGGCCGCGGCCGAGCGCGGTGACCGCATCCACCTCCGCGAGGAGGCGCGGTTCGCGCTCGCGGTCGACCTCGACGCCGCGCGCGCGGTGCGGATCGCGCGCGACAACTGGAGCGTGCAGAAGGAGCTCGCCGACGCCCGGCTGCTCGCCGAGGCCGCCGCCGCCGCCGGCGATCGCGACGCGGCGCAGCCGGTGATCGCGTGGGCGCGGGCGACCGGGGTGCGCGACGCGACGCTCGATCGCTGGCTCGGCCGGCTGGAGGTGGTGCGATGACGGGTGGCCTGACGGTTGGGAGGAAGGCGCTCGCGGCGATCGCGCTGTGCGCGGTGTGGGGCGCCGCGGCCCCGGCGTGGGCGCACAAGCCGAGCGATGCCCACCTCCGGCTCGCGGTCGACGGCGCCGCGCTCACCGGCCGGCTCGACGTCGCGGTCCGCGATCTCGACGCTGCGCTCGAGCTCGACACCGACGGCAACGGCGAGATCACCTGGCGCGAGCTGTCCGACGCCGCGCCGCGGATCGCCGACTATGTCACCCGCCGACTCGCGCTCGGCGCCGACGGCGCGCCGTGCGCCCTGCGGCTGGGTGCCCCGGCGCTGGCCGAGCTGTCCGACGGCACGTACTGGGCGCTGCCGGTGTCGGCGGTCTGCACCCATGCGCCGCGCTCGCTGGACGTCGGCTACGCGCTGCTGTTCGACCTCGACTCGCTGCACCGCGGGCTGCTCCACGTCGCCGGCCAGACCACGATCCTGCGCGATCCGCAGCCGGTGCGCGTCGCGCTCGACCAGGCGACCTCGGTCGCCTCCTTCATCAAGGAGGGCATCTGGCACATCTGGATGGGCATCGACCACATCCTGTTCCTGACCTGTCTGATCCTGCCCGCGGTGTTCCAGCGCCGGACCCAGCGCTGGACCGCCGCCAACTCGCTGCGCGACGTGTGCCGCGAAGTCTTCGAGATCGTCACCGCGTTCACGCTCGCGCACTCGATCACCCTGGTGATCTCGGCGGTCGGCCTGGTCGCGCTGCCGTCGCGGTGGATCGAGACCGCGATCGCGCTGTCGGTGGTCGCCGCCGCGCTCAACAACCTGCTGCGCACGATCGACGCGCGCTGGGCGGTCGCGTTCGCGCTCGGCCTGCTCCACGGCTTCGGGTTCTCCAGCGTGCTGATCGACCTCGGGCTGCCGTCGCACGAGCTGATCGGCGCGCTGCTCGGGTTCAACCTCGGCGTCGAGCTCGGCCAGGCCGCGATCGTCCTCGCGCTGCTGCCCGCGCTGTACTGGATCCGCCGCACGGTCGCCTACCAGGCGCTGCTGTGGGCCGGCTCGGCGGGTGTCGCGCTGATCGCGACCGTGTGGTCGTACCAGCGCTGGATCGCGTGACGGTCAGCGGACCAGCTCGTTGACCAGCCGGCGGACTTCTTTGAGGTCAAACGGTTTCTCGATCCGCCGGTTGGTCGTCGTGGTCAGGAAGTCGCGCGCCGACGGGGCGAACGCGCCGCCGGTCAGGAACACGATGCGCGCCGCCTGCGCGGGGTCGATCCGCAGCACCTCGGCGTGCAGCTCCATGCCGGTGATCTGCGGCATCATCAGATCGCACAGGATCACGTCGTAGCGGGTGCCGAGCTCGAGCAGGTCGAGCGCGTCGCGCGCCCGGTACACCGCGGTGACGTTGTGCTCGACGCTGAGGAACCGCCGGATCGCCTGGGCCAGGCTCTCCTCGTCGTCGATCACCAGGACGTTGCCGCGGCGCACCGCCGGCGCGCGGGTCCAGATCTTCTGGGTCTGCTGCGGCGCGATCGGGCCGCCGGCGACCGGCAGCGCGATGTGGAACTCGGTGCCCTTGCCGACCTCGGTGTCGTACGTGATCGTGCCGCCGAACTGGGTGATGATGCGGTGCGAGATCGCCAGGCCCAGGCCGGTGCCGACGCCGACCGGCTTGGTGCTGAAGAACGGCGTGAACAGTCGCGGCCGGACCTCGGCCGGGATCCCGGTGCCGGTGTCGCGGATCGACACCACGACGCGACCCGTCGGGTCGACCGAGGTCGCGATCCGGATCTCGTTGGCCTCGTAGTTGCCCGGCGGGATCGCGTGGGCGGCGTTGACGATCAGGTTGAGGAACACCTGGCCGAGCCGCGACTCGTGGGCGTCGACCAGCGGCACCTTGCCGTAGTGCTTGACCAGCTTGGCGCGGTGGCGGAGCTCGTTCCACGCCATCCGCACGGTCGACTCCAGGACGTGCTCGACGTCGACCGGGCCGTGGCGGTCCTCCTCGCCGCGCGAGAAGATCTTGAGGTCGCGCACGATCTCGCGCACCCGGTCGGCCGCGGTCCGCGCGTCCTTGAGCTCGTCGGACAGGTCGGGCGGCAGCTTGGCGGTCTCGGCGAGCGCGACGATGTCCTCTAGCGCCATGTCGAGGTTGGCGATCACCGAGGCCAGCGGGTTGTTGATCTCGTGGGCGACGCCGGCCGCCAGCGTGCCGACCGACGCCATCCGATCGGACAGCATCAGGTGCATCTCGGTCTGCTTGCGCTCGCTGACGTCGCGCGACACCAGGACCGCGCCGGTGACCTTGCCGTTCTCCTTGACCGGCCCGAGCCGCGTCGAGTACCAGACCTGGCTACCGTCGGGGCGGAACACCGAGGCCTCGAAGCCCTGGGGCTCGCCGGTCTGCTCGATCTGGGCCAGCGCCTTGCGCAGCGCGATCGCGTGGTCGCCGGCCGGGTAGCTGAACACGTTGGCGCCGACCACGCCGGTCGCCGGGTGCTCGAACAGCGGCCGGTTCATCAGCCGGATCGTGCCGTCGAGATCGAGGTGGGCGACGTAGTCGGGGGCGCCCGCGATCATCGCGTCGAGCAGCGCGGCGTGCTCGGTGGCGCGGCGCTCGGCGAGCTCGCGCTGCTCGTAGGCGCGCGCGAGCGTGACCACGTGGCTGATCTGGGTCGCGATCCCGAGGCCGAACGCGCGCCAGTCGTCCTCCTCGAGCTCGCGGCCGCGCGCGATCATCAAGAGGCCGCCGAGCGGCGTGCCGGCGCTGCGCAGCGGGACGATCAGCAGGGCGTCGGCCTGGGCGCGGGACAGCAGCTCGCGCTCGAGCTCGAGCGCCAGCTCGTTCGACGGCAGGCGCAGGGTCCGGCCGTCGCGGATCAGCGCGTGGAGCAGCTCGTCGTGGCCGAACAGCGTGGCCAGCCCGTCCGGTTCGGAGCCGGTGCCGATCGCCCGCGCGCTCAGCCGGCCGCGCGCGTCGAGCAGGTACAGCGCGCCCTGGGCGATGCCGCCGGCGTCGAAGCACTCGATCAGCGACTGCTCGATCGCGGCGTCGAGGTTGCGGTTGGTCAGCACCGACTCGGACAGGCTGGCGAGCACCGCGAGCTCCGACGCCAGCACCGAGCACCGCTTGGCCAGCCCGGTGTTGAGCATGACCTGGCGCTCGAGCTGGCGGAACACCCGGCGGGTGTGCTCCTTCTCCAGATCGTCGAGCGCGCGGGCGTCGAGCGGCGGCGCGTCCTGGTTCGACGCCAGGGTCGTGCGCAGGCTGTCGATCAGCTCGGACAGGTCGGGGGTGCGCGGCACCAGGTCGCTGGCGCCGGCGCGCCGGGCGAGCTCGCGATCGGCGGGATCGACGTAGCTCGAGGTCACCAGCACGACCGGGACCTTGCGCAGCGCCGGCTCCTGGCGCACCGCCATCGCCAGGCCGAACCCGTCGACGTGCGGCATCATGACGTCGGACACCAGGACGTCGGGGGCGCGCCGGCGCACCGCGTCCAGCGCGGATCGCCCGTCGGGTACCGCCTCGACGTCGAACCCCAGCCGCGACAGCCGGAACGTCGCCAGCTTGAGCTGCATCGGATCGTCGTCCGCGATCACCAGCCGGCGGCCGCGGCCGAACTGGGCGCCGGTCGGCGCGGTCGTCGGCAGGTGGGCCTCGATCAGCGGGACCAGGCGGGACGGCGCGATCGGCTTGGCGATGATGTCGTCGAACCCGACCCGCGAGATCCGGGCCTCGTCGACGTCGGACACGAAGCCGGAGAACGCGAGGATCGATACGCGGGTGCCGTGCGCGAGCCGGCGCAGCTCGCCGACCAGCTGGTAGCCGTCGGTGTCGGGCAGCGCGAGGTCCTGCAGCACGACGCTCGGCTGCTCGGTCCTCATCAGCTCGAGCGCGGTCTGGCCGTCGGCGGCCTCGATCACGTCGTGGCCATTGCGGATCAGCGCATTGCGCACCATCCGCCGGGTCGCCGCGTTGTCGTCGACCACCATGATCTTGCCGGTCATGACACCACCTCCCGCCTGGCCAGGTGGCGTGCGATGGTCTCGGGCAGGGCGCGCGTGTCGATCGGCTTGGTGATGTAGTCGTCGCAGCCGGCCGCGAGCGCCTTGGCCTGGTCGCCCTTCATCGCGTACGCCGTCACCGCGACGATCACGATGTCGCGGGTCGCCGGATCGGCCTTGAGCCGGCGCGTCAGCTCCAGCCCGTCGATGCCGGGCAGCTGGATGTCCATCAGGATGACGTCGGGGTGGTTGTGCCGGATCGCCACGATCGCCAACTCGGCGTCGAGCGCGGTGTCCACCGTGTAGCCGTTGGCCTTCATCAGGTACGCCACCAGCTTGAGGTTGGTGGCGTTGTCGTCGACGATCAGGATCCGCTCGCCGGCCATCACGCGCGCTCCGGCTGGGCCCTGGACAGTCCAGCCCGGGCGAGCGAGGCGAGCAGGCGCTCGCGGTCGAGCGGCTTGTGCAGCACGTCGTGCACCGTGAACCCGGCGACCAGCCGGGCGTCGGGCACCACGGTGATCACGATGATCGGCGTCGTGCGGTTGGTCGACTCGCCGCGCAGCGCGGACAGCAGCTCGAGGCCGCTCATGTCGGGCAGCAGCAGATCGATCGTCGCGGCGTCGTACGGCCGCGACCGCCAGCGCGCGATCGCCTCGCTGCCGTTGGCCGCGAGCTCGACCGCGTAGCCCGCGCTCTCGAGCGCCGCGACCAGCTGCACCTGATCGCGCGCGTCGTCCTCGACGATCAGCACGGTGCGCGCGCCGTCGCGGCTCGGCGCGAACAGGATCGGGGTCGGCGTCCGCCCCATCGCGATCGCATGGCGCGGCAGGCAGGCGTGGAACGTGCTGCCCGCGCCGACCGCGCTCTTGACGCCGACCGAGCCGCCCTGGGCCTCGACCAGCCGGCGGGTCAGCGCGAGGCCCAGCCCGGTGCCCTGGTGGCGCTTGGCGGCGCCGGCCTCGAGTTGCTGGAACTCGACGAACAGCCGGCCGAGGTCCGCCGGCGCGATGCCGATCCCGGTGTCCTCGACCTCGAGCCGGAACTGGTCGGGGCCGTTCGGCTTGACCCGCAGCGTGACGCTGCCGCCGGCCGGCGTGAACTTGAGCGCGTTCGACAGGTAGTTGTAGGCGACCTGCTTGAGCCGCGCCGGATCGATGGTCAGGCTCGCGACGCTCGAGTCGACCTGGGTCTGGAGCCGGATCTGCTTGTGCGCCGCGGTGGTCCGCAGGATCGCGACGACTTCGCTGACCAGCCGCGGGAGCTCGACCGGCTCGGGGCGGAACTCGAGCTTGCCGGCCTCGACCTTGGCGAGGTCGAGGACGTCGTTGATCAGCTGCAGCAGGTGGCGCCCGCTGCTCAGGATGTCGCCGAGGAACTCCTTGTGGGTCGGCGACCCGGGGTCGACCTGGCCGTCATGAAGCAGCTCGGCGAACCCGATGATCGCGTTGAGCGGCGTGCGCAGCTCGTGCGACATGTTGGCGAGGAACTCGCTCTTGAGCCGGTTGGCCTCCTGGATCCGCCGGTTCTGCAGCTCGAGATCGACGCTGCGCCGGCGGATCTCCTCGGCGCGCAGCCGCTCGCGCAGGTCGACGATGTTGATCTGCGCGAGGTTGTGCCCGACGGTGGCGAGGTTGATGATCCGGGTCTCGGTCGGGATCGGGTCGCCCGCGGCCTGGAACACCCACGTGAACACCGGACTCTCGCCGGCCAGCGTGCGCTGCAGGTAGTGCTCGGCGGCGTCGGCCGAGCTGCGGCCGTCGGGCTGGCGCACCGGGCTGAGCGCGGCGATGTCGAGCGAGCGCAGGTCGTCGCGCGAGCAGCGGAACAGCGCGGCGGCCTTCGCGTTGGCGTCGACGATCGCCCGGCGGTCGAGGTCGTAGGACAGCAGCGGCTCGGGTGCGAGCTCGAACCCGGTGCGGAACCGGCGCTCGCTGTAGCGCAGCTCGCGCTCGACCCGGACCCGGGTGCGGCGGTCGGCGGCCTCGCGCAGCGCGCGCTGGACCGCGGGGACGATCCGGCGCGGCCGGTCCTTGGACAGGAAGTCGAGTGCGCCGGCGCGCAGCGCCTCGACCGCCGGCTCCTCGCCGGGAGTGCCCGAGACGATGATGCACGCCAGGTCGATCCCGCGCGCGGTGAGCGCCTCGAGCACCTGGAGGCCGCCGAACCCGGGCATGATCCAGTCCGAGATCAGCAGATCCCACGGGCGGACCAGCGCGGCGTCGAGCTCCGTGGTCGATTTCACGCGCTCGGCGGTGACCGCATATCCACCCTTCCGCAGCTCACGCAACAGAATCTCGAAGTCGTCCTCCGAGTCTTCTGCTACGAGCAGCTGCAGCGGAACATTGGCGGACGTTACTCTCTGCACCAAGCGACCGGACCTGAAGCCCCGCGATGAAGAAAAACGATAGGCCGGTTGAACTCGGCGCACAAGCCCCTCACGGACGGTTCACGACGTGACGTGATCAACGATTCGCCGGGACGGTGAACGAGATCTTCGCACCGCCACCGATCGATCCATGTGCCCAGATTTTTCCACCATGACGCTCGACGATGCGCCGCACCGTGGCCAGGCCAATGCCCGTGCCCGCGAACTCGCTGTCGTGGTGCAGGCGCTGGAACGGTGTGAACAGCCGGTCGGCTTGCGACATGTCGAAGCCGGCGCCGTTGTCGCGGACGAACAGCACGGACTCGCCGTCCGCGCCGGTCTCGCGGCCGACCTCGATCCGGGCGTGCTCGGCGTGGGCGGTGAACTTCCACGCGTTGCCGAGCAGGTTGTCGAGCAGGATCCGCATCAGCCGGCCGTCGGCGTCGATCACCAGGCCGGGGGCGATGTCGAGGCTGACTGCGCGCATCGGGTCGCGCCGCGCCAGCTCGTCGAGCACGACCGCCGCGAGCTGGCTGAGGTCGACCCGGTGGCGACCGATCGGCGTCCGGCTGATCCGCGACAGCTCGAGCAGCGCGTCGATCAGGTCGGACATCCGCGCGGTGGCGGCCAGTACGCGCCGGATGTGGTCGCGCGCCCGGTCGTCGATCGCGTCGCCGAAGTCCTCGATCAGGGCGTAGGTGAACGCGCTGATCGTGCGCAGCGGCGCGCGCAGGTCGTGCGACACCGAGTAGCTGAATGCCTCGAGCTCCCGGTTGGCCTGCGCCAGCTCGGCGTTGGCGCGGGCGAGCTCCTCGGCCATCGCGGCGCGGGTCTCGGCGAGCGCCTTGGATGCGCGGGCCTCGGCGGCGTCGAGCTCGCTGCGCAGCAGCTGATCGCGGACCCGGCGCTGCTCGTCCTCGATCTGCTTGCGGCGGATCTGGGCCTGGATCCGCGCCGACAGCACGTCGAACCCGCTGACCTTGGACACGAAGTCGTCGGCGCCGGCGCCCAGGCCCTCGAGCACAGCGTCGCGCTGTTCGCTCACGGTCAGGATGATCAGCGGCGTGTCGCGCACGATCGCCGAGCTCTTGAGCCGCCGGCAGGTCTCGATCCCGCCGATCCCCGCCATCGAGCGGTCGAGCAGGATGCAGTCGACGGTCTGCACCGCGAGCAGCTGGATCGCCTCCTCGCCCGACGCCGCGTGGGCGATGTCGTAGCCGCGCTTGCGCAGGGTGTCGGCGAGCATGCCGCGGTAGTCGGGGTCGTCGTCGACCGCGAGGATCCGCTTGGGCGCGAGCAGGCTGTCGGCGTCGGCGCGCAGCGGGGTGGTCGAGCGCAGCAGCGCGCGGACCCGGGCGACGATCAGGCCGAGGTCGTCCTTGCGGATGAAGCCGTCGGCGCCGGCCTCGAGCGCGTGGACCTCGGCGTCCTTGGCGTCCGAGCCGGTGAGCAGCAGGCAGGGCGTGGTGCGCAGTCCGGGGTCGAGCCGCAGCCGGCGGATCACGCTGGCGCCGTCCATGTCGGGCATCATGCCGTCGACGACAATGGCGGTCGGCCGCAGGGTCGCCGCCATCCGCAGCCCCTCGTTGCCGCCGGTCGCGGTCGCGGTCTGGAACCCGATCTTGACGAGTGCCTCGGACAGCTCGCCGCGGAACGTGGAGCTGTCGTCGATGATCAGCACCAGATCGTGGATGGCCGGCGTGCCGACCAGCTGCCGGACCCGCGCGATCACGTGGTAGGTATCGTACGGCTTGCCGATGAAGTCGTTGGCGCCGCCGCGGATCCCGCGGATCCGGTCCTTGACCTCGGCCTCGGTCGACAGCAGCAGCACGGGGAGCTCGCCGAGCATCGGGTCCTTGCGGATCTGGGCCAGCAGGTCGATCCCGTCGCCGTCCGGCAGCTGGATATCGAGGATCGCCAGCGCCACCGGATGGCTGCGCAGCGCGACCCGCGCCTCGGCGATCGTCGAGCAGTGGATCGTGTGGAATCCGGCCCGGGCGAGCGCCTCCGCGAGGTCCATGCGGACGGTGAGGCTATCGTCGACGATGAGGATCGTGGGCATGTCGGATCCCTTGCCCGCTAAGCGTAGGACCTCCTGGGACAAAGCGTAGACGGGCGGGTCGCCGACGCGATGCGGTGGGAGTGGATCAGCTGGCCTCGAGGGTGACACGCGGGAAATCTCCAGGGGGCTCCGCTAGGTGGTCTGGACCAGCCGGGTCAACGAGGTTGACAGCGACGTCAGCTGCGAAGATGTCTGGAGGGTCTGGGACGCGCCGGCCTCGGTCTCCCGGGTGGTCTGGGCCAGCCCGGCGATCGCCACGTGAACCTGCTCGACCGCGCTCACCTGCTGCTTGGTCGACAGCTCGATCTCGCGGGTCGCCTCGACCGCGATCGCCACCTGCGCGGCGATCTGGCGGAACGCCCGCCCCAGATCGGCGACCTGGGCCGCGCCGGTGTCGACCGCCTTGGCCCCGGTCTCGGTCGCCATCACCGTCGCGGTGACCGCGCCGCGCACGCCGTCGAGCGTCGCCCGGATGTCCTTGGTCGATGTGGCCACGCGGTCCGCGAGCTTGCGGATCTCGTCGGCGACCACCCCGAACCGCAGGCCGGCGTCGCCGGCGCCCGCCGCCTCGATCGCCGCGTTGATCGCGACGATGTTGGTCTGCTCGGCGAGCTCGGCGACGATGTCGAGCACCGCGCCGGCCTGCTGCGACTTCTTGCCGAGCTCCAGCATGTGGCCGACGATCACATCGACCTGGCGGCGGATCTGCGCGATCGCCTCGTTGCCCTGGGTGACCGTCGCGCCGCCGGCGGTGGCGTCGTCGCCGGTCTGCCGGGCGATCTGTGACACCCGCGTGGCGCTGTCCGAGATCTGGCGCGACGTCGCGAGCAGCTCGGTCATCGTGGTCGAGATCTCGCTCATCGCGGTGACCTGATCGCGCGCGCCGCTGACCTGCTGGTTGGCCGCGCTCTGGAGCTCGGCCGACGAGGTCTGGACCTGGAGCGCCGCGGAGCCGATGCGCTGGACCAGCGAGCGCGACAGCAGCCAGCCGATCACCAGCGCGAGCGCCACGGCCACCGCGCCGCCGCCCTCGATCACGGCCGCGGCGGTCTCCGCGGCCGCGGTCGCGGAGTGCTGGCGGGCGTCGAGCAGCGTGCGCTCCTCGGCCTCCATCTCGCCGATCAGCCGGCGGGTCGCGGCGGTCAGCTCGGCGCCGCGCGCGCTCGACACCCGCGCCACGCCGGCGTCCAGGCCGCCGGTCCGGCGGGCCTCGATCACGGCGTCGAGCTCGGCGCGCCGCTGGGAGAGCAGCGGGCCAAGCTCGTCGAGCCGGCGCTGCTGGCCCGGGTTGTCCGTGGTCAGCCGGCGCAGCGCGACGAGCGTCGTGTCGAGGCGGTCCAGCGCGGCGCGGTAGGGCTCGAGGAAGCGATCCGCGCCGGTGATCACGAAGCCGCGCTCGCTGGTCTCGGCCTCGATCAGCGCCGCGAGCAGCTTGTTGAGCTGGGTCCGGACCTCGTGGGTGTGCGAGACGAGCTCGTCGTTGGCGATCAGCGACTGGGTCGTTCGCAGCCCGGTGACCGCGACGATCGCAAACGCCACGACAATCACCGCGAACCCCACCGCGAGCCTGCGGCTGAATGTCCAGCTGCTTCTCATACGGAGCTCCTTGTGCCCGGCCACCCACCGGACGGCAACATCGTCGCACGCTTGCGGTCGGCCGGCGCGATTGCAAGCGAATGTGAGTGAGGAATCCGCAGTGTACGTCTCTTCCCGTACACGAATCGGGATTGCGAATGTTCATGTTCAAGTGCGGTTTCACGCTCGTCTCATGAGCAGTTCATGAGCGCGCCGGCGTCAGGCTGTTCAGGAACTGCTCGATCGCGGCGGTCACCAGCTCGGGCTCCTCGACCGGCGACGAGTGGCCGGCGCGCGGGATCGTCACCAGCTTCGCGCCTGCGATCGCACCGGCGATCCGCTCGGCCTTGGCCCGCGGCGTCGCGACGTCCTCGTCACCGACGACGACCAGCGTCGGTGCCGTGATCCGCCCCAGCTCGTGGTGGATGCCGCCGCGGTCGACCACGCCGTTGACCGCGCGCCAGATATCGCGGCGCCGCCCCATCAGCTGGCTGAACCGATCGACGTCGGCGCGCCGCGCCTTGTTCGTGAGGATCGTCTTGCCCAGCATGATCGGCGCGACCTTGCCGCGCGTCACGCCGGACCCGAGCAGCCGGGTCACCCGGTTGAGCAGGCGATAGCGCGGCACGTTCTCGACCGGCTCGGGGTCGGCCGAGGTCTCGAGCAGGATCAGCGAGCGCACCAGATCGGGCCGGCGCGCCGCCATGCGCATCGCGACGAACCCACCCATCGACAGGCCGCAGAAGTGGACCGGCCCCTGGACCAGCGTCTCGATCAGCTGGACCGCGTCCTGCCAGACCAGCTCCATGCCGATGCAGTCGCGATGATCCGCCGCGCTCTGGCCCTGGCCGCGGTGGTCCCACGCGATGCAGCGGTAGCGGCTGCGCAGCGCCGCGAGCTGCGGAGCGAACAGCTCGGTGCCCCACAGCAGGCCATGGCTGAACGCGATGGTCTCGCCGGTCGATCCGGGGCCGGTATCTTCGTGGAACAGGGACGTGCCGTTGATCTCGAGCGTCGGCATCGGCGGGGACCTCCGTGGGCCCCAGTCGTACGGCGCGCGCGGATGCCGATCAAGCCCCGGCGCCGGCCGTCACTTCGCGGCGGCGCCCGCGGCGCCCGGGGCGCCCGGGACGCGTGCCGCCGAACCGGCTTCGTCGACCTCCAGCGGATCGCCCTCGGCCAGGCCGGGCACCGCGATCTTGACGACCCGGTCGTTGTCGCCGAGCCCGGTCGCGACCTGCAAGGTGGCGCCGGTGTCGCGCTCGATCGTGATCGGCGCGAAGTGCGCCTTCTGCTGGCCATCGACCACCGCGACCCGCAGGCCCTGGGCATCGCTGTACAGCGCGGTGGCCGGGATCTCGACCACGCGGTGCGGGACCGGCAGGGTCAGCTCGGTCTGGACGTACATCCCGGGCAGCAGCGTGCCGTCGGGGTTCGGCACCTGGACCTCGGTCGTCATGGTGTGGAGATCGGGATCGAGCGCGCCGGCCGCGCGCGTGACCTTGCCGGGGAACTTGCGGCCGGGGAACTCGCGGCAGACCACCGTCGCCTCGATCCCGGTGCGCACGCTCGGCGCCACGGTCTGCGGGACCTCGACGAACACCCGGATCGGGTCGATCGCCACCAGGGTGTACAGCACGGTGCCGGTGCCCTCGGTGACCAGGTCGCCGCGCTCGACGGTGCGCGTCGTGATCCTGCCGGTGAACGGTGCGACCACGCGGGCGAACGCCTGGGTCTCGACCAGCCGGCGCACGTTGGCCTGCTGCGCGGTGACGTTGGCCTCGGCGGCGGTGACGTTGGCCTCGTCGGTCGATGCCTGGGCCTGGGTCTGCTCGACCTGCGACTTCGACACCAGCTGCTGGTCGGCGAGCGACTCGAACCGCTGGGTGTTCGATCGCGAGTAGTTGCGCTGCGCGGTCACCTGCTTGACCGCGGCCTGGGCCTGGCCGAGCTGGGCGCGGGCCTGGGCGAGCTGGGCGTCGAGGTCCGGCGTCTCGATCTCGACGAGCAGCTGGCCGGCGGTGACCTTGTCGCCGATGTCGACCAGCCAGCGCCGGACGTAGCCGGTGACCCGCGGGAAGATCTTGGTCTGCTCCAGCGCGCGCACCGTGCCGGGCAGCGCCAGCGCGTGATCGCTGTCGAGCAGCTTGGGCTTGATCACCTGGACGTGGGTCGCGCGCGAGGTGGGGGCGGGCAGCGCGGTGCGCTCGTGCGCCTTGCCGCGCTGGCTCAGGCCGAACGCGAGCCCGCCGCCGAGCATGATCGCGAGCACGACGATCACGCCGGTGCGCGACGTGCGCGACGGCGGCGGCAGGGCGAACCCGAGGTCCTCGGACGCGTGGGCCTCGGCCGATGGCGAGCCTGCGTCCTGGTGGCCGCGGAGCGTGGGATCCTGGGTCATACGTCGACCTCGTGATGCACCGGCGGTTTGCGGCGCAGCAGACTGTACATCACCGGAACGAACACCAGCGTGGTCAGCGTGGCGAGCGCGAGCCCGCCGATCACCGCCCGCCCGAGCGGCGCGTTCTGCTCGGCGCCCTCGCCGAGCCCGAGCGCCATCGGCAGCATGCCGAGCACCATCGCGAGCGCGGTCATCACCACCGGCCGGAGCCGCGTCATCCCGGCCGCCAGCGCGGCCGACCGCGCATCGCGGGTCAGCCGCTGCTCGTTGGCGAACGACACCACCAGGATGCTGTTGGCGGTCGCGACGCCGACACACATGATCGAGCCGATCAGCGCGGGCACCGACAGCGTGGTCCCGGTCAGGAACAGGATCCATACGATGCCGGCGAGCGCGCCGGGCAGCGCCATCAGGATGATGAACGGATCGAGCCACGACTGGAAGTTCACGACCATCAGGAGATAGACCAGCAGGACCGCGTACCCCAGGCCCCCGAGCAGGCCGCCGAACGAGCTGTTCATGCTCTCGACCTGGCCGCGCACGGTGATCGTCGTGCCCCGGGGCGCCTTCGCGCGCTCCGCGGCGACGATCTCGTCGACCGCGTCGCTGACCGAGCCGAGATCGGTGCCCTCGACGTTGGCCTGGACGTCGAACGTGCGCTGGATTCCGGAATGCGTGATGTTGGCCGGTCCGGTCACTCGCTTGATCTGGGCCAGGTTGCCGAGGGTCTGGACCTTGTTGTTGCCGGTCGAGATCGGGGTCGCGAGCAGCGCGTCGATCGAGTTGATCGCGTACTGCGGGGTCTGGACCGCGACGGTGTACTGGACGCCGCGGTGGTCGATCCAGAACGACGGTGAGACATCACTGCTCGACGCCAGCGAGACCAGCAGGTCGTTCGCGACGTCGCGCTCGGTCAGGCCGGCTTGCTGGGCCTCGACCCGGTCGATCGCGACCTGGAGCTGCGGCACCCGCGACTCCTGCGCGAGGTGGACATCGACCGCGCCCGGCACCTTGGCGACCTTCTCGGCGAGCTTCTCGGCGAGCGCGAGCGACTGGTCCTCGCTGCCGATCGGTCCGACGACCTGGAGGTCGATCGGCGCGGCGAGCCCGAAGTTGAGGACCTGGGTCGAGATGTCGGGCGCGAGGAAGAAGAACGTGGTCTCGGGGTAGACGCGGTGCAGCCGCTCGCGCACCGCCTTCACGTAGTCCTCGGTCGGCCGGTGGCCGTGCCTCAGCGCGATCATGATCTGGCTGTCGGCCGGCGACACCGCCGCGCCCTCGCTGAGCGACAGGTTGATCCCCGAGTACGGCGTGCCGAGCACGTCGATCATGGTCTCGATCTCGCCCGGCGGGATCACGCCGCGGATCGTCTGCTCGATCAAGCCGATCCGCTTCTCGCTCTCCTCGAGCCGGGTCCCCGGCACGTCGCGGACATGGAGCTTGATCAGGCCGGCGTCGACGGTCGGGAAGAAGTCGCGGCCGAGCAGGAGGTACAGCGAGAGCGAACCCGCGATCACGAGGCCGAACCCGCCGATCACGAACGCGCGGTGCTGCAGCGCCCACGCCAGGCCGCGGCCGTAGCGGTCGCGCAGCGCCGAGAACCCGCGCTCGAACGCCACCGTGAACCGGTTCGGCCCACCGGTCTCGCGCTTGAGCAGGTAGTGGACCATGGTCGGCACCAGCGTCCGCGACAGCAGGTACGACATCAGCATCGCGAACACCACCGCGAGCGCCATCGGCACGAACAGCGACTTCGCGGCGCCGGTCAGGAACGCGATCGGCGCGAACACGATGCAGATGCACAGCGTCGACACGAACGCCGGCACCGCGATCTGCTGCGCGCCGTCGATGATCGCGCGGGTGAACGGCTTGCGCTGGTGCATGTTGCGGTGGATGTTCTCGATCGCGACGGTGGCGTCGTCGACCAGGATGCCGACCGCGAGCGCGAGCCCGCCGAGCGTCATCACGTTGAGCGTCTCGCCGAGCGCCCACAGCGCGATGGTCGAGAACAGGATCGACAGCGGGATCGAGATCACCACGGTCAAGGTCGAGCGCCAGCTGCCGAGGAACATCAAGATCATCAGCCCGGTCAGGGCGGCGGCGATCAGCGCCTCGCGGACCACGCCGTCGATCGACGCGCGCACGAAGATCGACTGATCGAACAGCATCTTGACCTGGAGGTGGCCCTGCGCCTCCTTGGGCAGGCGGTCGAGCGCGCGCGGGATCGCCTCGCGGATCCGCTTGTTGACCTCCAGCGTCGAGGCATCGCCGTTCTTGAGGATCGTCATCAGCACCGAGCGCCGGCCCTCGACGTGGACCAGGTTGGTCTGCGGCGAGTTCCCATCGCGGACGTTGGCGACGTCGCGGATGTACACCGTGCGGCCGTTGTCGGTCTTGATCGGCAGGCCGGCGAGCTCGGCGAGCGTCTCGGGCGTCGACGCCACGAAGATCGGGTACTCGTTGGTGCCGAGCTTGGCGGTGCCTGACGGCAGCACCACGTTCTGCACCGCGAGCGCGCTCTGGACGTCGCGCGGCGACAGCCCGAGCGCGTGCAGGCGCTGCGGGTCGATGTCGATCATGATGTAGCGCTGCTTGCCGCCGTACGGGTACGGGATCTGAGCGCCCTTGATCGTCGCGATCTCGGCGCGGATGTAGTTGATCCCGTAGTCGAACAGCTGCTGCTCGGACAGCGTGTCGCTCTCCATCGCGATCTGCATGATCGGGACGGCGGTCGCGCTGTACTGCATGATCAGCGGCGGCACCATGCCGGGCGGCATCGAGCGGATCGCGCTCTGTGCGATCGCCGTGGTCTGCGCGATCGCCTGCGGAACGTCGGCGCCGGGCTGGAGGTAGATCTTGACGATCGCCTGGCCGGTCACCGACAGGCTCTCCATGTGGTCGATGTCGCTGACGATCGTGGTCAGGAACCGCTCGAAGTTATTGACGATCCGCTTCTCGACGTCCTCCGGCTGCAGCCCGTTGTAGCGGAACAGCACCGAGATCACCGGGATGTTGATGTTCGGGAAGATGTCGGTCGGTGTCGAACGGATCGACAGCACCCCGCCGATCGCGATCAGCATGGCCATGACGACGAAGGTGTAGGGGCGGCGCAGCGCTGTTCGGATCAGCCACATCGACGGGTACCCAGTGTGCCGCCATTCCCCACGCTGTCCAGAGACACCCGCCATGTCGCACGGCGGGTTAACAGTTCGTCGTACGAGCAAAACATTCCCGGAAGTCAATCCTGAATGTAGGAGCAGGTCCTCCGCGCACATGTGCAGCCCGAAACGGCACCGCCCACGGGTGTGCGCGGCTTGCAAAGTGATCGTCGATCGGAGTGGCCTGTTGAAATCGCCGGCGAGCTGGTGTGTGTATGGGACATGCGGCGACTCGCGATGGTGCTGTCGGCTTGCCTTGCGGCATGCGGCGACAACCAGACCGGGACGCCGGAGCTCCAGCCCGACGCCGGGTTCGCGCCTGCGCCGCACGCCCCGTTGCCGGTCGTGTTCCCGCACACCGGCACCGTGCTGTCGGCGATCCAGCTCGTCACCATCACGTACGCGGGCTACGACGCCACGTCCGACGTCATCGCATTCGGTGACGCGCTGGTCGCGTCGGACTGGTACCGGACGGCCGGCACCGAGTACGGCGTGTTGCCGGGGATCCATCGCCAGCAGGTCGTGCTCGCCGCCCCGCCGCAGGCGCTCGACCGCGACCAGATCGCGGCGCAGATCACCGATCTCATCGCCGCCGGCCGGGTGCCCGCGCCCGACGCGACCGCCAACCAGCTGCTGTACCTGCTCTACGTCCCGCACGCGCTCGCCGGCCCCGACCTCGCCGGCGTCGGCGGCTACCACGACATGGTCACGCTCGACGATGTGCGGTTCCCGATCGCGGTCGTGATCGACGACGGGACCGGGCTCACCACGACCACCATCCAGGCGGCGCACCAGGTGATCGACGCCGCCACCAACCCGTACCTGCCGCCGCACGACGGCTACTACGCCGACCCTCCGCGGACCGATCCGTGGAGCCTGCTGCGCCGCGAGATCGCCGATCTGTGCGAGGGCGACGACGACGTGATCGAGGGCCGGTTCGCGTACCCGCGCGTCTACTCCAACACCGCGGCGGTCGTCAGCATGACGCCGTGCATCCCGGTCCGCCCCGGCGACGTGTACTACGACGTGTTCGCCGAGCCATCGCAGATCCAGGAGATCGCGCCCGGCGGCTCGTTCCAGTTCCAGCTGATCGGCTGGTCGACCAGCCCGCTGTCTGCCTGGAAGGTCCGGGTCCGGGTCGCCACGTCGTCGATGCTCCGCTTCGACCAGATCCGGCCCGAGTTCAGCAGCGACATGATCAACAACGGCGACATGGTGACGCTCACCCTGCATGCGCCCACCGATGTCGTGCCGGGGACGAAGGGCGGCCTCGAGCTGCTGTCGGGGGGCAACGACCACCCGTGGGCGGTCGGCTTCGTGGTGCGCTGACCGGCGGCTGTCTTTGCGCGCGGTTGCCTGCTATCTCTGCCGCCGCGCCAGGACGCCTCGATGACAGATTGCCCGGGGAAATCGCAAACCCACATCACGGGCCTCGCTCGACAAGTCGTCCGTGACGATGGTTGTTGAAGCGCCTCACCTCTTGAGCAGCTTCGCTGCTGAGGGCTACGGCTCGCTGCGGCTCCTCGTCAGCCCGAGGAACAGCTCGAGCCCCTGGTCGAGCGCCGCGAGTTCGCCCTTCGTGATGAGCTCGAACATGCGTCGGATGCGGCGCTTGTCGATCGAGCGCAGGTGATCGATGAGGGCATACGACGTCTTCGTCAGGCCGCTCTTGCCCGGTGAAAGCTCGGGGTAGAGCGCGCCTTCCCCGGGCGTTCCAGTGACCGGCACGACCGCGATGATCGGAAGCGCTGATCGGCGTTGACGGCCGGATCGCTCACCGCAACGCAAGGACGGGTCCCGCGCTGCTCGTGGCCCACGGTCGGATCCAGCTCGACCAGCACGACGGTCACGCGATCGACGATCACGCGGACTCCTCCACCCAGCCTTGCCCGTCCACCCAGCGCACGGGCCTCCCGGCGGCTTCATCGACCAGCCCCACGTCGTCCGCGGGAAGGCTTGCAACCCAGTCGGTGAGGCCAGTCTCGGCGAGCTCGCCAACCTCCGGGTGAGGGTTCGCGATCGATCGGAGCAGCCCCTCCCGGCGGCGACGGACAAGCTCATGCTCGACGGCTTCGGTGATGAAGCGGCTCCGGTTCCGCTCGAAGCGGTCGATGCCCTCGACGAGGTCGATCCGCAGGGTGACGGTTACGCGCTCGGTCGTGGGCATAGGTGTCCTTCGATATGACTGAGGATATGATCATATCCAGCATCGTGCAACCTGTGGGATGCGCTGCGCAGCGAGCCGTACCGCTCGACCGTCCTACTGCACTTCTATCGACAACATCGGAGTCGAGGGTGACACCGGTGTCGAAGATGCGCGAGATGTTCGTCGACCGTATACACTTTGTTCACCATCGCAGCCTCCTGTTGACATTTGTTATCGTTGCACTCGTATACGGCACTCGGTTCGAAGATAAGCCCTCGAGACCTGACAGCCGTGTAGCCACAGCGAGCCGTCCGGGGTGCACCGTTGGCTGAACGACCGGCGCGATCGGTTCAGTCCCGGACGCTGCCGACGACGATCTTGATCGTTTGCGCCACGCCGCCGCGCTCAAGGGCGCCTCGCGACTTGCTCTGCCGCATCGAGCGGCTGCGGCGGGAGGTCCCGAACCTGACGCCCCCGACGAAGAAGTAGGGCGAGCCGCGCGGTACGAATGACCGGTTATTTGCCAAGCCTTTGCAAGACTCGGCGGGATCCAACGGCACCGAGCGGTTGTCAGCGGGACTCGACCGCGGGGTTGCAGTGCGTCGACAACACTTGAGTTTTCGAGCGCCCCTTTCGTACTTCCACAACGGCTTCGCCGCCGACCTCGCCGCCGTCGTGGACTTCTACGACGGCCGGTTTGCCATGGGGCTGTCGGCGCAGGACAAGAGCGACCTGGTCGCCTTCCTCCGCTCGCTGTGATCCTGCCTGCTGGCAGGTCGCCGTCGACGTCGTAGCAGTCCGGCTCTGCGATCGCGGTGAGGCCCAGCCGACCGGTGGCTGGTCGACCGCCGGCCCGGCGTGCTACCGTCGGCCGCGATGAGGGTTGGACGGGCACTCGTGGTTCTATCGATGGTGGCGTGTGCACCGGCGGTGCCGCATCTGCCGAGCGCGGGCGGGCCGCGCTGGCTGGAGGTCCAGAGTGAGCATTTCCGGCTGTGGACCGACGACTCGCTCGAGCGCGGTCAGAAGCTGGTGCGCGATCTCGAGCGCCGCCGCGAGGTGATCGCCTCGGCGATGGGCGCCGCAGCGTCGCGCGCGATGGCGTTCGTGGTCTCGGTACGCAGCACCCGCGAGCGCGCGGTCTACGTGCCGCTCGACTTCGTCGGGGTGGCGTGGGGCCCGCACAACCCCACCGGCCAGCCCGGCATCCTGATCGCGGCCGACCACAACGATCGCGACCACGTGGTCAGCCACGAGCTGGCTCACGTGGTCACCCTGGGCTGGTTCGCGAACCTGCCGCCGTGGCTGTCCGAGGGCATCGCCACCTACTTCGAGATGGTCGATGTCGACAACGACGATACCAGCGTCGAGATCGGCGTGCCGCGCCCCGACCGCGGCGACATCCTGCGCCGTCGCCTGCTGCTCACGGTGCCCGACCTGTTCGCCTGCACCAGCGACCGTTGCAAGGACGGCACGTTCTACGCCGCCAGCTGGGCCGTGTTCACGCTGCTGCTCAACCAGCACTACGACCAGCTCGCGCGCTATCTCCAGCGCCTGAACCAGCTGTCACAGGACCTTCCCGACGCGTGGGAAGGCGAGACTTCCCAGCTGCCGGCCGATCAGGCGGCGAGCGACCTCGCGCGCCGGATCGAGCAATGGAAGCGCGGCCGGGCCGCGGCGTGGAACGACGCATTCCCGGACCTGCCGCCCGAGAAGCTCGACGCCGAGCTCGTCGAGTGGTTGCGCACCGGCAAGCTCCGCCTTCCGCGGATCGCCGTGACCGTGCACGAGTTTCCCACCGCGGTGCGCGTGCTCGGCGATGCCGATGTGCTCGCCGCGCGGAGCTGGCTGCGCTACTGGTACACCGATAACAACGCGGCGGCGCTGCACGACGCCAAGGCCGCGCTCGCGCTCGACCGCACCAACGTGCTCGCGCACCTGATCGCCACCACGCTCACGCATGTGATCTCGCCGGAGGCCGCGCGCGCGACGGCAGCCGCCCATCCCGACGACTGGCGCGCGCTGCGCCTGATCGTGCGCGCCGTGCACGGCACCCCGGAGGCGGCCCAGGCGCTCGATCACCTGTGCGGGATATCCGGCGGCACCGCCCCGGAGTGCAGCGCCGCCCGGCACCGCGCCGCCCCCACCGCTGCCGGTCGATAGCGTCGAGCGGGTCTATCCGTTCAGGCTCGCGCACGCGGCCAGCTTGCTCGTCGTGTGCGCGATCGGGATCGCGCAGCTCGCCGTGACGGTCTGGCGATACGTCCCGCCTCGATTACCTGACTACGAGGCTCGGGCCTCGAAGAAGCTGCGCAGGGCACTGCTCATCTCCGCCCGGTGCGCGGCGCCCGACACCACGACGTCGACCATCGTGAGCGAGGTGTGGGTCTGGCCGCGCGCCGTCACCTGGCGCACCGGCACCCCGGCCGCGGCCAGCGCCTGGGCGTAGGCGATGCCCTCGTCGCGCAGCGGATCGAACTCGCACGTCACGACGAACGCCGGCGGCAGGTCCGACAGGTCGCCGCGCAGCGGCGACGCCTTGGGATGGCTGCGCTCGGCCGGCTCCGTGTAGTGGTCCCAGAACCACTTCATCAGCGCAGTGGTGAGCACGTAGCCCTCGGCGTTGTCGGCGTACGACGCGCGGCCCAGATCGCAGTCGGTGACCGGCGTCAGCAGCAGCTGCCCTGCGATCCGCGGCCCCTCGCCGTTGCGCGCCAGCTGGCAGGTCACCGCGGCGATGTTGCCGCCGGCGCTCCAGCCCGCGACCGCCAGCTGGCCCGGGATCCCGCCCAGCTCGGCCGCATGCGCGCCGACCCAGCGCACGGCGGCCAGGCCGTCATCGATCGCGGCCGGGAACCGCGCCTCGGGTGCATGGCGGTAGTCGACCGACACGATCACGACATCGGCGCGCTTGCACAGGTCGCGGCACAGCGGGTCATCGGAATCGTGGCTGCCGAGCACCCAGCCGCCGCCGTGGAAGTAGACGACGATCGGATGCGGCCCAGGGCTCGCCGGCCGGTACAGCCGGTAGGCGAGCGGCCCGGCCGCGCCGGGAAGCGTGCCGTCGCGGATCTCGCCGACCGCGGGGCCGGTCGGCCGCGCCGCCGACATCTGGGTCAAGAGCGACCGCGCGCCGGCGGCCGGCAGCGACTCGAACGGCGGCAGCCCCAGCGTCGCCAGCAGGTCCAGCACCATCGCCACGTCGGGCTGCACGCGCCGGATCACGCCGTCGTTGCAACGCGTCCCGTGCGGACCGCTGCGCGAGAACCCCAGG
>DATAPF010000389.1:0-2513 GCA_036265355.1 Kofleriaceae bacterium | reverse complement strand
CGGGCACGCCGGTCGATCCGAAGGCGGCGGCGCTCCGCGCGCCGGGTGCGCCGATCGCCCGCCGGCCGCCGCCGGTGTCCGCGGCCGCGCGCGACGCCGGCCCGCGATCCGGTGCCGGATCCGCCGAGGCCCCCGGCGAGGCCGCCCCGCCGATCGCCGCGGCCGAGCCGGCGCCGCCGCCACCGGCGCCGCTCGCGGTCGCCGAGCAGCGCGAGGCGATGGGGGGTGGGAACCCCGCCGGCTCTGCCGGTGGGGCGGGGGGCAACGCCCCCCGTGGGATCGACGCCGGTGCGCCGCTCGCGCCGGGCCACGTCATCGTGCACAACGACGTGTGGTGCAACATCTGGATCGACGGCGCCAGCCACGGCAACCAGCGCAACGAGCCGCTCGAGGTCACTGCGGGCCACCACGTCGTGCGCTGCGTCAACCCGATCGGCGAGTGGACCCAGGACGCCGACGTCGCGCCGGGGGCGACCCGGATCCTGACCGGCAGCTTGCTGCGCGACCTGCAGGTGACGCTCGACGTCGACGCGACGATCGACGGCAAGCCCTACCCGCGGGGCGCGGTGGTCCGGCTCAAGCCGGGCAACATCGAGGTCATCGCGGGCGGCAAGAAGCAGTTCATCACGTTCCGCGCCAGCTGCCGGCTCAAGGACACGCCGGACCTCGGCTGTTACCTGTGACCGGAATCGCGACAGCCGTGTCGCGATCCGCGATGCGCGAGCGGCGCCGCGGCTCTGTGATCTGCCCACTTGCGCATGGCAAGGTGCTTGCACGAGGGTGGTCCGCGTGAGGGCCGTCGCGGCGATCTGCGTCCTGCTGACCGGGTGCTTCTACATCGACCCGATCTTCCCGAGGCCGCATTACCACATCGTGGCGCCGGACACGGTCACCCGCGGCGGCGCCGTCACCCTGACCGCCCAGCTGGTCGACGCCGAGAGCCAGGTGGGTTCCTTCAACTGGGCGGTGTACAGCTGTGCCGGGTTCGATCGTGGCGTGGCGAGCCAGTGCGACGACATCGCGTTCTATTCCACGGACAGCGGACCGCATCCCGACGACACCATGAGCACCGTGCACATCATGGTCCCGGCCACGACGATGTCCCGGGCGATGACCCAGGCGATCCAGATCACGCTGGACGCGCGCAGCGATCGCGGCGCGGTGGCCCTGTCGGACGGCAGCAACCAGGAGTTCGCGGTCGGCGACGCGCCCCCGGTGGTCCGGCTCGATCGGCAGTCGCACAGCCTCGCGGTCGGCGCACCGATCGACGTGATCGCCACGTACGGCGACATCGACAGCGCGCTCGATCAGGTCGCGCTCGAGTGGACCGTGATCGCGCCCGGCCCGCCGGGATCCTACGCGTTCGACGAGCTCCCGGTCGCGCAGGATCCGGGCGACCCGGGCCACCGCAAGGCGGCCAGGCGGCTGACGCCGGCGATCGAGGGCAGCTGGGACGTGCAGGTCGTCGCGCGCGATCTCGAAGGCGGCTCGACGACGCAGCACCTGTCGCCGTTCACGGTCGTCCCGGACCGCCCGCCGTGCCTCGCGCAGTGGCTGCCGGCCGTCCCGCCGGCCGGCGCGAGCTTGCCGATCTCGATCCCCACCGTGTTCCAGGTCCCGCTGGTCGACGACGACCTCGACCCCTACCCGCCGATCACCGAGATCCCGCGGCTCGTGTTCGCGTGGTCGATCCTGCCGCCGGGCGAGACCCAGCGCGAGGTCCAGGTCGGCGCCACCGGCAACGCCCTCGCGCTCGATCCCGCCGCGTTCACGCCGGGGGATGTCGTCGAGCTGCGGGTCGAGATCTTCGATCGCCGGCGCACCGCGCTGCCGTGCGACGACGCCGCCGCGACCTGCTCGATCACGTCGTCCGACAGCTGCCTGCAGCGCCAGACCTGGCGCGTGGAGATCCGGTGACCGCTGCGCGGTGGCTCGCGCAGGGCGCGCTGGCGCTGGCGGTCGCCGGCTGCGGCGTCAGCGCCGGCGTCAGTGGGGACAACCCGTTCGGCGGCGGCTCGGGGGGCCCGGGGACGACCGGTGCGCCGTGCATCGCGGCGATCGACGTCGCGCAGCCGGTGCCGGCCGCGACCCCGGGCGCCACGCTGCACGCCACCGCCATGCCGGCCGGCCTGAGCGCGCCGCAGTACACGTGGCAGGTCCAGTTCGACGGGGCGCCGATCGACTTCCAGCGATCGGCGGACGGCGCGGCGATCGACGTCGCGGCGGAGCGCGCCGGCATCTACCTGCTCGGCCTGGCGATCCCGGACTGCGGGTCGGCGTTCGTGCCGGTCAACGTCGAGGCGCCGGGCGCGCGGACCCAGACCCTGCGGCTGCAGGTCATCCCGCCGCTCGGCGTCGCGGTCCCACCGCTCGAGCTGTTCCGCGAGGTCAAGGGCGGTGCGGACGTCGACCTCGGCGCGATCAGCGCGCTGTCCGGCCGCTTGATCCAGACGGTGGTGCTCGGCCCTGCCGGCGGCGTGCCGGCGTACCTGCAGTTCTCGCCCGCCGGGTCG
>DATAPF010000388.1:0-6826 GCA_036265355.1 Kofleriaceae bacterium | reverse complement strand
TGCCGCCGCCATCGGGCGGGCCGCCCCAGATGCCGCGGCGCGGCTTGTCGCAGGCGATCGGGCCGGTCCAGCGGTGGCGGATCGCAGCAAACCGCGTTCGCCGCCGCCGATCAACGGCTGCGACCGGCCGCCCGCGCGGCGGTCGATCGGCGCCTGCCGCCCTCGAGCGCGGATGATATGATCTGGGCGTGAGCAGCGAGCTTCTCGCCAACTTGGCGGAGCGGTACGTCTGGTGGCAATCAGCCGCCGAAACGCTCCTGCGCCCCGAGCGCCTGCTCTGTCAGCTCATGCAGCTCGGAACCGCCGAGGACGTTCGCAGTGCACGGGCTGTCCTCGGCGATGACGCGTTTCGCGATGCCCTTCGCTCCGCGCCGCCCGGAGTCCTCGATGACAAGTCCTGGAACTTCTGGCATCGCGTGCTGTTCGGGCAACCACCTCCCCCTCACCCGTCGCGACCGCTGCCGCCATGACCTTCTCTCCGCGGCTCGATGCGTTGCCATTACCGCAGCGCGCGTTATGGCCGGAGCTGGCAGCCGTTCCTCGTCGCTACGTTCTCTACGGTGGCACGGCCCTCGCGCTCCGCCTCGCGCACCGACCCTCGGTCGACTTCGACTTCTTCGCGCACGATCACCTCGATCCCCACGAACTGGAGACCGCGGTGCCCTTCGTGCGCGATGCCGCGGTGCTCGATCAGGGCCCCGACACGCACACGATCCTGGTCACGAGCACAGGCGGCAACGTCAAGGTCTCATTCTTCGGTGGCATCGCGTTTGGTCGCGTCGGAGATCCGGAGATCACGGACGATGAGGTCTTGCGCGCAGCATCGCTGGTCGACCTGGCAGGCACCAAGATGAAGGCGCTGCTCCAGCGCGTCGAGGCGAAGGACTATCGCGACATCGCGGCGCTCCTGGAGCACGGCGTGAAGCTCGAGGACATCCTGGGAAGCGCCCGCGCACTGTTTGGTCAGGCCTTCAATCCGCTCATCGCCCAGAAGACGCTGTGTTATTTCAAGGGCGGTGATCTGGATCGGTTGGCTTCTGATGTACGAAGCCGCCTGCTGGCTGCCGCTGGACGTGATGTCGTCCCCTCGACGTTGAGCCTGCGCTCTCCGCGCCTCGATTGACCGGCGCGGGCCTATTTCGGCTTCTGCGCCGGCGCCCGGGCAGGCTCGAGGACGCCCTTGCGCAGCCCGATCTCGGGGACGTCGCCGTGGATCGAGGACGCGAGCTGGACCGCGCCGCGCGGCGCGAACGCCAGGTTGAGCGCGGGCTGCGGCGGCTTCTTGCCGCCGCCATCGGGCGGGCCGCCCCAGATGCCGCGGCGCGGCTTGTCGCAGGCGATCGGGCCGGTCCAGCGGTGACGGATCGCATAGCGGCCCTGGAAGTTGTTGATGCTCGACGGCTGCGCGCCTTCCTCGAGCTGGCCGCCGTCGCGCACGAGCTCGCGGCCCCCGACGATCGGCGGCGCCGCGCGGAACACCAGATCGTCCTTGAGGTCGCGGCCGTAGCGCGCATGCAGCCGGGTGAGCACGAAGTCCGTGCCCCAGCCCATCGGCACGCGGCGCGCGATCGGCGGCGTCGGACGCCGGGCGCCGGCGGTCGGCGGAGACGGCGGCGACCCGGCGATCTGCTGCGACGGCTCCAGCACGTCGGCGCCGAGGGTCATGAAGTCGCCGGCGTTGAGCGTCGGGCCCGGACACGGATCGCAGGTCGCGGCCTGCCAGGCGTACTCGGTCACCACCGCGCCGGGGTTGCGCTCCAGCGTGCGGTCGAACAGCGCGGCGTAGAACGCCCCGAAGTGGTCGCGCACCGAGTCCTTGACGTCGAGGTTGGTCGGGATCGTGACGTTGCGGTAGTTGGCGAGCTCGTAGCGCTGGCCGGGCGCGAGGATGCTGACGATCAGGTCCTGGGTGCCGCCGCTGTTGGCGAGCCCGAGCCGGATCGGCAGCACGAACTGCTCGCTGTCGTAGTGGAACCGCAGCGGCGACAGGTTGGCGCGGCCGTCGACGAACCTGACCTTGCGCGGATCGACCTTGGCGACGAAGAACTTCATGCCGCTCTCGACGTAGGGCCGCAGCAGCGGCTCGGCGCCGCGCGGGATGTTGTACTTCTCGCGGCGCAGCCAGGTGTCGAGCCCGGTCGACTCCTTGGCCGACAGGATCACGATCTGGTACTCGCCGACCGTGAACTGGGCCTCGACGGTGACGCCGAGGTTGTCGGCCCTGGCCAGCCTCTGCGGGGCCCGCGGCGCCGCGGACGCCCCCGCGAGCCGCCCTTCATATACCGGCTCCGGCCGGCACGGGTCCTGCTCCCAGTACTCGACCAGGCGCGGCGCGCCCATGCGCTCGACATTGGCGAACACCTCGGGCGGCAGGATCTTGACGTCGGGCTCGTGGAGCACGACCGGCACCGGGATCACCATCGCGAACGCCTCCGGCGGTCCCTTGTAATTGTTCTGCATCGACAGCACCGTGCGCGTGCCCTTGCGCATCAGCACGACCTGCGTGGCGTCGGCGACCAGCTGCTGATCGCTGCCGGTGACGTAGAACCCGCAGAACGCGCTGGCGGCGCCCGGCGCGCTGGCCAGCGCGACCGCGATGGCAATGACGGCTCTCCTCATGGCGATGCTCCTCCGACCATGAGCAAACCGCGTTCGCCGCCGCCGATCAACGGCCGCGACCGCCGAGCGCGAGGCGACGGTGCGGTGCCGCGATCCGCGGCCGGATCGGTGCTCGCGTTCCGGCGCGAGCTCGAGATCGCAGTCGATCAGGTCGTGCGCTGATACCCGTTATCCTGGTACCCGTGCTCCTGATGTCCGTGCTCCAGCGGACGCGACAGCTCGATCGCGCTGTCCAGCACGCCGACCAGGTACTCGTCGACGCGACGGGCGGCCCGGCGGACGCGCTCGCAGTCGGTCCGGGTCCCTGCCAGCTGATAGATGAGCGCGTTGCGCTTGAGGTACACCGCCCGCAGCGGGCAATCCGGCGTCGTGTCGGTGCCGCACAGGTCACCGCCACCAAAATCGGGATCAACGGTCTTGTCACTGTCCATGGCTCTACTCTCTATCCTCGTTGTGGCCGGCGCAGCCCTCCGGTTCACTTATCGCGCAATTTTACAGCAGGCATCGCATCGAGCGTTCTCACCCCCGCGCTCCCCACCTTCCGCACGCGTTGCGATCCTGAGTTGCTGGCGTCGTCCTGGTTCAGCGTGGAGACGGCAGGCGTCGCCAGTTTTCCCGACCGGTCGCACAAAACGAGTGGGAAAAGCTTGCCGGGTCACTCGTCTCCCTGGCATGGCCCAGGCGTACGGGGGTTTGACTTGGGGGTGCGCCGCGCGAGATGCTGCCCGGCGCATGGACGTCGAGACGTCCCGCCAGCTGGAACAGGCGCGGCGGGATCGCTTCGACCACCTGACGGCCAAGCATCGGAATGTGCTGCATCGAGTGGCGATGCGGTGCTGTTTTCGCGACCGCGCGGTGGCCGACGATCTGGTCCAGGACACCTACGAGCGGGCCTGGAAGCGGTTCGATTCGCTGCAGGACGACGTCCGTGTCTTGCCGTGGCTGATACGGATCTTGCATAACTGCTGGGTCGACGCGTGCCGGAAGTCCGCGCGCAGCGCGGTGCTGTCGGTGGCCGACGTCCCGGATCATCCCGATATCGTCGACGAGCCGTCGCGCTGGCAGACCGTCACGGTCGACGACTTCCGTCGTGCGATCGAGCAGCTGCGCGAGCCGTACCGCTCGGTGGCGATCCTGCACGACGTCGACCAGCTGTCGAACGCGGACATCGCGCGGCGGCTGGCCATCCCGTACGCAACGGTTGCCTCGCGCCTGCATCGGGCCCACCGGCGGCTGCAGCACCTGCTGCGCATCGTCGTGGACGAAGCGATGGAGGACTAGGATGGATTGCTCCAGCTTGCCGGAGTTCCTGGAGGGCGACCTGCCGCCCGGTGCCCAGGCGCAGTTCGAGCAGCACCTCGTCGAATGCGCCGCGTGCCAGGCCGCGTCCGAGGCCGCCCTGCAGATGCGGGCGCTCGGCGAGGAGCTGGCGCAGCGGCCGGATCGACCGCACGCGGTGGCGCCGCCGGTCGCTCCCCGGCGCGCGCGGCGCTGGCCCGTGGGTGCCGCGGCGGTCGCGCTCGCCGCGGTGGTCGCGCTCGTCGTGTTCTGGCGCCGCGACCCGGCCTTCGATCCGGACCGCCAGCTCGCCGGCGAGCTCGCGGCGCACCGCACGCGGATGGAGCGCCTGCCGTATGCGCCGCTCGATCGCCACCGCGACCTGGAGGTGATGCGCGCCGGACCGTCGCAGGGCGGCCCGGTCCCCACGGAGATCTGGATGCGGCCGGGCGCGGGGTCGTCGTCCGGCGACCGGATCTCGATCGCGACGCTCGGCGAGCTGGAGCGCCACCACGAAGGCGTCGCGCTGATCGCCGCGCTGATCGCGCGCGGCGATCTCACGGAGGCGGCCAGCCGCCTGCAGCACGCCGGCCCCGGGAACGATCTCGACGTCGAGCGCGCGCTGGTCGCCGAGCGCAACGGCCAGGCCAGCGCCGCCCTCACCCTGCTCGACCAGGTGCTGGCGCGCGCGCCGCGCCACGCCCAGGCGCTGTGGAACCGCGCCGTCGCGCTGGCCGATCTCGATCTCCCGCTCGCCGCCGCCGAGGCGTTCGACGCATGCGCCGCGCTCGGCGAGCCGGGCTGGAGCGACGAGGCGGCCCAGATGCGCGATGCGCTGCGCAGCGGCGAGAACGCGCGCCTGAGCGAGCTCAAGGAAGCGGTCAAGACCTGCAAGCAGATGTACGATGGAACGCCGCCCGCGCTCGACTTCGTCCGGCGCCACGCCGCGCTGTGCCGGCCGTCGATCTACGTCGCCGTGCGCGAGGCGAGGACGCGCGACGACCTGCTCCGCCTCCTGCCGGTCGCCCGGATCCTCGACGAGGTGGCAGGCAACACCGCCGCCACCGACCTGGTGAACCGGATCGCGGCGCAGGACTTCCAGCGGCGCGCACCCGGCATCGAGCTGTACCGCCGGCTGCGCGCCAGGCCCGCGCCGCCGCTGGCGGAGCAGGCCCGGATCGTCGAGCAGCTGCGCGCGTCGGGGCTGCGCGATCTGCTGCTCGGCGCGCTGCTCAACGTCAAGCTGCCGCGCGCCGGCTTCATCGACGAGCTGGTCGGGCTCGCGCGCGCCGATCACGACCCCTACCTCGAGGAGATCGCCATCGAGTACGACGCGACTGCCAAGGAAGCGTCGGGCCATGCGATCGAGGCCGAGGCGAGCCTGCGCCAGGCGGTCCAGCAGTGCGCGGCGCGCGACGTCGAGCTGCGCTGCACCTACCTCCAGGCGGCGCTGGTCGAGCTCTACCTGGCGCGCCACCGCCCGACCGATGCGACCGAGGTCGCGCGCGCCGCGCTGGGGCGGTCGCAGCGGGCGGGCAATTACTGGGACGAGCGGGCGCTGTTCGGCTACCTCGGCCAGGCCGCGCAGCTCCAGCGCGACTACGCGCTGATGCGGGCCTACATCCGCGAACCGGCGCTGCGGGTCGACGACTGCTGGCAGACCCTGGTCGACCAGGAGGCGCTGGCCGGCGCCGAGCTCAGCGAGCTGCGGCTCGCCCGGGCGCGCGCCGAGCTCGACCGCGCGCCGCGCTGCGACCGGCCGCTGTCGCTCACCCGGGCGCAGATCGAGGCCGAGCTGGCGCGGTCCGCCGCGACCCCGGCGCGGATCGCCGAGCTGCGCGGCGAGCTCGACCGCGTGCGCCAGTCCGAGCTGGCGCCGGGCGCGCGCGCCCGCGTCGACGCGATCGAGGGCCGCGCCCTGGCGGCGACCGACCCGGCGGCCGCCCGCGCCGCGCTCGACCGGGCGATCGCGGCGGCCGACGCGCTGCCGGTCGACGACGTCGAGGCGACCAAGGCGCGCGACCTGGCGTATCGCACGCTGCTCGGGCTCGGCGCCGCCGACCGCACCGCCGACCAGCAGCTCCACCTGTTCGCCGCCGCCGGCCGGGCCGCGCTGCGCGACGGCTGCGCGCTGGGCGCGATGATCGACGGCGAGCGGCTGCTGCTGATCGCGCGAGACGCCGCCGGCAAGCTGGTCCAGGTGTCCGATCCGCACGCGTTCAAGACGCCCGACTTCGATGCCCGCACGCTGGTGCCGGCCAGCGTGGTCAACGCGCTGGCCGGCTGCCCGCGGGTCGACGTGCTCGCGCTGGCGCCGCTGTACGGCCAGCCCCAGCTGCTGCCGGCCGAGCTCGCGTGGTCGTACCGCGGGCCGGCCGGTGCGCCCACCGCGGCCGGCGCGCCGCGGCCGTCGGTGCTGGTGATCGAGGATGCGCGGCCGCCCGCCACGCTCGGGCTGCCGGCGCTGCACAGCCCGTCGCACGAGCCGCGCGAGGCCGGGGTCGGCGTGGTGAGCCTGGCCGGCGCCGAGGCCACGCCGCGCCGGGTGCGCGACGCGCTGGCGCGCACCGACTTCGCCGAGATCCACGCCCACGGCTTCGTCGACCTCGGCATCTCGGACGTGTCGCTGATCGCGCTGTCGCCCGACGCCGACGGCAGCTTCGCGCTCACCGCGCGCGTGATCGCCGGGCTCAAGCTGCCGCGCGCGCCGTTCGTCGCGCTCGCGGCATGCGACGCGGCGTACACGGCGCCGTACCTGCACCAGCCGTGGAGCCTGCCCTACGCGTTCCTGCTCGCCGGCGCGCGCGGCGTGCTCGCCCCGGCGACCCGGATCCCCGACCAGGAGGCCGGCGGGTTCTTCCGCGCCGTCGGCGACCAGATCCTGCGCGGAATCGATCCCGCGGTCGTGCTGCGCGACCAGCGGCTGGCA
>DATAPF010000387.1:0-46537 GCA_036265355.1 Kofleriaceae bacterium | reverse complement strand
AAGTACTCCTTGATCGTGCGGAACACCTCGAGCCTGCCGCCCGCGCGGGCGACCGCGGCGGTGACCTCGTCGAGCTCGGGCACGTGATCGCCGTCGAGCCGGCGCACGAGCAGGACGTCCGACAGCCGGACCTCGGGCGCCAGGCCGGTGATCGCGAACGCCGCCGGCTCGACCGTCGGCTCGCTCGCGCGGATCAGCCGCACGCCGGCGACCAGGCGCTCGCCCTCCGGAAGCTCGAGGTCGAGCACGGCGTACGACGGCCGCCCGGGCTCGCCGAGCCGCCCCCAGATCCCGCGGTCGCCGCCGATCGCCGAGGTCTCGCCGAGGTTGGTGAACCGCAGCTTCGACATGTCGGGCAGCAGCACGACGTACGCGGCGATCATCACCGTGGTCTTGCCGGCGCCGTTGGCGCCCTCCAGCGCGGTGACGTGGTGATCGAGCAGGTAGCGCTCGTAGAACACGCCCTTCCAGTTGACCAGCACGAGCGCCGCGATCCGCGCCCGGCTCATGGCGCATCGCCGTCGTCGTCGTCGTCGCCGTCGTCGAGATCGAGCGCACGGCCCGGAGGGCGCCGCTCACCGGCATCGCCGCGACGGCCGATCACCGGCTCCGCTTCGAGTCCGGCGGCATCGCCGACCTCGCGACGATGGCCGACCACCGTCGCCGCGTCGAACTCGTCGGGCGCCGCGAGATCGTCGCCGTCCTCGGGCTCGTCGCCCGGTCCGGCCTCGGCCTCCTCGCCTGGTTCGGCCTCGGCCTCCTCGCCTGGTTCGCCCGCGTCGAGCTCGTCTGCGTCGGGCTCGTCGTCGCCGGGCGCTGCCGCGGCCGCGTCGGCGCCGGCGCCCTCCAGCGCGACCTCGCCGCGCGCCACCAGCTGCGCCAGCGCCTCCGCCGGCTCGGACAGCCCGCGCACCGGCTCGGCGAACCGCAGCAGCGCCGGGCGCAGCCGCAGCTGATCGCCCTCGACCAGATCGACGAAGCCCAGCCCGGCGAGCCGGCGCACCGCCTCGCCGACCCGCGCGCGCACCGTCTTCTGCGCGACCCGCTCGTCGTAGCGCCGCCGCCGGGGGTTGAACGCGCGGATCAGCGCGTCGCTGCCCAGCACCGTCGCGAGCTGCGCGATCAGCTCCTCCTGGCTGTGCAGCCCGCCGCGCTCGACCGTCGACGGATGCAGGTAGAGCAGCGCCAGCGCCTGGCCGACCAGCATGTCGCCGCCCGACAGCTGGCGGCGCGACAGCTTGTCGCCGGTCGGCAGCAGGTAGTAGTAGCCGTCCGCCTTGTGGACGAGCTCGCAGCCGTAGCGGCGGTAGAACGCCTCCAGGTGGTCCTGCGCGTCGCCGAGCAGCGCGTACCACGCCACGTCGTCGCGATCGACGTGCCGGCCGCGGCGCAGCGCGAGATCGAGGTCCGGGAAGTCCGGATCGCGGATCACGTCCTCGAGCTGGGTATAGCCGGGGCGGGTCACGCCGCGCCTCCCCGCCCGCCCGGCGGCTCCGCGCCGCCGTCGTCCGGCAGACCCGGCTCGGCGGCGCCCGGCTCGGCGGCGCCCGGCTCGGCGGCGCCCGGCCCGGCGGCGCGCGGCCCGCGGATCGTCCAGTCCTCGATCACCAGATCGTCGCCGACCGGCACCCACGGCCGGTCGACCGCCGACGCCGCCCGGGCCAGCCGCGCGACGGTCTGGGCGACCCGCCCGGCCTCGACGAAGCGGTCCGGCGCCGGCAGATCTGCGGTCGCGGCGCCGGTCACCGCCGACAGCGCCCGCGCCCCCGCGCCCAGCGCGCGCTGGACCTTGCCGTCGAGCACCACCTGCGGATCCTGCTCGGCAGCCGCCTGGGCCTCGGGCTCGCGCTCGCGCGGCGCGCGCGGCCGCACCACCGCCGGCCGCTCGGGCAGCCCCGCCACCGTGCGCAGGATCCGGATCGGCGGCGCCCCGGCGTGGGCCAGCGCGAACCGCGGCCCGGCGCCGGCGAGCTGGTCGCGCAGCCGCTGCAGCAGCGCGCGCGTCGGATCGAGCCGCACCACGTCGCGCAGGTAGCGATGCACGTACTGGAAGTACTCCGACCACGCGCGCTGGCGCGCCGAGCCCCACGCCGCGATCCGGTCGACCTGATCGATCACCCGGTGCGCCGCGGCCTCGGCCGCCGGCTCGCCGGCCGCGATCGCCAGCTCCTCGATGTCCTGGAGCAGCCCGAGCAGCACGGCGGTGTCGCGCAGCAGCACCTCGTTGAGCTCGCGCAGGGTCGCGCTGGTCGACTCGAGCAGCCCCTGGCAGCGGTCGATCGCGCCGAACCAGTCGGCCTCGAGCAGCCGGCGGATCTCGGCCTGGAAGTCCTCCTGCTGCAGATCGAGCCCGCGCTGCCGGCGCTCGATGCCGGCGACCAGCTCGCTGATCGTCACCTGCAGCGGCGCGACCACGCGGTCGTGCCACGCCGCCGGCTCGCGCACCTCGCGCGCGGCCTCGCGCACGCCGGTGAGCGCGACCTGAAGGCCGTGGGTCAACACGCCGAGCGCCTCGCGGGTCAGCACGTCCTCCTCGAGGAAGAACTGCACGATCCCGGTCGCCAGCCGCGACAGCGCGAACTCGCCGGTCCGCACCACGCCCTGGCCGTCGACCCGCGCCAGCATCCGCTGATCGCGCAGCCGCTGGATCGCGAGCGTCGCCCGCCGCCGCAGCTGGTCGGCTCCGGGCAGCGCCACCGCCGCCGCCTGGGCGAACACGTCCTCGAGCTGCGCCTCGCCGAACGCGGTCAGCCCCGCGCCCTCGCCGCGCACGTACAGCGCGACCAGGAAGCAGATGTCGAGCGTGCCGAGCTCCAGCGCCAGTCGCCGCTCGGCGATCACCGCCAGCGCGCGCTCGGGGTCGGTCCGCATCGACACGGTCTCCGTCTATAGCCCCTCGTGCGCGGCCGGTCGACCGATCGCGCGCAGATCCGCGCCGCCGGCCTGCTATGGTTGGCGTCCCGCCCAGGATCCCGAGCGTGCCGGCCCCCGCGCAGAAATCACTCGCCCCGCGTCCGACCGGTGCGAAGGTGGGCAAGTACACGCTGCGGGTCAAGCTCGGCCAGGGCGCCTACGGCGAGGTCCACCTCGGCGTGCCGTCCCGCGGCCCCCGGGTCGCGGTCAAGCTGCTCAGCGCCACCGCGGCGCGCCACGCCGACACCATCACCCGGTTCAAGCGCGAGGCCGACACCGCGCGGCGGCTCGACCACCCGAGCATCATCCGGATCCTCGACGTCGGCTCGTCGCGCGGCCGCCACTACATCATCATGGAGCTCGTGCGCGGCGGATCGCTGCGCAGCCTGCTCGAGCGCGCCGCCGCGCCGCCCGCCAGCGTGCTCGCGGTGCTCGCCGAGGTCGCGGCCGCGCTCGCCTACGCCCACGCGCAGGGCGTGGTCCACCGCGACGTCAAGCCGGAGAACGTGCTGTTGACCCGCGCCGGCCGCGCCAAGGTCGCCGACTTCGGCCTGGCGCGCACCGTCGATCAGTCGTCGCTCACCACCCAGGGCCGGATCCTCGGCACGGCCGTCTACATGTCGCCCGAGCAGGTCCGCGGCCAGCGCGCGACCGCCGCGAGCGACGTCTACGCGTTCGGCGTCATGCTCTACGAGGCGATCAGCGGCGACCGGCCGTTCACCGCCGATAGCCAGCTCGGCTACCTCTACCAGCACGCCGAGGTCGACCCACCGCGCCCCGTGATCCGCAAGCACTACCCGGCCGCGCTCGCCGGTCTGGCGCTCGCGTGTCTCGCCAAGGAGCCGGCCGATCGCCCGGCGATGGCCGAGGTCGCCGAGCGGCTCGCCGCCGCGGCCCGGCCCCGCCCGCGGGCCCGCCGCCTGCTCGGGCTCGCGATCGTGGTCGTCGCGCTGGTGTGCGCCGCGATCATCGCCGTGCCCGCGCTGCTCGACCCGCTGTGCGGCGACTGGTTCGGCGCCGCGCCGTTCCGGCTCGCCCGCCGCGCCGCGCACAGCGCGCATGCGACCGTGTTCCGCGCGCGGTGACTGCGCACTGCCGGCCTCCGTCACCGCACACCGGCCAGCGCGGCAACGACTGCCGTGCCGGTGTTCCTGATCCGGGCAGATCGCCATGTCGCACCCGGGACGAGGCAGACGAGACACTGGACACCTGTTGCGCGACGTGCGGTGCAGATCACCCGCGCGCAGCGAACGATGGACCGGCGATGCGACCTGTGGTTTGCTGGATCCTCTCCCGACCGTACTAGGGTGCGGAGGTCGCATGAGTCAGTTCGCGGGAAAGTCGAGCACCACATCCTCTGGGACCACCGCACCCACGGCGGTGCAGCGCGCGGCCGGCAAGACCACCCTGGTGGAGCAGGCCTTTGCCGCGACCGCCGCGGCCGCGCCGGGCACGCCGGTGCAGCACAAGGGCGGCGGCGACTCCCCGGATGTCCACGCAACGGCCGCCGCCGGCACCGCCGGGTCCGGCGGCCAGCTGCCGCACCTCGACCGGATCCAGCAGGCGTTCGGGCGCCACGACGTGAGCGGCGTCCGCGCGCACACCGACGCCGCGGCCGCCGGCGCGAACGCCGCGATGGGCGCACAGGCCTACGCGCGCGGCAATGACGTCGCGTTCGGCGGGGCGCCGGATCTCCACACCGCGGCGCACGAGGCCGCCCACGTGGTCCAGCAGCGCGCCGGCGTCCACCTCAAGGGCGGCGTCGGCGAGCACGGCGATGCCTACGAGCGCCACGCCGATGCGGTGGCCGACACCGTGGTCACCGGCGGCTCCGCCGAGGCGCTGCTGTCGACGATGGCCGGCGCGCCCAGCACGGCGACCGCCGGCGGTCGCGGCGTCCAGTTCCACACGCCTCCGCCACAGGGCCAGCCGCAGCAAGCGCAGCCGCCCGCGGCCGCCAAGCCGCTGACCGCGGCGGAGATCCAGACCAAGCTCACCGCCGGCGGCGCGCTCGACGACGCGGCGATCCGGCTCCTCCTCGACAGCCTGCGCCAGCTCGCGCCGCTCGGCGACGAGAAGCTCGCCGCCGGCGACGCGATCGCCACGGCGATCAACGCCGCGTCCAGCCCGCTGGTCGGCGACGCGCGGTGGCGCGCCTACAACCTGCGCGTGTTCGGGCCCGAGGCGCAGTGGCCGCCCTACCTGCGCGGCGACACCGCGCTCACCATCCTCGCCGCGCGCAAGAAGATCGAGGCCGGCGAGAAAGCGGAGACCGTCGCCAACGCGCTGCGCCCGCTCAACCCGACCGCGCTCCACCAGGTGATCACGGTGTGGCGCTCCGACCTGCCGACCGCCTGGTTCACCGCGCCGATGACGCGCGACACCTACCTCGACCTCGTGATGGCCGCGTCGGGGGGACCGTCGTTCGCGCCCGCCGCGCCCGAGGCGGGGAAGGCGCCGGTGATCGATCCCGCGCTCCACACCCGGGCGCAGGATGCGCAGTACGACTACCTCAAGCAGGTCTACGACGCGCGCGGCTACACGTTCAAGGAGACCGGCAGCGATCCCAAGAGCGCGATCGAGATCAACGTCCTCAACATCCGGTTCTACGACATGACCGTGACAGGCCTCGCCAGCCCCAAGCTCACGGTCAACGACTACAACGGCCGCCTGTTCGTGATCTACAAGGATGCCGGCGGCAAGAAGGTCCAGAGCTGGACGTGGAGCACGACCGGGCCGGGCGCCAGCAAGCAGACCAAGGCCGCGGGCAACGAGCAGAAGCTGCTCAAGGACAACAAGTTCCCGACCGGGCTGGCCGGCGCCGACGCCAAGATCGACCCCAAGCTCGACAAGGACGTCGCCGCGAGCAAGGACGGCGTCAAGCTGGTCGACGAGGCCTACACCGACTGGCAGTACGCCGTGTTCGACTCGCTCGACGCCAAGGACAAGGCGGACAAGGCGATGCAGCTGTCGGCGGCGCGGCTCAACGCCGGGCCCGGCGCGGCCGGCGCCGAGTCGTCGACCAAGACCGCGGCGCGCGAGGCCGGCAAGACCGCGATCGACGCCGCGCACTTCATCGACACCTCGGTCCACGAGGCCAAGCGCGCCAAGGCGGTGTTCGGCAAGAAGCGGCCGGCCGACGCGCGCGATCCGGACAAGATCCTCAAGGACGACGCCGACCTGACCAAGGACGTGCAGGCCGCGCTCGACCGCGCCGGCGATGCGTGGGCGCTCGCCAACACCCAGGAGAGCTCGCTCGCCGAGGAGAACGCGCGGCTGGCGTGGGAGAAGGCGCTCAAGGACAAGGGCGAGACCGCCGGCCAGGAGTCCAGCCCGGAGACCAAGGCCGCGCGCGCCGCGTACCTCAAGGCCCGCACCGCCAACAACAACGGCTACGGCGAGGGCAACCCCGGGAAGCTGTCCGAGACCCAGGCGATCGCGTGGCTCCAGGAGGGCCAGTACGTCGCCAAGTACGCCGGCCTCAAGGGCGGCAAGGACCACTGGTCGGTCAACGCCAACATGGACGGCGAGGCCGCGGGCGGCGGCATCGCCCCGGTGTATCGCGACTACAACGCCGACGGCGTGATCGACCCAGGCGAGAAGGATCTGCCCGGCACCGCGGTCGGCACCGGCATCCTGATCCACGTCGGCGACGGCATCGGCTGGTCGATCGGCTGCCAGATCGCGCCGGCCGCGGACTTCGACGACTTCACCACGCTGGTCGAGAAGCTCGGCGCCAAGACGACGTTCCGCTACGCGCTCGTCGAGGCGCCGCACCTGCCGCCGCTCGGCGCCGCCGCGGCCAACCCGGGCGCCGGCAACGCCGGGTCGGGCGCGTCGGGGACGCCGGCCAAGGACGCGAAGTGAGGCTCGGCCTCGCGCGCGGGCTGCTCGGTCCACTCGTCCTGGCCATCGCGCTGGGCGCGGCCATCGCCGGCGCCGACCCGCCCCCACCCCCACCACCGCTGTCGGCCGCCGACCTGGCGGGCAAGACCGAGCTCGCGCTGCGCAAGCGCGATGACGGCGTCGCGCTGGCCCGGGCGCTCGCCGCGCTGCCCGAGGCCGCGTCGCTGGTCGCGCTCGACCTCGGCCAGACCAAGCTCGGCGACGACGGCGCGCGCGCGCTCGCCGAGTCCCCCCACCTGTGCGCGCTCGAATCGCTGCGGCTCGACGGCGATGGCATCGGCCCGGCGGGCGTCCGCGCCCTGTTCTCGTCGAAGCATCTGCCGAAGCTCGCCGCGATCGACCTGTCCGGTAACCCGGTCGGCGACGCCGGGGCCAAGGCGATCGCGGGCACCGCGCTGGCGCCGCGGCTGCGCTCGCTCAAGCTCGGGTTCGCCCAGATCGACGCCCCCGGCGTGCGCGCCCTCACCGCGACGCGGTTCGACCGGCTGGTCGAGCTGTCGCTCGCCGATAACCAGTTCGGCCTCGCCGGCGTGCGCCAGCTCGCCGCCGCCGCGCGGATGCCAAAGCTCGCGACGCTGGTGCTCGACGGCAACAACCTCGACGAGGCGGCGATCCAGGCGATCGCCGGGGCCAGGCCATTCGGCCACCTCACCGCGCTGTCGCTGGCATCGAACCGGATCAGGTCGCCCGGCGTGACCGCGCTGGCCGGCGCCCGCGGGCTCCCCGGGCTCGTCGCGCTCGACCTGTCCTACAACTCGTTCGACGACGACGGCGCGGCCGCGCTCGCCGCCAGCAAGGCGCTGTCCCACCTCGAGCGCGTCACCATCACCGGCAGCTCGGTGACCGACACCGGCAGCGCCGCGCTGCGCGCCCGGTTCGGCGCCGGGCTCACCGGGCCGTAGTCCGCTTGCATCCGCCCGCCAGACCGGCGCAGATCAGGCGATGGAAGCCATGATGGCCGCGATCCGGGCCGGCGACTACGCCGCCGCCCACGAGGCGCTGCACCAGGTCGCCGACGTCGACCCGGCGATCCGCGCCGGCATCGGCGCGTTCCTGCTCGCGCTGACCGAGCGGTTCGACGAGGCCGACCAGGTGCTGCGCGACGCCGATCTCCCGGCGCTCCAGGTCATCGTGCGCGGCGAGCGCCAGCGCCTGGCCCGCTGGCGCGATCCCGCGGCCAACGGCAGCCTGACCGCGACCACGGAGATCGCGGCGATCCCGCTCCACGTCGCCGTCGCCTGCGCGTTCGTCCACGACAACGAGGACCTCGCCAGCCAGGCCAAGCTACGGCTCGCCGCCGGCGATCCGGTCGCCGGCCAGCTCACCCTGCAGTCCGGCGAGACCCGGCGGTTCAAGGACATCACCGACAGCGACGACGCGATCGGCCGGATGCTCGAGACCTACTGCGGCGACGGCCTGCTCTACTTCCCGTTCCACAGCCTGCGCCGCATCGAGGTGCTGCCCAAGACCAGCTTCATGGACCACCTGATGTCCAGGGTCCAGATCACCGACGACCAGGGCACCGCGCTGGCCTACGTCCCGCTGCTCTACGCCGGCAGCTCGACCTCGCCGAGCCCCGAGCTGCGCAGCGGCCGCGGCACCGTGTTCCAGTACCTCGGCGAGGCCCGCCGCGGCCACGGCCAGCGCGACCTGATGATCGACGGCGGCGGCCTGGTCGGCTGGCACGTCATCTCGGCGATCGACTTCGACTGACCGATCGCAACGTCGGGGCGTCGACGCGCACGGCCGTGGAATGCCGGCGCCGGAGGATCGCGAAGTCGCGCTTGACCTGCCATGCCGTCGCGAACGACGCGTATGCGTGCCGCGCCAGCGCGGCCGCGGATAGCCCAGGATCGGCTTCGAGTGCAGCCCAGCAGTCGGCGCGATAGGACGGCCCCATCATGATCCGCCAGCGGTAGGTCCGGTGGCGCCGGGCGAGCGCCTGCGGAGACGCGATGTCACCCGGCCGATCGCGCAGCAGGTTCGCCGGAACGCGAAGGGGCGAACCTGCAAACCGCGCATCCTCGCCGTGACGGCGGATCTGGAACTCGGCTCCCGGCGCCAGGTCGAGGGGCGCACCCCGATGACAACCCGCGAGCCGGGCGAACCTGCGATCCTTCACTTGCCAGTGAGCGAGCGCGGCCCACAACGCACGCACTCGCTCCGAGCCGCGGGCGGTGACGAGCTTCGTGAGCCGATCGGCATTGACCCACTCGTGGTGCACCCCAAACCAGCTGACCAGCAAGGCGAGGATGCGCAGCTCGCTGCCGTCCATCGCCTCGGCCGACGCGAAGAGCAGCGTGTCCTCGATGTTCGGCTCGGAAGCCGCGGGCGCGGCGAGCTCCATGCCGATGCCGGCCATGGCTACCGTCAGCGCATCGCGATCGGGCGCCTCTTCCGACACCAGCGAGCGGCTAGGCACCATGGCCGAGCCGCCAGCCCAGATCCGCCATCGTCGCTTGCACATGCACTCGAGATCACACATCAAGCCACGGTACTCGATCAGGTCACGTGGCCCCCGAGAATCACGCCCGTGAAGGTGCGCCGATCAGCAACTAGCCTTGAACGGATTACATGTACGAAGGCTTCGACGAGCCTCACCCTTAGGTTACCAGAAGCCAGAGCCGACGCCGTGCGGCCGTACGTGAGACGCTGAGGTGCGTTCCAGCCGAAACTATGCCAACATAAGCTGCTGTGACCAGCGCGGAACTTGAGCATCCACAGTCCGTGGACCGGCGCGCATTGTTTCGCGCCTACATGCGGCGCCTTGATCCGAAAGCGGACCCAGCCATCGCTTTAAGAGACGGCTCCTACGTACCGTCCCTTCATGCAACGTCCTCTCACATCGCCACGAGGCTAGAAATCGATCCCGCGAGCAGTCATCTCATCATAGGCGCAGTCGGATCCGGCAAAACGACCGAGTTGCTAGCCATCAACGATCGATTGATCGCATCTACAGATATCGTACCGTTGTTTGTGGATGTTCCGAGCCTACAGAACTTGGCCAAGCTCAGTGAAGGCGTGTTGGTTGGCCTGACTTGGACTCAGATTTGGAAACATGTCGAGGCACACCAATCAGTTCTAGCCAAAACACATCAGAAGATGGCCGAACAGGCAGATGCAGCAGCTGCAGGCTTTTATACAGAGGATCCTTCTGAAATCGACAACGACGAAGACAGATATTTCCGTGTCCCGGGCCTCATTTCAAAACCTGCAGAGAACACAGATCTTGCGACGGTCATGCGGGCACTCACCGCCCTACTTGATCAATCCACCTTGCGTTATGTAATTCTTTTTGATGGACTTGATCGTACGAGAAAGACCGACGCTCTTATTGCTATGCTTCTGAATGACCTCTCTCTCCTGTCAAACATCGGCGTTGGCTCTGTAGTTGTCGGACCTCCAGAGTTACGCGGCGAAACATATCACCAGTTTACCGAGCGATTTGCTACGTTTCATTTTCACGGAGCAACCGATTTCACGACTGCAGCCGGTGTTGGATTTCTGGGGAGCGTTCTACAGAAGCGTACAGACGAATCTATCTTGGGAGACATGGACCGGCGGCGCATCGCACAGTGGTCGGGTGGAATCATGAGGGATTTAATCGCACTCGCGCGCAATTCTGGTGAAACAGCCTATTCACTAGGCGAAGATCGCATTTCATCCGAACATATAGATATCGCTGCAAATCGTTTCGGCCGCGCACTCCTTCTGGGCTTATCGAAGGAAGCTACCCAACGACTTACTGGCATCTATAACACACAAGTGAGATTCGCCACACCATCTCAGAGCTCCTTCATCATCTTTACAGCAAGCAACGACGTGGATATCGATCTCTTGGTGCGACGCCTGGTCATCGAGTTTCCAGATCTCCCTCCTCGATTCACTCTTCATCCAACTATTCGGCCATTGCTGGGTGGCCTGAGCTAGCTATTAATGGAAGCGCTTGCGTTGGCCGGACCGGCAGCTATCGCCGATGCGCTCTTGCTTCAGCGTGGCGCGTGGGTCTTGGTTGTAGCTCGTCAGTCGGAGATCATCCAGAGCGTAAGCCATATCAAGGCCGAACTCGACTTCCTCCTAGTTGAAGAGCAGGAAGGCGTTGGAGGTGTGAAAACAATCGAAGCAGCAACTTCCAGCGCTGAGCTCATGGCGACCCTGAGTCACTATTCAGAGGACGACATAATTCTTATTACTGGTATCGAACGTTTCGACCAAGAGCAATTGGAACGTCTTGATCTATTCCGGAACAGAGCCCTACGCAGCCCACGCGTACTGATAGTCACGACACCAGAAGGTGCAGATCGGCTGAGCACGCATAGCCCAAATCTATTGAGTTGGCTCGGTGCGCACTGCCTTCAGTACGATTCGGAGGAAGGTCGCATGAATGTCGACGAGCGACTTCAATCACTCCGCGATCATTTCAAGATGTCCGATTCGGAAGTCATAGACCTTGCAGAGCGTGGAGCATTGCCCAGCGATGTGGCCTTTACGGAATGGCTGATCCTTCTGCAACGGGGAGACTTGTTTGGCTCTTGATGTCAGCCGGGAAGGCGCGCGTGCGCGCTTGCATGGCCTGCAAGCTCGGTTGGTCGAGGCTAGCCACTCAGCGTTTGTGTCCAGTGGAACCAACCAGAATCTATTCGTGGCGATCCGCAACTATTTGAGTAAAGCTTCCGATCAGAGACTGCTTACTGATAGCCGTCAAGATATCCGAGCGAAACTTGTCATTTCTGATCCGAGCCTACTATCCCTGGCTCAACTCATAGTATTGGAATTGCGGGCCCCAGAAACTTTCGCACAGATCCCGCACTTCCTCATTTCACGCGTCACTCCGACAGGGCCAGGATCGACTTCCAGGTCAGCACACGAGAGCAAGATGGCCACGTTGAGATTTTGGCTTATGGATTCGAACTGATTCTACCAGACGAGGCTCCACTGCAATTTGTCAGATTCGATCTGAACCACGACAAACACCCGAACGCACTATTAGGTTTGCGCTCGCACATTCACCTAAGCACCGACGATGACGGCTATTCAGTGCCGGCAGCGATGCTGAGTCCGTTCGAAGTACTCGACATCTTCCTTCATCGCCTCCGTAGTGAGGGACGAGTGCGCTCCGAGTCTACACGTTAGCGCTGGAGCGGCATGGCACCTTGAACTCGGAGATCGACACGAAAACTCCATGATACAGACTATCGCCGCCGCTCAGCCGGCGATGATCTGGTCGACCAGCTCGGCGATCGCCTCGCTGGCGGTCAGGCCCGGCGACTCGATGCCGATCAGGTTGACCAGCTGCGGCGCGCCATGGCGGCTCGCCTCCTCGATCACGAAGTCGCGGACCGGCTCGCCGGGGCCCTGCAGCTTGGGCCGGATGCCGGCGTAGCCGGGGGCGAGCTCGTCGTCGCGGATCTCGGGCAGGTAGCGGCGCAGCGCGGCGCCGAACGCGGCGGCCTTGGCAGGGTCGACATCGTAGCGCAGCTCGTCGACGTACTCGGTGTCGGGGCCGGCCATCAGCCGGCCGGCGAGGTCGAACGTGATGTGGACGCCGAGGCCGGCGTGGACCGGCACCGGGTAGACCAGGTGCTCGGCGAGGCCGGTGTACTTCGCGGCCAGCGTGAAGTAGTCGCCCTTGCACGGCTTCAGGCGCAGGCCGAGCGCGTCGACGTCGAGTCCGGCGAGCTCGGCGATCCGCGACGCGTCGAGCCCCGCGCAGTTGACCAGCCACGCGGCGCGGATCTCGGCGGTGGCGCCGGCCGCGGTGCGCGCGGTGACGTGCCAGCCGTCGGGCCGCCGGGCGAGCGCGGTCACCGCGTGGTCGAGCACGACCATCGCGCCGTGGGCTTCCGCCTCGCGGCGGTAGCTGTCCATCAGCGCGTGGGCGTCGACGATCCCGGTCGACGGCGACCACAGCCCGGCGACCGCGCGCACGGCGGGTACGCGGCGGCGGACCTCGGCGCCGTCGATCAGCTGGACCTCGGCGCCGTTGACCGCGGCCTGGCGCGCGATCGCCTCGATCCGCGCCGCCTCGGCGTCGTCGGTCGCGACCACGATCTTGCCGCACCGGCGATGCGGCACGCCGGCCCGCGCGCACCGCGCGTACAGCCGGTCGCGCCCGGCGACGCACAGCCGGGCCTTGAGGCTGCCGGTCGGATAGTACAGCCCGGCGTGGATCACGCCGCTGTTGCGCGCCGAGGTCTCCTGCCCCGGCCGGCGATGGCGCTCCAGCACGGCGACCGGCTCGCCGCGGCGCGCGAGCACGGCAGCGCAGGCCAGGCCGACCGCGCCGGCGCCGATGATGAGCGTGTGGACGTCGTCCAAGACTCGACCTGCCGCGGTTGCACGCGCATGATACCAGGCCGGAGGAATTCGTGGAGCTCACCCGTGGAAAGCAGCTCGCTGCGCGGCTGCGCCAGCTCGTACCCGCCGGTTGCCACACCTACGCCAAGGGCGACGATCAGTACCCCGAGCTCGCGCCGTCCATGATCGCGCGCGGCCAGGGCTGCCACGTGTGGGACGTCGACGGCAACCAGTTCATCGAGTACGGCATGGGGCTGCGCGCGGTCACGCTCGGCCACGCCTACCCCAGGGTGGTCGACGCGGTGCGCGCGTCGCTCGAGCTCGGCACCAACTTCACCCGGCCCAGCCCCGAGGAGCTCACCTGCGCCGAGGCGTTCCTGTCGCTGATCGAGGGCGCCGAGATGGTGAAGTTCACCAAGGACGGCTCGACCGCGAACACCGCGGCGCTCCGGCTGGCGCGCCGCGCGACCGGCCGCGACATGGTCGCGGTCTGCGCCGAGCACCCGTTTCACACCTACGATGACTGGTTCTTCTGCACGACCACGGCCGACGGCGGCATCCCGCGCGCGGTCTACGACCAGATCGTGCAGTTCCACTACAACGATCTCGCGTCGCTGCGCGCGCAGTTCGCCGCGCACCCCGGCCGGATCGCCGCGGTGTTCCTCGAGCCGGCGCGGATCGACGAGCCGGCGCCGGGCTTCCTCGCCGATCTGGTCGCGCTGTGCCACGCCGAGGGCGCGGTCGTCGTGTTCGACGAGACGGTCACCGGGTTCCGCTGGCACCTGCGCGGCGCCCAGGGCCTGTACGGCGTGGTCCCCGATCTCTCGGTGTTCGGCAAGGGCCTGGCCAACGGGTTCTCGGTGTCCGTGCTCGCCGGCAAGCGCGCGGTGATGCACTGGGGCGGCCGCGACCGCCTCGACGAGGACGTGTTCCTGCTGTCGACCACGCACGGGGCGGAGATCCCGTCGCTGGCCGCTGCGATCGCGACGATGGAGGTCTATCGCACCGAGCCGGTGGTCGAGCACCTGCACCGGGTCGGCGCCCGGCTCGCCGAGGGCATGCGCCAGACCAGCGCACGCCACGGCCTGACCGAGTACGTCATGCCGGTCGGCCGGGCCTGCCACCTGTTCTTCGGCACGCGCGGCCCCGACGGCAAGCCATCGCAGCCGTTCCGCACGCTGTTCCTCCAGGAGATGATCCGGCGCGGCGTGCTCGGCCCGTCGTTCGTCGTCAGCTACTCGCACCAGGACGAGGACATCGACCGCACGATCGACGCGATCGACGGCGCGCTCGGGGTCTACGCCCGCGCGATGGCGGCCGGCAGCGTCGACGGCCTGCTGGTCGGCCCGCCATCGCGCCCGGTGTACAGCCGCCGCTGACGGTCCGCCGCGGTCGCCTGCCGCCGGCGGGGCGTGAACCGGGTTCTGCCCGGACGATGACCACTCGCCGGCCCGCTGGGCGGCCGCGTGCAGAAAATCTGCAGCATCGGGTCCCGGAGCGCATCTCCCGGCTGACCTAGATCGCTGCGGCAAGGACGGAACGCACGTCGGCAGCCGTGGTCAACCAGACCGGAGGGTATCGTGAACATTCGAAGCAAGGTGCATCTTCTCGCAATGGCGCTGTCCGCGCTGGGTGCCGTCTCGCTGTCCGCCTGTGGCGCGGATGCCCCGGGGAACGACGACCGGGCGCAGGGTGCGATCGCGCAGGCGGTGACGACGCCGACGGCCCAGCTGTACGGCCCGGGCAACGGCGCGATCCTGCCGGGAGCGCAGGTCACGTTCTCGTGGACGTTCGGCACGGCGAGCGACGAGTACTGGCTGTACGTCGGCAACAGCTTCGGCGCGACCGATATCCTCTCCAGCGGGCCGATCGCTCCCGGCACCACCGCTCTCGTGGTTTCGAACATTCCGACCGACGGAAGGACGATCTACGCCGTGCTCTGGTCGCATACCAGCAGTGGATGGCTGGACAATACCTATTCATTCATCGCCGCCACATCGGGCTCCGGTGTCGCTCCGGCGCAGCTGGTCAGCCCGTCCAGCGGCTCGACGCTGTCCGGCGGCACCAACATGACCTTCTCGTGGACCTCCGGCACGCTCGTCGATGAGTACTTTCTCGCCCTCGGCACCAGTCCTGGACAGACGGATATCGTGGCCGGCACGCTGGCCGGCACGTCGGGAAACGTGAGCATCCCGACCGGGATCAGCAGCGTGTACGTGCAGCTCTGGTCCCATACGTCGGCGGGGTGGCTATCGCCGCTTCTGTACAGCTTCGCAGTGCACTGACGATCCGCGAGCGCTCGGCGAGCAGGCCGGCGTCGCGCAGGTGATCGGCGGCCGCGCGGACTGACCCGCGTCGCAGCGGGACGCCGTCACAGCGCTGCCTTCGCGGCGCCCTCGTAGTCGCGCGCGTCGCGCGTGCTGCCGAACGAGTAGTTGTCGAGCGTCAGCGTGGCCCCCGCGATCACCGCCTTGACCCGGATCGACTCGTCGTTCGTGCTGCGGTAGACGATCTCGCCGGCGACCCTGCGCGCGCTGGCGACTCACCACTGGCCGGGCAACGTGCGCGAGCTGCGCAACCTGATCGAGGCGACGCTCGCGATGGGCGAGCCACCGGCGCTGGACGCGGCGCCCGGCGACCCGAGCGATCCGATCAGCGTGCCGTTGGTCGAGCCGCAGTCGACGACCCGCACCCCGGAGCGCCCGCGCGACAGCTCCAGGTGATAGCGCGACACGCTGTCGTCGGTCAGCACCACGTCGGTGCCGACCGCGAGCTTGTCCTCGCTCGCCCGGTGCGCCACCCCGGCGTCCGGCCCGTCGAGCACCTGCACGCACAGCGTGCGGATCGGCAGGCCGCGCCTCGGATCGGGCGTGGTCACCAGCGGATCGCTCATCGCGGGGATCGTATCACCTGCTGGGGCTACGCCTCGGCGAGCAGGCCGGCGTCGCGCAGGTGGTCGACGGCGGCGCGGATCGTCGCGAACGGCAGCTTCGCGCGCTCGGCGATCGCGACCAGATCGCAGCCGCCGTCGGACAGCTGCAGCACCCACAGCATCGCGAGGTTGAGATCGGGGATGTTCGTGCCGCCGGTCGCGCGGTACAGGCCGCGCTTGCCGAGCTGCGGCTCGCCGTACGGCGCGAGGTTCGTGGTGCGCCGGTTGGCCTCGAGCACGTCGATGATGCCGCGCACGACCGCGAGCGACTCGGCGAGCCGCTCGGCGGACACGAAGCCGAGGTCGTCGGCCGAGGTGTGGTACTCGGGGAACATGCCGTGGCGGCCGCGCATCACCGAGCCGACCGGCGCCCGGAAACCCGGCGAGTTGTACTGGCGCTCGTCGTAGCCGTACGGGAAGAAGTCGATCAGCGGATCGCCCGCGCCGCGATCGCGCAGGACGATGGCCGCCGCGCGATCGATCTCGGCATCGCCGGCGAGCGTGCGCTTGTAGGTGAACGGGTGCGCGCTGCCGACGCACATGATCGTCAGGCCGGCGCGGATCCGCGGGACGACGTCGCGGTGCTGCGCGAGCCAGGTGATCGCGCCGATCGTGCCGGGCGCGAACACGAAGCGGTAGGTCCAGCGCCGGCGCGGCCGCGCCGCGAGCTCGCGGGCCAGCGCGGTGGCGACGGCGATCCCCGACAGGTTGTCGTTGCACAGCGACGGGTGGCAGACATGGGTCGACAGCAGGACCTCGTTCGCCGCTCCGTCGGGCGCATCCCCGGGCAGCACCAGCTCGCCGTAGCTCAGGTGGCCGGGCGCCAGTGTCGAGTCGATGCAGACCTCGTAGTCGCCGTCGGGCAGCGCGTCGAGCTGGCGCTGGGTCAGGCAGAACCCCCAGGCCGGGGCGTAGTACGACGTGCGGTACGGGATCCAGTCGGGGTGATCGGACAGCGCGTGGAGGTGCGGCCGGAGCTCGGCGAGCGTCATCCGCGCCCGCACCGGCACGCTGTAGTTGACGACATGCAGGTTGCACGCGCGGAAGTCGACGACGCGCGCGCCGCGGGGGTCGGCGATCCAGGCATCGCGGATGTTCCACTCGTCGGGCACCGTCCAGTCGAGCACCGGCGTCCCGCTCGGGACCTCGCTGCGGATCATCGGGGCGGGCAGCGCGCGCTCGATCCGCGCCAGGGTGTCGCGCAGGCCGTCGCCGGTGATGCTGCGGCAGATCGGGTAGAGCTCCTCCACCAGCGCGTACATCCGCGCACCGGCGTCGTCGTCACGCGTCTCAGGCCCCATCTCAGACCCCATCTCAGGCATCGAGGTGCTCCGGATCGAGGTCGGGGTAGGTCGCGTCGCGCTCCGAGATCACCGCCGGGCGCGCCGGCCACGCGATGCCCAGCCGCGGATCGTCCCACCGCACGCCGCGCGCGGCGTCGGGCACGTAGCGCGCCCCCATCCGGTAGGCGACCTCGGTGTCGTCGGCCAGGGTCAGGAAGCCGTGCGCGAACCCGGCCGGGATGTAGAGCTGCGCGCCCGACGCCGGGGTGAGCTCGACCGCGCACCACGCCAGCCGGGTCGGCGAGCCGGCGCGCAGGTCGACCACGACGTCGAGGATCGCGCCGGCCGTGCAACCGACGATCTTGACCTCGCCGTGGGGCGCCGCCTGGTAGTGCATGCCGCGCAGCGTGTGGCGGCGCGCGTTGAACGACAGGTTGCCCTGCGGGAAGTCGGCGTGGAGCCCGGCCCGGGCCAGCTCGTCGACGCAGAAGCTGCGGGCGAACCAGCCGCGCTCGTCGCGCCGCCGCTCGAGCTCGATCAGGAACACGCCGGGCACGCGCTGCTCGATGAACCTCACGAGGCGCCAAGCTTACCCCGCCGATCGCCTCCCCGCGGCCTCCCCGGCGCCCGGGCGGCCTGATAGCGTGCTGGCATGTCCGTGCCGAAATGCCGGTTCTGCGACGCCCGGCTGACCCACACGCTGTGCGATCTCGGGATGTCGCCGCTGTGCGAGCGCATCCTCGCGGCCGACGAGACCAACCAGATGGAGCCGTTCTACCCGCTCAAGGTCTGGGTCTGCGAGAACTGCCTGCTGGTCCAGCTCGAGCAGTACGTGTCCGCCGAGCACATCTTCACCGAGTACGCGTACTTCTCGGCGTTCTCGACCGCGTGGCTCGAGCACGCCCGAAGCTACGTCGCGATGATCACCGAGCGGCTCGGCCTCGGTCCGACCAGCCAGGTGATCGAGCTCGCGTCCAACGACGGCTACCTCCTGCAGTACTTCGTCGAGCGCGGCATCCCGGCGCTCGGCATCGAGCCGGCGGCCAACGTCGCGGAGGCCGCGCGCAAGCGCGGGGTCGAGACCCTGGTCCGGTTCTTCGGCCGCGAGCTCGGCGCCGAGCTCGCCGCGGCCGGCAAGCGCGCCGACCTGGTGATCGGCAACAACGTCCTGGCCCAGGTCCCCGACATCAACTCGTTCGTCGCCGGCATCGCCGCGGTCCTCGCGCCGACCGGCACCGCCACGCTCGAGTTCCCGCACCTCCAGCGCCTGATCGACGGCAATCAGTTCGATACGATCTATCACGAGCACTTCGGCTACTTCTCGCTGCTCGCGGTCGAGACCATCTTCGGCGCCCACGGGCTCACGATCTTCGACGTCGAGGAGCTGTGGACGCACGGCGGCTCGCTGCGGATCTACGCCCGGCCCGCCGCCGACACCAGCCGCCCGATCGGCCCGCGGGTCGACGAGCTGCGCGCCCGCGAGGAGGCGCTCGGGTTCCGCGACATGGCGATCTACGCCGCGTTCGAGGAGCGCGTGCGCGAGACCAAGCGCCGGATCCTCGAGCTCCTGATCGCGGCCAAGCGCGCCGGCAAGCGGATCGCGGGCTACGGCGCGCCCGGCAAGGGCAACACGCTGCTCAACTACTGCGGCATCCGCACCGACTTCATCGACTTCACCGTCGATCGCAACCCCTACAAGCACGGCCGGTTCCTGCCCGGCACCCACATCCCGTGCTTCGCGCCCGACAAGATCGACGCCGAGAAGCCCGACTACATCTTCATCCTGCCGTGGAACCTCAAGGACGAGATCATGAAGCAGCTCGCCCACACCCGCGCGTGGGGCGCGCAGTTCATCATCCCGATCCCCGAGCCCCAGATCGTCCCGTGATCCTCCGCCTGGCCCCCCAGCTCGGCGGCGCGCCGCTCCGCGTGCTCCTGCTCGGCGCCCACGCCGACGACATCGAGATCGGCTGCGGCGGCGCCGTGCTGCGCCTGCTCGCCGAGCACCCCGGCGCCGACGTCCGCTACGTCGTGTTCTCCGCCTCGCCGGTCCGCGCCGACGAGGCCCGCCGCGCCGCCGCCGAGCTCGCCGCCGGCGCCGCCCGGCTCACCGTCGACATCCACGGGTTCCGCGACAGCTTCCTGCCCTGGGACCAGCCGGTCCGGCTCAAGGAGACCCTCGCCGAGCTGCGCAGGAGCTTCGATCCCGACCTCGTGTTCACCCACCACCGCGCCGACCTCCACCAGGACCACGCGCTGATCGCCCAGCTGACCTGGACCGCGTTCCGCGATCACCTGATCCTCGAGTACGAGATCCCCAAGTACGAGGGCGACCTCGGCCACCCCAACGTCTACATCCCGCTCGACGACGCCGTCGCCCGCCGCAAGATCGATCTGATCCTGCGCCACTATGCCACCCAGGCCGGCAAGGGCTGGTTCCGCGCCGAGACCTTCGAGGCCGTGCTGCGGCTGCGCGGCATCGAGTGCAACGCGCCGTCCGGCTGGGCCGAGGCTTTCCACGGCCGCAAGATTCTGTTGTAGTCGGCGCATGCGCGTCCTCGTGACCGGTCATCGCGGCTACATCGGCGTCGAGCTCGTCCCCCTGCTCCGCCAGGCGGGGTTCGACGTCGCCGGCCTCGACACCGGGTTCTTCGACGACAGCGACTTCCGGTCGCCGCCCGACGACATCCCCGCGCTCGACCTCGACCTGCGCGACGTCACCGCCGACCACCTGCGCGGGTTCGGCGGCGTCGTCCACCTCGGCGCGCTGTCCAACGATCCGCTCGGCGACCTCAACCCGCGCCTGACCTACGACATCAACCTCCACGCCTCGGTCAAGCTCGCGAAGGCCGCCAAGGCCGCCGGCGTCGGCCGCTTCGTGTTCGCGTCGTCGTGCAGCCTGTACGGCGCCGGCGGCGACGGCCACCTCACCGAGACCGCCGCGTTCAACCCGGTCACGCCGTACGGCGAGTCCAAGGTCAAGACCGAGATCGAGGTCGGCGCGCTGACCGACGCAAGCTTCGCGCCGGTCTACCTCCGCAACGCCACCGCCTACGGGGTATCGCGCCGGCTGCGCGCCGACATCGTGGTCAACAACCTGGTCGGCTACGCCCTCACCACCGGCAAGGTCATGATGATGAGCGACGGCACCCCGTGGCGCCCGCTGGTCCACATCGGCGACATCTCGCGCGCCGCGATCGCCGCGCTGACCGCCCCTGCCGACGCCGTCCGCAACCAGGCGTTCAACATCGGCCGCACCCAGGAGAACTTCCGGATCCGCGAGGTCGCCGAGCTGGTCGCCCAGGTCGTCCCGAACTGTGCGGTCAGCTTCGCCGCCAACGCGTCCCCCGACGCCCGCAACTACCGCGTCGACTTCACCAAGGCCGAGCGCTCGCTGCCCGGCTACACGCCGCAGTGGACGCTGCGCGCCGGCATCGAGGAGCTCCACGCCGCCTACCATGCCCACGGCATGACCGAGGCCGAGTTCCTCGGCCCGCGCTACTACCGGCTCAAGGTGATCCGCGGCCGCCTCGAGCGCGGCGAGCTCGACACGGACCTGCGCTGGCTCGCGTAGGAAACCGGCCGGCAGATCAGCTGTTGATCGACTTGAACTTGATGTGGGTCTTGCCGAGCGTGATCATGTCGTTGTCGATCAGATCGTACTTGCCCTGGATCTTGTTGTGGTTCACGTAGCTGCCGTTGGTCGAGCCGCCGTCGACCAGGCTGAACCCCTCGGGGGACGCGGTGATCTGGCAGTGCTCGCTGCTCATGAAGCCGTCGGTGATGACGATCTCGCACGGCGGGGCGGTGCCGATCTTGGTGGTCTTCGAGCGCAGCTTGAACGTCTGGAACGCCTGGGTGCCGTCGAGCGGCACCAGCCAGCCGACGATCGGAGAGCCGTCGCCGGTGAGATCGATCCGCACGGTGCCCGGCGATGGCAGCGGCCCGGCCGGTTGCGGCGCCCCCGGCAGCTGCGGCCCCCCGGCGGGCTGCGCGACGACCGGATCGACGAGCGGCGGCGGCAGCGGCTGCGGCGAGGGGCTGAACACCTTGACGCCGATCACCACGAGCACGAGCGCGCCGAGCGCGATCAGGCTCACGAGCAGCCACGGGAACCCGGGCCTGGGCAGATGCCAGGCCGGCGCCAGCGTCAGCGCAACCGGGTCGGTGTCGTCCTTGTCGACCTTGAGGATCAGGTTGTGCGGCCGGAGGTCCCACGGCAGGCCGACTCCGAGCGCGGTGTCGAAGCCGGCGAACGTCAGGTACTGGCGGTTGCCCAGGCGCGACAGGATGTCGTGAATCGCGGTGGCGACGTTCTCTGCGGTGTTGACGGTCTGGGTCTGCGGGATCATCGCGCTGATCACGTTGCCGTCGCCCGACATCGCGCCCTTGTAGATGATCGCGAAGCTCTCGATCCCCTCGGCGGCGGCGCGCGCCTTGAGCGCGGTCATCTGGCCCTTGGCCGCCTCCATGTTCTTGTCGATGCCGTCGCAGATCACGACCAGGACCTTGCGGGACACCTGGACCTTGTGGAGCTCGGACAGCGCGAGGTCGACGCCCTTGACCAGCTCGACGCCCTGGGTGCCGAAGTAATCCTTCTGGGTGCCGAGCGCGCTGCCGGTGACCCGGTCGAGCGGACCCATCGCGATCCGGACCGTGGCGCTGTCGGCGTAGGTGATCACCATCCCGAGACTGCCGGCCGGGCCGGCGTCCTTGAACGAGACCTTGTCGAGCGCCGCCTCCAGGCTCTTGAGCACGCCCGGGAACCGCGACGGATCGCCTTCGGGCAGCACGTCGTCGTTGCCGATCCAGAGCTCCCAGCCGTTCATCACGATCGCGATCGCGAGCTTCTCGGTGCCCTGGGTGTACTCGCGCTTGGAGATCGGCTTGACCTCGACCGCCTGCTTGACGTCCTCGCGCAGCGAGAACTTCTCGGCGGGGAAGTTGGGCGCGCCGATCACGGTCGCCTCGATCTGCGGCGCGTCGTCCCTGGTCTTGGGGTTGCCCGGATCCGGCGGCTTGACCTCGAGCCGGACCTCGATGCTCGACGCGTCGGCGTGAACCCGCCCGGGCATCGCCAGACCGGCCGCGACCAGCCCGATCACGATCTGCCAGTTTCGGTTGTGCTTGCTCATAGGCTCTTGAACTTGATCAGCGCGCTGCCGAACTTGAGGACGTCGTTGTCCACCAGCTCGGCGCGATCGATGCGACGGTTGTTGACGTAGGTGCCATTGGTCGAGCCCGAGTCGCGCAGCACCCACGCGCCATTCTCGGCCTTGATCTCGGCATGCCGGGACGACATGAACTTGTCGTTCAGCACGATCGTGCACATCGGGTCCGTGCCGACGGTGGTGACCGGCGACAGCGTGAGCAGCTCGCCGCGCTGCGCGCCCTGCAGCGGGATCATCCAGCCCAGCATCTGCACGCTGCCCGGTCCGCCCTGGACGTCGGCCATGAACGCCTGCGTCCTGGCCTTGCCCGGCCTGGCGGGCGCCGCGACGACCGGCGCAGCGCCCTGCGCGCAGTACGGGCACTGCTCCCACGTCTTGTCGATCGCCTGCTCGCACTGCGAGCAGACTCGCTTGGCCCAGATCCAGAACCCCCTGGTGATGATCGGCGGGTTCTGGTTGGGACCCTGTGGAGGTCCCATGCCCGGCATGCCCGGCATCTGCGGCATGCCTGGTACCTGCGGCATCCCCGGCGCCAGGATCCCTGATCGTCCCTGTTGCGACATCGATCTCCCTCCTGCTGCGAGCCCACCAGGTGGGCTTCCCCATCCCCCCAGCGCCGCGAATGCAGTATTGCACATGCGCAGCGATCGCTCCACCGCCAGCCGGCACATCGAGCCGGTCAGTGCGCGCCGGGCGGCACGGAGTGGCAACCACTGCGTGGCAGATGTCCACTGTCGCGCGGGGAGACACTGTGTCACCCGCGGCGTGACATGGAGCAGGTGACAGGGACCGCAGGTTCGAACCCGCGATGCCACCGAGCGACGCAGATCAGGCGGCGGCGTCACGCTGTGGCGCGGTCGCACATCGGTGATCCCAGCGTTAGGCGGCGGCCCGCCGGGTGGTCGTGACAACGGCGGTCCACACAAGCTTCTTCATCCATGAAGCAACGACCGACCAGACGACGCTTTCTCCAGGGCGCGGCCGCGGCCGCCGGCGGCGCGCTGCTGCTGCGCGGCCAGCGCAGCGACGCCGGCCTGCTCGATCTGCTGCCGCTGCCCGAGCTGTCCGGCATCCAGCACATCGTGGTCGTGATGATGGAGAACCGCAGCTTCGATCACCTGCTCGGCTGGCTGCCCGGCGCCAACGGCCGGCAAGCCGGGCTGAGCTACCCCGACGCCAGCGGCGTCATGCATCCGACGTTCGCGCTGGCACCGACGATCGGTTACCAGGGCTGCAACAACCTCGATCCCGATCACAGCTGGGAGGGCGGACGCGTCCAGTACGACAACGGCGCGATGGACGGCTGGCTGCGCGCCCACAGCGACCTGTTCTCGATCGGCTACTACGAGCGCGCGGACCGGCCGTTCTTCAACGAGCTCGCCGCGAGCTTCACCACGCTCGACCGCTACCACTGCTCGATCCTCGCCGAGACGTTCCCCAACCGGTTCTTCGCGCACGCGGCGCAGACGCCGACCCTGCACAGCGTCGGCACCACGACCGCGATCACCGACCCGCAGACGATCCCGACGATCTGGGATCGGCTCGCCGCCGCCGGCGTGTCGGGCCGCTACTACTTCTCCGATGTCCCGTTCCTCGGCCTGTGGGGCGAGCGGTACCTGCCGATCTCGCGGCCCTACGCGGCGTTCCTCGCCGAGGCCGCGACCGGCCTCTTGCCGGCGGTGTCGTTCGTCGATCCGCGGTTCATCGACGAGGGCTCCGGTAGCTCGGGCGATGACCACCCGCACGCCGACCTCCGGGTCGGCGACGCATTCCTCAGCCAGACGTTCGCGGCGGTCGCCCATGGCCCGTGCTGGCCGAACACTGTCTTCATCGTCACCTACGACGAGTGGGGCGGGTTCTTCGACCACGTCGCGCCGCCGACCTCGGTCGCCGCCAACGCGGTCGATCCGCCGGACGCCGGCGGCAACGTGCTGCTCGGCATGCGCGTGCCGGTCGTGGTCGCCTCGCCGTGGACGCGCGCCGGCGGCCAGCCGCGGATCTCGTCGGCGCTGTACGACCACACCTCGATCCTCAAGCTGATCGAGTGGCGGTGGAACCTGCCGAACCTGACGCCGCGCGACGCGCCGGGCTCGAACATCACGAACCTCGCGGCCGCGCTCGACTTCACGCACCCCAACCCGGCGGTGCCGCCGCTGCCGCTGCTGGTCACTCCGGTGCTCGATGCCTGCGCGCCGGTGCTGCCGGCGGTCGACGATCAGTGGCAGCGCCTGGTGAGCTCGCCGCTGCTCGCCGGCTGGCACCTGCCGCTGTGACGGCTACGACTTGTCCTGACCGAGCACCTCGGGCTCGAGGTGAGCGACCCCGCGGACGTCGATCAGCGAGCGGACGTAGAACGTCTTCGCCGGAGTCAGCGTGTCGTAGTTCTTCTGGATGTCGTAGCGATAGACGTAGACCCCGAAGTGGTAGGTGCCAGGTGCGAGGTGGAGGCGGAGCGCGAACCGCGCGGTGAACTTCTCGCCGGCCGCCAGGTTCACGGTCGCCGCGCCCAGCCGCTGGGTCGAGGTGTTGAACACCTCGTACATCTCCTCGTCGCGGCACTCGATCACGACCGCGAGCCGCTCGGCGGGACGCCGCGCCGTGACCTCGACCTCGGCGATCATGCGCTCGCCGGCGTCGAACTGGACCGCTTCGTTCCCAGCCTCGGCGCCAGCCTCGGCGCCAGCCTCGCCGCGCAGGGTCACGCGCGAGACATAGACGTCCTTGTCCGGATCGCTGCCGGCCCCCGCGGTGCCGCGCTCCATGTAGGTCTTGATCACCTCGGTCACCGGACCGATCGCGCTGACCGTGCCGTGATCGAGCAGCATGCCGCGCTGGCACAGGTCGGCGACCGCGCGCAGGTTGTGCGAGACGAACACCACGGTGGTGCCGCTGGCCATCACCTGGCGCATCTTCTCGACGCTCTTCTTCTGGAACACGAAGTCGCCGACCGACAGCACCTCGTCGACCACGAGCACGTCGGGCTCGACGTGCGCGGCGACCGCGAAGCCCAGCCGGGCGTACATCCCCGACGAGTAGCGCTTGACCGGCGTGTCCAGGAAGTCGGCGAGCTCGGAGAACTCGACGATCGCATCGAACTTGCTGCGGATCTCGGCGCGGGTCATGCCGAGGATCGTGCCGTTGAGGTAGATGTTGTCGCGGCCGGTCAGGTCGGGGTGGAAGCCGGCGCCGACCTCGATCAGCGCCGACAGCCGGCCCTTGACGATCAGCTGGCCCGACGTCGGGACGAGGATGCCGCACAGGTGCTTGAGCAGCGTGCTCTTGCCCGCGCCGTTGTGGCCGATGATGCCGAACGCCTCGCCGCGCGCGACCTGGAAGTTGACGTCGCGCAGCGCCCAGAACTCGCTCTTGCCCAGGTCGCCCTTGACCGCGCGCCGGGCCAGCGCCGGCACCAGATCGCGCAGCGAGGTGTAGAGCTCGCCCTTTCGGAACTTCTTGTGCAGGCCGCGGGCCTCGAGGACGATGTCGGGCATCGGTCAGACGCTCTCGGCGAACCGGGGCTCGAGCCGCAAGAAGACGGCCGGGGTGACGAGCAAGAGCAGCAGCGCCCAGCCCGCCGCGTAGCCGGTCCACAGCGGATCGGGCGCGTGGCCGCGGACGATCACCGCGTCGAGGCCCTCGAGCACCGGCGCGACCGGGTTGAGCAGCAGCAGCTCGGCGGACCGGCCGAACTTCGCGCGGATGTCGTCGACGGAGTAGAACACCGGCGTGAAGAAGATCGCGAACGTCAGCACGACCTCGACCAGGTACTTGATGTCGCGGAAGAACAGGTTGGCCGCCGACAGCAGCAGCGCGAGCCCGGCGACCTGCGCGATCAGCAGCGCGAGCAGCACCGGGACCCACAGCAGGTAGACCGTCGGCGACACCGCGAACATCGCGACCGCGACGACGACCAGCGCCGCGATCGCGAAGTCGAACAGCTGCGACGCCACCGCCGACAGCGGGAACACCGCGCGCGGGAACGCGATCTTGGTGACCAGGTTGTGGTTGCTGGACAGGCTCTGGGTCGAGAACCGGATCGACGCGACGAAGAACGCCCACGGCGCGGCCTTGATCGCGACCGGCAGGACCTCGCGGAACATCCCGGCCTTGCCCGTCGCCGTGGTCATCGCGAGCTTGACCACCACGCCGGCCGAGGTGATCAACAGCGGCATCAGGATCGCCCACAGAAAGCCCATGATCGACTGCTTGTACTTCACGGTCACGTCGCGCCGGCTCAGCATGTAGAGCAGGTCGCGGTGGCGGGCGAGCAGGCGGAGCATCGTCAGCATGTCCGCCTCATCGCCGCGGCGGCCGGCGGGTCCACGGTGGCGAACCCTGGTTCCACAGCTCCTCGAGATCCTGGCGGTCCTTGAACGTGTCCATGTTGCGCCAGAACCCGTCGAACGGATACGCGAGCAGCTCGCGCCGGGCGATCAGGCGATCGAACGGCTCGAGCACGAGGTCCTCGCCCTCGCGCAGGTGGTCGAAGATCTCGCGCTTGAACGCGAAGAACCCGCCGTTGATCCGGACCACCGAGCGGCCGACCGCCTCGAGCTTCTCGACGTGGTCGTCGGCGTCGGCCTGCACGATGTGGAACGTGTGCGGCGCGGCGACCGACAGGAAGCTCGCGATCTTGTTGCGGCGCCGGAAGTAGTCGAGGTACAGGTCGAGGTCGAGCTCGGCCAGCCCGTCGCTGTAGTTGGCGAGGAACGCATCCTCGCCGTCGAGGTGCGGGCGCACCGCGCGCAGCCGCTCGCCGATGCTGGCGCGCTGGCCGGTATCGACGAACGTGATCCGCCAGTCGGCGATGTCGCGGCGCAGCAGGTCGATCTGCTTGCCGCCGTCGGACATCACGAAGTCGTTGGACACCGTCTCGTCGTAGTGGAGGAAGTAGTCCTTGATCGCGGTGCCGCGGTAGCCCAGGCACAGGATGAAGTCCTTGTGGCCGTGGCGGGCGTAGTAGGTCATCAGGTGCCACAGGATCGGCCGCGGCCCGATCGGCACCAGCGGCTTGGGCAGCTGGTCGGAGTAGTCGCGGAGCCGCATCCCCTGCCCGCCGCAAAACAGCACGACCTTCACGAGCCGCTGCTCCCTCGCGGGTTCATCGCGTCACTGTAACCGCAGCGCCAACCGCCCGAAACCGGACCGGCCGGGTTTCGTGTCCGCGGGCACGCGCGCCCGCGCCATCGGTTGTGTCGGCCGCTGGCCCCGACTACGCTATCGGCGATGGTACGTTCGCGGGGCACGTCCTCGAGGTGGCTGGCCGCTGCGATCGCGGCCCTCACCGCGGCCTGCTCGTCCGCCCCGGGCAGTGGCACCGGGGACGACGGCGGCACGCCGCCGGGCTCCGATGCCCCGCCCCCGACGGGGCTGTTCCCGCTCGGCGCGTCCAGCACCGGGGGCTACCTGGTCACCGCCGACGGCCATCCGTTCCTGCTCCACGGCGAGGCCGCGTGGTCGCTGATCGTGCAGCTCACGACCGCGGACACCATGCAGTACCTGGCCGACCGTCACCGCCGCGGCGTCAACGCGATCCTCGTCAACCTGATCGAGGGGCTCTACTCGGATCATCCGCCGAGCAACGCGACCGGCGACGCACCGTTTTCCACGCAGGACGACTTCTCGACGCCCGGCGAGGCGTACTTCGCGCACGCCGATCAGGTGATCGACCTCGCCGCCGGCCAGGGCATGGCGGTGCTGCTGTTCCCGTCGTATCTCGGCAAGATGGCCCAGGAGGGCTGGCGCGACCAGATGTCGGCGATGGGCGCGACCGCCGGCGCGCCGAAGTGCGCCGCCTACGGCCGGTATCTCGGCCAGCGCTACGCGGGCAAGCACAACATCGTCTGGATGTGGGGCGGCGACTTCATGCCGAGCACCGGGAGCAGCCTCGAGACCTGCATGAAGGCGATCAGCGACGGGATCCTGGCGAACGCGCCGGCCAGGCCGGCCTTCCGGACTTCGGCGCACTGGAGCATGGAGTCGAGCTCGTGGGACGAGCAGGCGTTCCGGAGCTCGATCGACGCGGTGGGTGTGTACACGTACAACCCCGCCCTGCCGATGTGCCGCACTGCGCGCATGCAGACGGCGATGCCGACCTACCTGGTCGAGGGCTGCTACGAGAACGATATGTACGGGCGATGCCCGGCGATCAGCGACGTCCGCCGCCAGCAATGGTGGTCGATGCTGGGCTGCGGCGCGGGCGAGATCTACGGCGTCGAGGGCATCTGGCAATTCGGTAGCACGTGGTCCCAGCAGCTGGGATCGCCGGTGTCGGTCGGCGAGCAGCAGCTGAACGCGATCGTCCAGCAGGTCGCCTGGCAGACGCTCGCGCTCGACGACGCGCTGGTGACCGTCGGTCGCGGAACGCCGGGCATGGTCGACGAGGTCGCCGCCGCGCGCACGGCCGATCACCGGCAGGCGCTGATCTACATCCCGCCGAACGGCTCGGCGCAGATCACCGTCGCACTGTCGCAGATGAGCGGCCCGGTCACCGCGACCTGGCAGGACCCGACCGCCGATCACTCGATCGCCGCGGGCGACGGGCTCACCGGCAGCCATGTGTTCACGATTCCGTCCGGCACGAACGCCGGCGGCGACACCGACTGGGCGCTGGTGCTGACCGCACCGTAGCGCGTGCGCTCGCTGCGATCGGCAAGATCGCATGACCGCCACGGCCGGCGCTCGCAACGTGCGCGTCTGTCACCTCGGACAATCGCCGATGGCGGCATGGCGGATGCAGTGATGTGCACCGAAGCCCACCATGGCGCCGCCACAAGCCGATCTCCGAGTGCTCGCGAAGCGCCACGACCGCGCACCGTGCACGCCCGCATCATCGGACGCGCAGCGCGCACGCCGTCGCACGGCCCGATGCTGCGGGTACCTGGTCAGTGTAGTGTCGCTCCTGCTCGCGCCGGCCACCGCGGCTGCCGATCCCACCGTCGCGTCGTCCACCAAACCCCCGCCCCACCCGGACACCGGGGTCGAGCCGAACCGAGGCCCGGCGCAGCATGAGCTCACGGCGGCCGACGTGCGCACGGCGCCGCTGCCGGGACAGGAGGGCGGCCAGCTCGAGCCGGATCCCGGTGATTCCACGCTGCGCGTGATCGGGCGCGGGATCCTGTTCGTCCCCAAGCTCGCGATCGAGCTCGTGCTGTCGCCGGTGCGCGGCGCGATCTGGGCGGATGACCGCTACCGGCTGGAGGACGCCTATTACCGCGTGTTCTACAACGGTGACCGGACGATCGGCGTGTTCCCGACCGCGACCTACACCAGCGGGTTCGGGTTCTCCGCCGGCGCAGCGTTCGTCGACACCCAGCTGTTCGGCGCGCACGAGAGCCTGACGCTGCAGGCGACGACCGGCGCGATCACCGGCGACACCTATCGCATGGGCCTGCTCGGCTCGCTGCGCAGCGGCGAGCGGTTCTCGCACTGGCTGCAGCTCGGGATCGACGCCGGCTTCGAGCGCCGGCCCGCCGAGCCGTTCTTCGGCATCGGCAATGGCGATCTGGTGGCCCCGCCCGGCTCGCCGGTCGATCCGCAGACCAATCCCACCGCCGTCCAGACCTATCACCGCTACCAGGAAGCGCGGGTCGCGGTGTCCGGCGACGCGCGCGTGCTCGACAGCCTGCACGTGCTCGGCACCGGCGCGCTGACCCAGCTGCGGTTCGCGTCCAGCACGACCGGCACGCCGATCGACGAGGTCTACGCTCCGGAGGACCTCGTCGGCTTCACGACCGGCGTCCGCCATGCGTACGGCGAGCTCGAAGTGCGCTGGGACACGCGGCGGCGAGCCACCGAGTGGGAGCCTCACGATGTCCACGCGCTCGGCTCGCTCGCAGCCGCGTTCGCGGGCCGGGTCCACCGGCTCGACGGAGGCGCTGACTTCTGGCGCTACGGCGTCGAGCTCCAGCACAACTGGCGGCTCGCCCGCGGCCCCCGGGTGCTGACCGTGCGGCTGCGCGGCACGGGCGTGACCGGCCAGCGCGACGAGGTCCCGTTCATCGAGCTCCCGGCGCTGGGCGGCGGCAGCTTCCTGCGCGGGTACGACTACCTGCGGTTCCGCGACCGGGTCGCCGGGTTCGGGACGATCCAGTACCAGTGGGACCTCTCGAACCTGGTCGACGCGTACCTGTTCACCGACGCCGGCAGGGTGTTCCCGTCGCTCGACGAGCTCACCGTCCGCGGCATGCGGCTTGGCTACGGCATCGGCCTCGAGCTCCACGGTCAGAACGGCTTCCTGCTCGAGGGCACCCTCGCGAGCTCGATCGATGGCGGGCTGTTGGTGAGCCTGGCGCTCAACCCGATCCTCGATCAGAAGGAGCGCTGGCGATGACGCCGATGGCGATCAGGCCGGTCTGGATCGCATGCGTGCTCGCCGGATGCGCGAGCGGCCCGCTGGTCCCCGAGGTCCGGTTCGCCAACGCGCCGATCGCCGTCGCGGTCAACGATCGGCTCGACGTCCAGCGAGCGCCGCACGACCGGCTGTTCCTCCCCGATACCTACGTGTGGGACGGCACGATCGGCCGGCGGGTCTCGCGCGCGCTCGAGCTGCCCCGCGACCGCCGCGCGCTCGGCGTCAACGCGCTCGACGAGGTGCCGGACTCGACGTGGTTCACCAACCGGATCGGCGTGCGCGAGCTGACCCCCGACGAGATCCGCAACGGCCCGCTGACCGACGATCCCGAGCGCCACAAGCCGTGGATGATCCACAGCACGAAGATCGGAGGCACCGCACCCGGCCTCATCATCAAGGACGCCAGCGGCGTCAAGTACCTGCTGAAGTTCGAGCCGGCCGACCAGCTGCCCGAGCTCGAGAGCGGCAACCACGTCGTGGTCAACCGGCTGCTGTGGGCGTGCGGGTACAACGTCGCCGAGGACCGCATCGTCTACCTGCGGCCCGAGGACCTGGTCCTGGCGCCCGATGCGACCGTCAAGAACCTGGCCGGGGACAGCCAGCGCAAGCTCGGTCGCGCGGAGCTCGAGCGCGACCTCAAGACGGTCCGCCACGAACCCGACGGCCGGATCCGCGTCCTCGCGTCGCGCTGGATCGACGGCGTCACGCTCGGCGGCCACCCCGGCGAGGGCGTGCGTGAGGACGATCCGAACGACCAGATCCCGCACGAGCTGCGCCGCGACCTGCGGGGCGCATATCCGATCTACGCGTGGGTCGACTCGGTCGACGTGACCGAGGGCCAGTACGTCGACAGCTGGGTCACCGATCCGGCGGACCCCAAGCGCCACTACCTCAAGCACTACCTGATCGACTTCGGCAAGAGCCTGGGCGCGATGGGCTCGATGGGATTCGACTGGTGGCGCGGCGTCTATTACCACATCGACCTCGCCGGGATGCTGCAGAACCTGGTGACGCTCGGGCTGGCCGACCGACCATGGCAGCACCGCCATGCGCCGCAGATCAAGGGCGTGGCGTCGCTGTTCGAGGCGCAGACGTTCGATCCGGGGTCGTGGCATCCCGATTCGGCCGGCTACCTGCCGTTCCGCACCGCCGACCGGTTCGACAAGTTCTGGGGTGCCAAGCTGATCGCGCGGTTCACCCGCGCGCAGATCCGCGCCGCGGTCGAGGCCGGTCGGTTCTCCGATCCGCGCGCCGTCGACTACATCACCGACACGCTGGTCGCGCGCCAGCGAGCCACCGCCGCATACTGGTTCGCGCGGGTCAACCCGCTCGACCGGTTCTCGCTCGAGGCGGCGGGCCGCGACGAGCTGTGCTTCGACGACCTCGCGATCATCGCGCGGCTTGCGCCGGCGGACACGACGCGTTACACGGCCACCAGCTACGACATGGACGGGCGCGAGATCGAGGCGCACGACAGCCCCGCGGCGAGCAACGGCCACGCGTGCGCGCGGATCCGGCTGGCCGCCGACGACCGCCGCGACGGCTACACCATCGTGCAGCTGGCGACCGCCCGGCCCGGCTTCGTGGGCGACACGTTCGTCCACGTGGCGCGCGATCCGGCGACCGGCGCGCCGCGCGTGATCGGCATCTGGCGGCGGTGACCGGCGCTACTCGGGTCAGCGCTCGACCGGGGGCGTCGCGGGTGCGTCGTCGACGATCAGCAGCCACGGCCCACCCGGCGGCGCGGTCAGCGAGCGCGGTGCGCCGGCCGCGAGCGGGCCGGCCTCGGTGGTGGCGCCGGTCGCCGGATCGAACCACGCGGCATGGCGCGGCGCCGCGGCGGGCAACTCCAGCGCGCGCGGGCCGGCGTCGACCAGCACCAGCGTCGTGCCCGAGCGGGCCCGCGCCGAGGCGAGGCCGTCGCCGACCGGCGCGCCGGGGAAGTCGGGGGTGAGGCCGCGCAGGTCGTGCGCCGCGATCAGCTCGGCGAGGTGCTGCATCGCGCGCGAGCCCGGCGAGTCGAGCGCCTCGGGCCAGCCCGGGCCGAACAGCCAGATCGGCTTGTTGCCGAACACGTGGCCGGCGGCGCCGGACAGCAGCGTGCGATAGGCCTGCGAGATCGTGCAGGCCAGGCTCGCCTGCTCGCCCTCGTAGGTGCCCTCGATGAACATCGTCGGCACGGTGCGCCGGCGGTGGGCGTCGCGCCAGAGCTGGCGGGCGTGGCCCTCGCAGTCGGAGTACGTCGTGTTGAGATCGAGCCACGGCCGATCGTAGTCGTCGAGCGCGGAGCGATAGCGCGCGCTGTGCGCGGCGTGGAGATGCCCCGGATCGGCGTCGCGGATCCCGGCGACCAGCGCCTCGATCTCGTCGCCCGCGGCCATCGGCGGCGCGTCGCCGCCCTCGAGCCACACCAGGTTGGGCGCGCTCCGGTAGCGCGCGCCGAGGTAGCGGCCGTAGCCGCGCAGCTGGTCGGGGCCGGCGCGGCGGATCTCGGCGTACCAGCCCTCGTCGCCGCCTCGATCGCCGAGGTAGGCCGGCGCGAGCAGGACCACCATCCCCGCCGCCGCGGCGCGCGCCAGCACGCGATCGACGTGCGCGAAGTACGCCTCGCCGGGCGTCGCGAAGTCGCCGGGCACGGTGAACGGCGGATCGCCGGCGCGATCGCGCGGCGCGCGGTCGGCGAACTTGTGCTCGATCAGGTTGACGACCAGCGCGTTGACCCCGCGGGCGCGCCGGTCGGGGAGGTAGCGATCAAGCTCGGCGTCGTCGGGCTGGACCACCAGCGACCACGCCGCCTCGCCGTGCAGCCACACCGGCGCGCCGCCGGCGTCGACCAGGCATGCACCGGCGCGCCGGAGCGGGAACTGCAGCGCGCCCGACCGCGCCGGACCGCCGCAGTCGGGGACCGGGACGGTGCGCGTGCACGCCGCCGCGAGCGCGGCGCCCACAATCCAGCGCGAAGACCGCACGCCCTCGATGGTGGCATGTTACACGAGCCTCGTGAGGCCCGTGCGTGTCGCGTTCGTCAGCCCGAGCGGCCTGGGCAACCTCGGCGACGCGGCGATCCTCGAGTCGTTCCTCGCCGGGCTGCGGCGGCGCTTGCCGGGCGCCGAGATCGTCGGCTTCACGCTGAACCCCGCCGACACCCGGGTCCGCCACGGCGTCGACGCGACGACCTGCGGCGCGTTCTCGCTGCCGCACTACACGATCCGCCGCGCGCCGCTGTCCGCGGACGGCGGCGACGCCCCGGGCGACGAGGCGCCACCGCGTCTGTCCGGCCTGCGCCGCGCAGTGGCCGCGCTGCCCGGAGCGCGCCGCGGTCGCCGCGCCGTCGCGATGGCGGTCGCCGAGCTGCGTCACCGCCGCGAGGTCGCCGCCCGGCTCGCCGGGTTCGATCAGGTCGTGGTGTCCGGCGGCGGCCAGCTCGACGAGTTCTGGGGCGGCCCGTTCGGCCATCCCTACACGCTGTACCGGTTCGCCGGGGCCGCGCGGCGGGCCGGGGCCCGGCTCGACATCCTCAGCGTCGGCACGGGCACGCTGGCGACGCCGCTCGGCCGGCGGTTCGTCCGGCGCGCGCTCGACACCGCGAGCTATCGCTCGTTCCGCGACGCCCGGTCGCGCGAGCTGGCCCAGCCCGCGGGCGCGGGGCCCGGCGATCCGATCGTCCCCGATCTGGCGTACGGACTGCCGGTCGATCTGCCGCCCCGGTCGCCTGCCCCCGCGCCGCGCGCCCGCCGGCGGATCGGCGTCGCCCCGATGTGCTACGCCGACCCGCGGGTGTGGCCGAAGCCGGACGCCGCGCGCTACGCGCACCACCTGGCCTCGATGGCCGGGATCGCCGCGCGCGCGGTGCGCGACGGCCACGAGGTCGCGATGTTCGGCACCGACCGGCCCGACGCCGCGCCGGTCGCCGAGTGCCACGCGATCGCGGCCGGCCAGCTGCGCGACCACGAGCGCGACCGGCTGCAGATCGCCCCGGTCGACAGCGTCGGGTCGCTGATGGCCCTGCTCGCCACGTTCGACGCGGTGGTCGCTGCGCGGTTCCACGGCGTGCTGCTCGCGCACGTCGTCGGCTGTCCGGTGCTCGCCGTGTCGCACGAGCGCAAGGTCGCGACCCTGATGTCCGAGCTCGGCCACGAAGCGTACTGCCCACCGATCGACGGGCTCGACCCCGCCGCCGCGGGCGCCGCGCTGACCGAGCTGCTCGCCCGCCGCAACGCGCTCGCCGCGCAGATCCGCGAGCTCGCCGCCGACCACCGCCGGCGGGTCGACGCGCAGTACGACGCGGTGTTCGGAGCGCCGTCATGACGCGGGTCAGCGTGGTCACGCCGTTCTACAACACCGCGCCCTACCTCGCCGAGTGCATCGACAGCGTGCTCGCCCAGAGCCACGGCGACTTCGAGTACATCCTGTGCAACAACCACAGCACCGACGGCAGCGACCAGATCGCCGCGCGCCACGCCGCCCGCGACCGCCGGCTGCGCGTGGTCAGCCCGCCGGCGTTCCTCGATCAGGTCCCCAACTACAACTTCGCGCTGCGCCAGATCGCACCCGACGCGAGCTACGTCAAGATCGTCCAGGCCGACGACACGATCTTCCCGCGCTGCCTGACCGAGATGATCGCGCTCGCCGAGGCCCATCCATCGATCGGCGTGGTCAGCGCGTACCGGATGTTCGGCGCCGAGGTCCAGCCCCCGACCGGTCTGCCGCACACCCGCACGTTCCTGACCGGGCGCGACGCGTGCCGCACCGTGCTCGCCGACGGCATCTACCTGTTCGGCTCGCCGACCACCGTGATGTTCCGCGCCGACCTGGTGCGCGGCCGTGCGCCGTTCTACGCCGAGGGCCGTCTGTTCGAGGATGCCGAGGTCTGCTTCGAGCTGCTCGCCGGCTGCGACTTCGGCTTCGTCCATCAGGTCTTGAGCTTCACCCGGACCGAGAACGACTCGCTGTGGCGCGGCATGCGCGGCTACAACGGCTGGCTGCTGGCGCGCCGCAACCAGCTCGCCCAGTTCGGCCGCCAGTACCTCGCGCCCGACGAGTTCGACCGGCTGTGGCGCACCCGCGAGCGCCACTACCGGAGCTTCCTCGCCGAGGCCTGGCTCGCCCGCCGCGACGCGGGCTTCTGGAAGTTCCACGCCCAGGGCCTCGCCACGGTCGGCGACGCGATCGACCGCAAGGCGCTGATCCGCGACGCGGCGCGAGTCGCCCTCGGCTATGCGGTGTCGCCGCGCCGGCTCGCCGCGCTGCTGCGCGAGCGCGCTCGACCGCGAACGCCGTGATCACGGCGCCCTTGCCCGACCGCCACGGCTCGGCTACGCTCTGACTGCAGATCACGAATCGGAGGGTGTGATGGGGGAGAGAATGGCGACGCCGCGCTGGCACTTCAACCGTGCGCAGGTCAACGTGCTGCTCGGGTTCCTGATCGCGCTCGACATCGGACTGTCGGTCGTCGCGCTCGGCTTCCCGAACCTCTGGTTCCACACCATGCATGGCATGGCCTACGACGACCCCGCCGGCCTGCTGCGCCGCACCGGTGCCCTGTGGGTCGCCTTCGTCCTGTTCCAGACCCTCGCGCTCGTGCGCTGGCAGCGCCAGCCCTACTGGCTGCCGCTCATCGCCGGCGTTCGCTTCACCGAGCTGTTCTCCGACTGGGTCACGATCTTCGCGGCCCAGCACATGACGGTCCCCGGCACCCTCGGCCTGGCGATCTCGCCGCTGGCCAACCTGATCTTCGGCCTGATCCTCCTGTCCACCTACCGCCGGCTGCAGATCGGACCCCTCCCAGACGGCTCGTTCTTCACCCGGCCGTGGTCCCAGGCGACGCGATTGCGCGATTGCGCGACTGCGTGATCGACCTGCGCGATTGCGCGATCGCCGCGTCCTGATCCGCCCGCATGCGCGGCTCCGCCGGTGGTCCGCGGCGTGCAGCGAGCCAGCGCATGAAATGGCTGCTCTGGAGCAAGCGATGAGGACGTGGCGATCGATCCTGGGCATGTGCGCGCTGCTGGTGGGGGGCGCATACGCGGCGCTGGTCACGCGCTCGGCGCCGGCAAAGCCCAAGCAGGCGGCGGCGCCGGCGCCAAAGCAGCTGGCGGCGTCGACCGACATCGAGGCGCCGACGCCGCTGACCAGCAAGACGATCACGGGGCACGGGGTCGACGCGCATGTGTCGTACTACTACGGGTTCACGGCCGATCCCGGAACGATCGCGGTGACGATCACGGGGAGGAACCGCTCGTCGGCCGTGGCTTCGGCGCTGGGGGCAATGCTGATGACGCTCAAGGCGGACCGGATCTGCGACGATCAGCTCGGCAATACGCAGCGCGCGGAGACCAAGACGATGGCCTGCCCGGTGAAGGTCGCGCAGGCGGTGGTGCTGCGGCTCAATCTGCATGAAGACACGATCGACTACAAGGTGACGATCGATGGTCCGGTCCATCTCGCGCCGCCGGACGCCCGGACGCCGGCGCCGCCGCCGTTCGAAGTCGTGGTGGGCTCGACCGACATCGCGGCCCCGACGCCGCTTCGCGTCCCGAGGATCCAGGGGACGGGGACCGAGAAGACAACGAAGTACTACTACGCGGTCACCGTCGGGCCCGGCGAGGTGACGCTGACCGCCGACGGGAAGAACCGTCCGTCGGGCATGACGCGCGCGGTCGTCCTCAGCCTGCGCGCCCGGCCGCCGAAGACCGGCGAGCTCTGCCACACGGAGGTCGGTAACGAGACCCGCGGCCGCCGGATCGTCTCCACCTGTCGCATCGACGAGCAGCAGCCGGCGGTCCTGGCCGTCGAGCTGAGCGACGACACGATCGACTGGCGCGCGAAGCTCGAGGGCGCCGTGCAGCTGGCGTCCGACGCCGGCAAGTGATGTAGGCGTCGAACTCGGTGAACCGCACGGTGCTGAACGGAAAGACACATCGAGTCAGCCAGCCATTCACGTTCTGGTCCGCTGCGCAGCCGCGGCGATGACCGGAACCGGACACCGCGATGCGACCGGTGTCGATTTTTGACCACGCGGCAGAGAGCGGCGCAGGGCGGAATTCGAGCGATCCGGCGACAACGTGACGGCGCGGTCGCGCGTCCCAGCGATCACATGACAGCACATCGGGCCGGCTCGCGACGCTGCCGTCGAGAGCCATCGCACAGTCATCATCGCGACACCGAACTGCGATCGGGAGCGGCGCGATTCGCTTCCACCACGTCACGATCGCGTGGCAGGCACGTCGCGATCCCCGATCAGGCTGGTGCCGCGTGACCGACCTAGCGTTCCACCCCCCGCCGAAGGTGCTGTTCATCTGCGGCAATCGCAACCACACCACGACCATGCACGCGATCGCGCGCGAGCTGCTCGACTGCGAGCGCTGGTTCACTCCGTACTACTGCGACGACGGCACGCTGCTCGACTACCTGCGGCGCGCCCACCTGCTGGAGTTCGTCGCGCTCGGCCACGACTTCCGCCGGCGCTGCCTGGCCTACCTGCGCCAGCACGAGCTCGCGATCGACCTCGGCGGCAAGCGCGGCGGGTATGACCTCGTGGTCACCTGCTCCGATCTGATCGTGCCGTCGAACATCGCCGGCATCCCGCTGGTCGGTGTGCAGGAGGGCATGATCGATCCCAAGCTGTTCTGGTGGCGGGTGATGGAGCTATGCCCGTGGCTCACGCTGCCGCGCTGGGCGGCCGGCACGGCGTGCACCGGGCTGTCGCACGCCTACGACGCGTACTGCGTGGCGAGCGAGGGCTACCGCCGCGACTTCGCCGACCGCGGCGCGCGGGCCGAGCGGCTGATCGTCACCGGGCTGCCCAACTTCGACCACTTCGCGGGCTACGTCCGCCCCGGCCACTGGATCGAGGGCTGCGTCCTGGCGTGCACCTCGGACGGCCGCGAGACGTTCCGCCGCGACGATCGCAAGCGGTTCATCGACTGGGCGCTCGAGATCGCGGGCGACCGGCCGCTGGTGTTCAAGTTCCACCCCAACGAGCGGATGAGCCGCGCGGTCGACGAGGTCCGGCGCTGGGCGCCGCGTGCCCGCGCGCTGACCAGCGGCTCGGGCGAGGTGCTGGCGGCGAACTGCCACACGCTGGTCACCGAGTGGTCGACGCTGGCGTACGTCGGGCTCGCGCTCGGCAAGCCGACCTACAGCTACCGCGACCTCGAGGCGCACCGCGCGATGCTGCCCGACCAGAACGGCCGCGCCGCCCGGAACATCGCCGGGGTGTGCCGCGACGTGATGGTGCGGCGCGGCGCGCCGGCGCAGGCACAGGCGAACCCCACGCTGCAGGGAGCGGCATGAAGGTCACCGTCGTGCTCCAGGCCCGGACCGGCTCGACCCGGCTGCCCGGCAAGGTCCTGCTCCAGGCCGCCGGCGCGACGCTGCTCGAGCGCATGGTCGAGCGAGTGTGCGCCGCGCGGACCCCGAGCGAGGTCGTGATCGCGACCACCGAGCTGGCGGCCGATGACGCGATCGTCGGGCTGGCCCGGCGCGCCGGCGTCCGCTGCGTCCGCGGCCACGCCACCGACTGCCTCGACCGCCACGTCGCGGCCGCGCGCGCGACCTCGGCCGACGCCGTGGTCAAGATCCCGTCGGACTGCCCGCTGATCGATCCGGACATCATCGACTGCGTGATCGGCGCGTTCCTCGCCGAGCCGGACATCGACTACGCGTCCAACCTGCACCCGCCGACCTGGCCCGACGGGTTCGACGTCGAGGTCATGACCCGCGGCGCGCTCGAGACCGCGTGGCGCGAGGCGACCCGGCCGCTCGACCGCGAGCACACCACGCCGTTCCTGTGGGACAACCCCGAGCGGTTCACCACGCTGAACGTCCGGTGGCAGACCGGGCTCGACCACAGCCAGTCGCATCGCCTGGTGCTCGACTACCCCGAGGACTACACGGTGATCCGCGCGGTCTACGACGAGCTGTGGTCCGCCGCCCGGACGTTCACCCTCGACGACATCCTGGCCCTGCTCGCCGCACGCCCCGGGCTCGCGGCGATCAACGCGATGCACCGCGGCACGAGCTGGATCCACAACCACCTCGGCGAGCTGAAGACGCTCGCCCACGGAGGCATGCCATGAGCTTCACCCGACCTGGCCTCGCGCTGAAGGTCCGCGAGCACGTGATCCGGATGACCCGCGGCGGCGGTTGCTTCCTCGGCGCGTCGCTGTCGTGCGCCGACCTGCTGGTCCACCTGTACACCAAGGTGCTGCGGGTGACCCCGGAGGCGCTCGACGATCCGGCGCGCGACTTCCTGCTGCTGTCCAAGGGCCACGACGTGCCGGCGCTGTACGCCACGCTCGCCGAGCTCGGCTTCATGCCGACCGCGCGGCTGGCGCGCCACCTCGATCCCGACGACGTGCTGTACTGGCACCCCAACCGCGAGGTGCCGGGCGTCGAGTTCCACTCCGGCTCGCTCGGCCACCTGCTGTCGGTCGGCGCCGGGATCGCGACCGACGCCAGGCTGCGCGGCACGCCCAGCCGGGTGTTCGTGATCCTCGGCGACGGCGAGTGCGACGAGGGCTCGGTGTGGGAGGCCGCGCTGGTCGCCGCCGCCCGCGGGCTCGACAACCTGGTCGCGATCGTCGACCGCAACGGCTTCCAGGCCAACGTCGCGACCGAGGCGCTGATCCCGCTCGAGCCGTTCGCGCCCAAGTGGGAGGCGTTCGGCTGGCGGGCCGCGCGGATCAACGGCCACGACTTCGACCAGCTCGATCGCGCGTTCGCCGAGCTGCCGGCCCAGCGCGGCAAGCCGACCGTGATCATCGCCGACACCGTGCGCAACAAGGGCCTGCCGTCGCTCGAGGGCAAGCCCGAGCGCTGGTTCGTCAAGCTGTCGCCCGGCGAGGTCGAGCAGCTGATCGCCGAGCTCCACGGCGCTGCCGCCGTCCCGCTGACCTCCAGCCCGCAGGTGGTGCGATGACGTCGACGATACTCCAGCCCTACGAGGCCGCGCTCGCCCAGCTCGCCGCCGTCGACCCCGCGGTCGTGGTGGTCACCGCCGAGAACCGCGCCGCGATCCGCAACCTGCCGGCCGTGCTCGGCGAGCGGTTCATCGACGTCGGGGTCGCCGAGCAGACCATGATCGGCCTCGCCGCCGGCCTCGCGCTGCGCGGCCGCAAGCCGATCGTCCACGCGCTGGCCGCGTTCCTCACGATGCGGGCCTACGAGTTCATCCGCACCGATGTCGGCATCGGCCGGCTGCCGGTCAAGCTGATCGGCGGCGTGCCCGGCTTTCTGTCCGACGCCAACGGGCCGACCCACCAGGCGATCGAGGACATCGCGCTGATGCGCGGCATCCCCGGCATGAAGGTCTTCTGCCCGGCCGACGAGGCCGACCTGATCGCCGCGCTGCCCGCGCTGCTCGCCGATCCGGCGCCGTGCTACGTCCGCTACACCGCGTCGCCCGTGGTGTGCCCGCACCCGCTGCCCGGCCAGCCCCACCGGATCGAGACCGTCGCCGAGGGCGACGACGTGGCGATCCTGAGCTTTGGCCTCTTGATCCGCGAGGCGCTCGACGCCCGCGCCCGGCTCGCGGCCGACGGGATCTCCGCCCGCGTGCTCAGCGTCCGGATGCCCAAGCCGCTCGACGAGGCGGCGGTGCTCGCCGCGGCGGCCGACACCCGGCTGGTCGTCACCGTCGAGGATCACCTGCAGACCGGCGGGCTGTACTCGGCGGTGTGCGAGCTGCTGGTCCGGTCCGGCGCGCGCGCCGACCTGCTGCCGATCGCGCTGACCGAGCGCTGGTTCAAGCCGATGCTGCTGCCCGATCTGCTCGCGCGCGAGGGCTTCTCCGGCGCGCAGATCGCGGCGCGGATCCTCGAGCGGCTCGATCACCCCTCCCGGCATCCGCTCGGCGGCAACCGGGTCATGCGCAACGCCGCCGATCCGGTGATCGCGCGCTCGAAGTCGCTGTGGGCGCGCGCGAAGCAGCTGATCCCGGGCGGCACCCAGACCCTCGCCAAGGGCCCCGGCCAGCACGTCCAGGGCGTCGCGCCGATCTACCTGGCGCGCGGCCGCGGCGCCCGGGTGTGGGACGTCGACGGCAACGAGTACCTCGACATGACCATGGCGGTCGGCCCGCTGTCGCTGGGCTACGCCGACCCGGTGATCGACGAGGCGATCCGGACCCAGCTCGGCGACGGCATCACGTTCTCGCTGATGCACCCGCTCGAGGTCGAGGTCGCCGAGCTGATCCGCGACGTCGTTCCCGGTGCAGAGCGAGTGCGGTTCTCCAAGACCGGCGCCGACGCGACGTCCGCCGCGATCCGGGTCGCGCGCGCGTTCACCGACCGCGAGCGCGTGGTGTGCTGCGGCTACCACGGCTGGCACGACTGGTACATCGCGACCACCGACCGCGGCGCCGGGATCCCGGCCGCGACCCGCGAGCTGGTGTCGACGTTCGACTACAACGATCTCGACAGCGTGCGCGCGGTGGTCGACGTCGACACCGCGTGCGTGATCTTCGAGCCGATGGTGGTCGAGCCGCCCCAGCCCGGGTTCCTCGAGGGCGTGCGCGCGATCTGCGACCAGCACGGCGCGCTGCTGGTGTTCGACGAGATGTGGACGGGTTTCAGGATCGCGCTCGGCGGCGCGCAGCAGGCGTTCGGCGTCCGCGCCGACCTCGCGACCTACTCCAAGGCGATCGCCAACGGCATGCCGCTGTCGGTGCTCGCCGGCCGCGCCGACGTGATGCAGAAGCTCGAGCGCGACGTGTTCTTCTACACCACGTTCGGCGGCGAGGCGCTGTCGCTCGCGGCCGCCGCGGCGACGATCCCCGAGCTGCGCCGGCGCCAGGTGCCGGAGACGCTCGCGGCGCGCGGTCGCGTGCTGCGCCAGGGCTTCGCGCGGATCTGCGCCGAGCGCGGCATCGCGTGGACCCGGTGCGTCGGGATGGACGCCCGCACGATGGTCGCGTTCGACGCGGCGTCGGTCGATCCGCTGCTCGCCAGGTCATTCGTCCAGCAGGAGCTGATCCGGCGCGGCGTGCTGTGGAGCGGATTCCACAACCTGTCGTGGGCGCACCGCGACGCCGAGATCGAGTACCTGGTCGGCTGCTACCAGGAGATCCTGCCGGTGCTCGCCGACCACGTCGCCGCCGGCACGCTCGCCGGCGCGCTGCGCGGCACGCCGGTCGAGCCGGTGTTCCGCCGGCTGGGCAACCCGCCGCGGCGCGGCAAGGGGGCCCGGTGACGGCCGCGATGGACCTGCACGGCAAGGTGTGCGTCGTGACCGGCGCGCTCGGCCTGATCGGCGCGGCGCTGGTCCGCGGGCTCGCCGGCGCCGGCGGCCGGGTCGTGATCACCGATCTCGACCACGCCGCGTGCGTCGACCGCGCCGCCGCCCTGGGCGACGCCGGGCTCGGCCAGGGTGCCGACATCACCCGGCGCGACTCGCTCGCCGCGCTGCTGACCGCCGTGATCGACCGGTTCGGCCGGATCGACGTGCTGGTGAACAGCGCCGCGATCGACGACAAGTTCGGCGGCTCTGCGGCGCACGACTCGCAGTTCGAGCACTACGCGCTCGAGCGCTGGCAGCGCATGCTCGACGCCAACGTCACCGGCACGTTCCTGACCTGCCAGATGCTCGGCGCGGCGATGCTGCGCGGCGCGCCGCGCGATCGCTCGATCATCAACATCGCGTCGACCTACGGGATCGTCGCGCCCGATCAGAAGCTGTACCGCCGCCCCGACGGCAGCCAGCCGTTCTACAAGTCCCCGGCCTACCCGACCGCCAAGGCCGCGGTGCTCGGCTTCACCCGCTACCTCGCCGCCTACTGGGGCGCCGCCGGGATCCGGGTCAACGCGCTGTCGCCCGGCGGGGTCGAGAACGGCCAGCCCGACTACTTCGTCCAGGGCTACGCCGCGCGCACGCCGCTGGGCCGGATGGCCAGGCCCGACGACTACGCCGGCGCCGCCGTGTTCCTCGCCAGCGCCGCGTCGGCGTACATGACCGGCGCCAACCTGGTCGTCGACGGAGGGTTCACCGCGTGGTGACCCCGCGCTATCCCGCCGACGCCGCGCGCCGCGCGATCCGGCTCGCCCTGGTGCTGACCGACAACGACGGCGTGCTGACCGACGGCACGGTCTACGTCGGGCCGACCGGCGAGCAGCTGAAGGTCTACTCGGTGCGCGACGGCATGGGCGTCGAGCGGCTGCGCGAGCGCGGCATCGCGTCCGGCGTGCTCACCCGCGAGCCGCCCGAGCTGATCGCGCCGCGCGCCGGCAAGCTCGGCATGAAGCTATGGCCCGGCGTGCGCGACAAGCACGCCCAGCTCGGCCGGATCCTCGACCAGGCCGGCGTCGGGCTCGACCAGGTCGCGTACATCGGTGACGACGTCAACGACCTCGGCGTGATCGAGGCGGTCCGCGAGGTCGGATTGACCGCCGCACCGGCCGACGCGATGCCGGCCGTGCGCGATGCGGTCCATTACATCTGCGAAGCACCCGGCGGGCGCGGCGCATTCCGCGAGGTCGCGGAGTGGCTGCTGCGCCTGCGCACCACACCGGAGGGTTCCCCATGAGGAGCAACGTCAAGGTCGGTAACAAGCTGGTGGGCGACGGCCGCCCGGTCTACGTGATCGCGGAGATCGGGATCAACCACAATGGCTCGGTCGACATCGCCAAGCGCATGATCGACGGCGCGGTGCTCGCCGGCTGCGACGCCGTCAAGTTCCAGAAGCGCACCCCCGAGGCGTGCGTCCCGCACGATCAGTGGCTGATCGAGCGCGACACGCCGTGGGGCCGGATGACCTACATCGACTATCGCCACAAGATCGAGTTCGGCGTCGCCGAGTACGCCGCGATCGACACCTACTGCCGCGACCGCGGCATCCAGTGGTTCGCCTCGGCGTGGGACGAGCCGTCGGTCGAGTTCCTCGAGCAGTTCGATCCGCCGTGCTACAAGGCCGCCTCGGCCTCGCTCACCGACCACGCGCTGCTGCGCGCGATGAAAGCGACCGGCCGGCCGCTGATCATCTCGACCGGGATGTCGACGATGGACGAGATCGAGGCCGCGGTCGACGCGGTCGGCCGCGACCGGCTGCTGATCGCGCACTCGACCTCGTCGTACCCGTGCCCGGTCGAGGCGATCAACCTCAACATGATCGGCACGCTGCGCCGGCGCTACGAGGACCGGCCGATCGGCTACTCCGGCCACGAGGTCGGCCTGTCGCCGACCTGGGCCGCGGTCGCACTGGGCGCGTGCTTCATCGAGCGCCACCTCACCCTCGACCGCGCGATGTGGGGCACCGATCAGGCCGCCTCGGTCGAGGTCAGCGGCTTCATGCGCCTGGTCCAGAACATCCGCGACATCGAGCGCGCGTTCGGCGACGGCGTCAAGCGCGTCCACGCCAGCGAGCTGGCGAGCCGCACCAAGCTGCGCCGCGTGATGACCGCCGCGTCGTGACGGCCAGCTCCGCCGCCCTGTGGGCGCCCGCGATCACCGCCGGCGGCGCCCTCGTGATCATTGCGCTCGAGCGCCTGCGGCCGTACGATCGCCAGCGGTTCTGGCGCCGCGGCCTGGGCGTCGACCTGATCGGCTACGCGCTGATCCAGAGCGCCGTGCTGTCGGTCGTGATCAACGGCCTGGTCCGCGGGCTCGCCGCCGTGACCGGCGCGGCACAGAGCCCCGGCCACGGCCTGGTGTCGAGCTGGCCGTTCGCCGCCCAGCTCGCGCTGTTCATCGTCAGCCACGACCTCTACATCTACTGGTTCCACCGCGCCCAGCACCGCATCCCGCTGCTGTGGCGGCTGCACGAGGCCCACCACTCGGCGCGCGAGGTCGACTGGATCGCCGGCTCGCGGTCGCACGCGCTCGAGATCGTCATCAACCAGACCATCGAGGTCGCCGCGATGGTCCTGCTCGGCGCATCGACCGACGTCATGCTGTACAAGGGCGCGATCAGCATCGTGTCCGGCATGTGGATCCACGCCAACGTCGACCTCCGGCTCGGCTGGCTGGCGTACGTCATCAACGGCCCCGAGCTCCACCGCTGGCACCACGCGATCGACTACGCGCCGCCCGGCAAGAACTACGCGACCAAGCTGTCGCTGTGGGATCACCTGTTCGGCACCGCCGACCGCCGCCCCGGCAAGCCCGCCGGCTACGGCCTCGCCGATCCGTTCCCCGACGGCTTCCTCGCCCAGCAGGCCCACGCGTTCCGCCGGGCGCCCTGACCGCCAAAGACAGCGCCCGCCCGCGGGGGGCGTCCGTCACAGCGGGCGTGTCGCAGGCTGGTCGGTTCACCGCGGTGCTGGATCTCGACGGCGCCGAGAACCCTTGGCCGTTGTCACGAAACATGTGACACCGTGTCTCATGGCGAGGAGACATGGAGAGACACGAAGAGACACTCATGTTCCACATTCACAGCGACCAATAAATCGATTGCCGGAGTCGAACGTGCACGTATACTGCCTTGCGTACGATGCGCGATCGTGACATCGACCCGGCGAATCCTGTCAACAGGGGATCGCCGGGTCATTGCACTTCTTCTTTCAAGGAGAGTGTCATGCAACCAAAGTTCAAGAGGAAATTTCATCTCTCTCGCGACACCGTTCGTTCGCTCGGTGTCCTCACGCCCGATGATCTGAGGAGGGTCGCCGGCGGAATCTCTCGGGCCACGCAGTGCAACTCGAAAGATATCCAGTGTACGGGCGGCGGCAGCGGCGGCGTGACCTGCCAG
>DATAPF010000386.1:0-52305 GCA_036265355.1 Kofleriaceae bacterium | reverse complement strand
GGGGCGCCGGCGCCGGTGCGCTCGCCGGGATCGGCTGGGCGACCGCGTCGCTCGCGACCGTGTACCTGTTCGAGCGCCGCTCGCTGATCCTGATCGTGATCGACGGCGGCTTCCTCGCAGTGTCGTATGCGGTGATGGGCGCGATCATCGGCATCTGGCCGTAGCCCCGCCCGGCGCGCTGGCACAGCCCCGGGTCGCTCAGCCTGCGAGCGGCAACGCCGCGCGTCGACTCGCGGCCTGCGCGCGGATCTGGTCGAGGAACTCGTGGACGAACGGCTGCCTCGCACCCTTGCGGAGCGCGGCGACCCAGCGCAGCGGCCGGCACGGCTTCCCGCTCACCCGGAGCCGCCGCGCGACGAGGTCGCCGGCCTCCACATCGCGCTCGACCGACCAGCGCGGAAGGATGCTGATCCCGAACCCGGACTTGACGAGCTCGATGATCGCCTCGGGTTGCTCGACGACGGTGACCGATGCCGGCGCGATCCGGTGCGGCACCAGGACGAGCCGGGACAGCGCCGAGCCCTTGAGCTCCATGTGATAGATCAGGTCCTGTCCCGACAGCTCGCGGACATCGAGCACCGGGTGGGCGCACAGCGCGTGGTCGCGCGGCAGCACGCCGAGCAGCTCGTCGTCGAACAGCGGGGCGAGCTCGATGTCCTTCGGCACGGTGCGCGGGAAGGTGATGCCGATGTCCAGCTTGCCGTCGGCGAGCTCGCTCAACAGGTCGCCGTGGCGCCCGATCTGCACGCTGACGCGCGGATAGCGCGCGCGCAGCCGCTGCATCGCGCCCGGCAGCCAGCGCAACGACAGGATGTTGTCGGTGCTCACCCGCAGCGTGCCGACCTCGCCGTGTTGCAGACTGTCGAGCCAGGTGTCGAGCGCGGCGACCTCGCCCAGGATGCGCTCGCCGTGGACCAGCAGGCCCTCGCCGGCCTCGGTGGCGACCATGCGCCGGCCGGTGCGCAGGAACAGCTGAACGCCGAGCCGCGCCTCGAGCTCCAGGAGCTGCTGGCTCAGCGCCGACTGGGTGAGCGCCAGCTCGCCGGCCGCGCGCGTCATCGTCCCGTGCCGGGCGATCGCCTTGACGAGCCGCAGGTGGCGGAGCTCGAGGTGGCGCGTCACGGGCTGCAGCCATCACTCCGGCTACTGGCCGCGACCAGGAGAACTCGTTGGACGGCCGCGCACCGGCGGCCAATCCTGGGCGCTGGAGGTAGTCGATGTCCGCGATCGCCGTGATGTACACCGAGTTCTACATGAGCCTTGCCGCGTTCGTGCTGATCGCCGCGTGGTACGTCGTCCCCGCGCTGCGCGCTCGGCCATTCCACGCAGCGGTCGCGCCGATCCTGCTCTTGCACTCGTTCCGGCACTTCGGCCTGTTCTATATCACGACGATGGCGGTGCCCTCGCCGCCGCCGCTCGGCTTCGCCGCGCCCACGGCGTACGGCGACGTCGCCACCGCCTTGCTCGCGCTGATCGCGCTCGTCGCCGTCCGCCGTTCCCGCAGGCTCGCGGTGCCGCTGGTCTGGGCGTTCAACCTCGTCGGGTTCATCGACCTCGGGGTCGCGGCGGTCAACGCCCAGCGCTACGGCCTGGCGGCGTACTCGATCGGCGTGGCCTACGTCCTGCCGATCCTCGTCGTGCCAGCGCTCCTGGTGAGCCACGCGCTGGTGTTCTGGCTGCTGCTGCGCCGGCCGCCACCGGCGCCCGAGGCCGCCGCGGCGTGAGCGGGCGGGCCGCCGTGGTCAGCCGGCGAGCCAGGCGCGGAACCGCGCCGCGTTGTCCTGGCTGACGATGACCTCGCCGGGCTGCGGCGGCGGTGCGAGCACCGACCGTCGGCCGCGTAGGATCGGGTGGGACGAGGGATCACAGGTCACGTCGCGGAATTAGCGGTTACGTCAACCCGTCAGGGGTGTGGTTCTCGTATTGTGACATCGAGCCAAGCCGCGGGCTTACGACGCTGATCCGATCGGAGCCGTTGAGCCGCGGCCGCGCGGTCTTGGGCCGGCCTATGGCGCCGCCGTTACGCGGCGCCGCGTGCTCCGTAGCGGCGCGGGATCGGCGCCGGGTGGCGGTTTGCGTTCGCGGCCGCGCGGCTGCCCAGCACGCCGATGATCTGCACCGGCTTGGCGAGCGGCCGCGTGGCGCGCTGAACCGCTGCCGCCCAGCGGTCGCTCAGCTGTCCGTACCGGATCGTGTGGATCGCCTCGCCCTCGGCGTCGTGCAGCGTCACCGTCGCGGCGTACGCCATGCGGAAGTTGCGCGCGACCTTGGGCCCGTCGCCCTGGGTCTGCTCGTCGAGCACCGCCTGCACCTCGGGCGGATGCGGTGGCGCGGCGGCCATCACCGCGGCGACCCACGGCGGATCCACCGGCACCGCAGGCGCCTCGATCGGTTCCTCCATCGGCAACGCGACCCGGTCGATCGAGATGCTCACGCTGTGCGCCTCGGCCGGCACCGCGTACTCCTGGATCAGCACCTCCTCGATCCGCGCCTGCGCCCGCCGGTACAGCGTCCCGACCTCGTGACCGACCCGCTCGAAGCTCGATCGCGAGTACGGCAGCCGCGCCAGCGCGCGCCCGGTCGCCTCTGCTTCCCGCGACGTCCCCTGCGCGAGCAGGTGCGCCATCGCCCGTGCCGTGTGCGGCAGCCAGCCGTCGGCGACGACGCCGGCGCGCACGCTCACCGCGTCGACCGTGTCGCCGTTGCGCCCGCCCTTCCGGTACACCGTCTGCATCACCCGCACGGTACCCGCGAGCGTGTGGTAGTCGCTCTCGAACCGGCCGATCCGCCGGTACTCGTCGCCCCACACCCGGATCGCCGGCACGTCGATGTCGAGCCGCGCCAGGACCTGGGCGTGCAGCCCGCGCTCGACCTCGCCGAGCGCGTCAGCGACGCGCTGCTCGAGCGCGCCGTAGTCGATCGCCGCGCCGTTCCCGGCCTGGGCGAGTTCGTCGTCGATGCGTTGGCCAGCTCCGCCAGCCGGGTGCACAGCACCGCACAGCTCGTCGGCACGGCGATCGTCGTGGTCGTGGTCATCGTCGGGCTCCCTGCGTCGTCGAGGCGACGCGGACCCATTCAGATCCTCGACGGGAACCGAAGCAACTTCTGGAGGAAGGCAGCGAGGGCTCGCCGGTCAATCTCCAGACCGGTGCAACACGTTCCCACTCGTACGGCGCCGACCATCGGAGCCGTTTCGAGGCTCCCGCCCGTACCTCGGCTCGAGCGTCACAGTATTGGATCCACCCCTTGATGCTCGATGCGGGTTTGGCAATCTGCGGGAGCGTGCTGAACGCATGCGACTTGCCCATGAACGCACCCACCACGATGCCCCTACCGGAAACACTACGTGATGACGTTGCCGGATACGAGCTCGCAGCCACCTCGCTCGGCGAGGCGGCCGAGACATATCGGCTCACGGCGTGCGGGCGTCCCACCAGGTACCTCAAGATCGCAAAGGAGCTCGAACGCGAGTACGACCGGCTGCAGTGGGCCGCGGGGCGTCTGCCCGCGCCCCGTGTGCTGGCCTTCGCGAGCGAAGCCGGTCGTGCGTACTTGCTGCTGGACGAGCTGTCGGGCACGCCGGTCGAGCTCGCCACCGAGTTCGCGGTCGCCGAGCGGGTCGCACACCTCGCGAAGACCATGCGCTCGCTGCATGGATCGCCGATCACCGAGTGTCCCTTCGACATGCGCATCCGCGAGCGTTTGCTGGATGCCGAAGCCAACGTCCGTACTGGCGAGGTCGACGAATCCAACTTCGATGCAGATCGGACCGGCCGGACTGCGACCAGCATCCTCGACGAGCTGCGCGCCTGGCCGCCGTTCCAGGAGGATCTGGTGTTGACGCATGGGGATTTCACCCCGGCAAATATCTTGATCCAGCCCACCGGGATGCTCGACCTCGGTCGGCTCGGGGTCGCCGACCGCTATCAGGACATCGCGCTCGCCTTGCGGCACGTTGAAGGCGACTTCGGCCCAGCGTGGCGCGAGCCGTTCACTCGGGCCTACGGCATCGCGGACATCGACGAATCGAAGCTCGCGTTCTTTCGTCTGCTCGACGAGCTGTTCTGAGACGAGCCGGCCGGGATCGAGGACCATCAGCTCAAGATCGCAACGTAGCTATCGCTTCCGCGCCAGCGCTTCCGCGGCCTGCGCGGCGGCGATCCGCGCGCGCACCGTTGCGCGGATCGTGTCCCTCACCTGCGCCCACCGCGCCGACACGGCCGCGAGGTCCGGTGGTGCCGAGCCATCCGCGTGCGCCTCGCGCTCGACCTCGGCCATCAGCGCGCGCAGCGGTTCGGCCATGCCAACCCAGCACTCGGGGAGCTCGATCTTGCCCATGCCCCATCCTGCCCGGCCGCCCACGGCGGGGCAAAAACCAGTTTCGCCGCTGCGAACGGCGATATTCACCTTGCAGATCCATGCGTTACGCGCCTCGAGACGTCACAGTATTGGATCCACACCCCCCGTCAGCTCCATCCTCCGAAAATAGGGGCGGAGTGGAGGGGTTGAACCTCCATGGCCCTCTCGTCAGCCCATAACCACCGCTTCGACGTCGCGCTGCGTCTCTACCACCCGGTGCAACTCACCGGAGCTCCGCCAGAACGGCCAGCGCCCCGTGCAGGGCTGCGCGGGCTGGTTGCCGGGGCGTCGACCACCCCCGAGCTCGTGCGGGGCTCCCCCTCGGCTGTGACCACGTGGGCGCGAGTGTGACGCGACACCACCGATCGCGTCCCCGAAGGAGCAGTGACGTCAACTCGCGGACGGTGCTGTCCTACTACGCTGACGTTGTTGAATGCTTCGCCACGGGGGCGGCGGTCCTCGTTGGGAGCCGCGGTTCGCCGCTTGGGTCGCGCTAGCGAGACCACAAGGCCGCGAGATCGAGCTCGATCGCGCCAAACGGTGCGGCGCGGACGCGAACATCGCCCTCGTAGACCCGAACGTCTCGCCACCGCCGATCCTCGCCGAGCGCATGCACCTCGAGGGTCTTTGCGATCGGGTCAAGCAGCCACACGTGGGCCACGCCGTGCGCGGCGTAGATCGGGAGCTTCTTGTTCCGATCGCGATCCTCGGTCGACTTCGAGAGCACCTCACAGATCCAGTCGGGCGGGAGCGTGAAGTACGCCGTCTCTGGCAGCGTCGGCATGCGCTCGAGACGCCAGCCGGCGAGGTCAGGTGCCATCGGCTCGAGCGTCACGAGCTGGAGCTCGGGCTCGAACAGGATCCACCAGCCGCCCGGCCCGCCGCGCCCGCGCTGGAAGGCACCGTTGAGCTCGCCACCCAAGACGGTCGTCGCATTGGCGTGCCGCGGCGCTGGCCTGGGCATGACATACAGGGTGCCGTCGATGATCTCGGCGCGTTGATGCGAGGGCACCGCGCAGTACGCATCGTAGAGCGCCTGGCGGCGGTCGTGGTGCGCGGGCGTTGCCATCAAGCTACAGGCTAGCACGGCCCCTCGTCGCAGCATGACGTCACCACCAGCCTCGAAGAGGTCGCATCCCCGGGATCACCGGGGACCACGGCGCCACCTACTGGCCTGCCGGCGAAGGGTCGCGGCCCGCGGCAGGGGGCGCAGGAGGCGCCGCTATGGACGGCGACCGCGACTTTGGCACCTGGTGTCGAGCCTGAGCCATCATTGGAGATGGAACCGAGAGTAACGAACGGTGCCCAGTGGCGAAGTTTCAGGCCCTTCCGCGGCGGCAGGTCCGGAATGGGGACCTCGAACGTGAGCGGCTTCCTCAAGAAGTCACTGCCAGTCGCCGCTCCCTGAAACGTGATAAGGACGATACCTGTTAGCGTGTACGAGATGAATCCGTCTGCGGTCTTGAAATTGACGAAGTGCTGACTGCTGTATCCCTGCGGGGAGATTCCTGCAAATTCGGGCATTCGTTACTCTCCATGTGAAGTGTTGTCTAGTATTGGTAATTTATTCGACAGGTAGACCGGCTAACGTTCGCGAGCGGTCGTCGTGAAACCGCCAGCGGTGGCAAGCGCTTCTGCAGGACTCCGATGCTGCCAGCCGAACTTGAGAGCCGATCCGGAGAGCGATGGGAAGCCGTCTCGGGCGCGGCGCGTGGGCGCAAAGCGCTCCCTGAATGTTCTCCAGGGAGGGGTATAAGAGAGCGGTTAACAGGTCCCGTTCACCATCGGGTCGGTAAGACCAGCTGTTCACCATCGGGTTGGTCCGACCCGATGGTGAACAACTAGCCGGCGAGCCAGGCGCGGAACCGCGCCGCGTTGTCCTGGCTGACGATGACCTCGCCGGGTGGCGGCGGTGCGAGCTCGACCCGCAGCTTGCCCTTGGCGTGCGGCCGGAACCCGGCGACCGCGGCGGCACACACCAGGTACTGGCGGTTGACGCGGAAGAACTCGGCGCCGAGCTCGGCCTCCAGCTCGGCGAGCGTCTGGTCGACCGCGAACCGGCGCGCGTCGCGCGTGATCACGTCGACCAGCTTGTCGTCGACCGCGAAGTAGGCGACCTCGGCGAGCGACAGCACGACGAAGCCATCGCGGCGGCGCGCGACCAGCCGGCGCGGCGCACCCAGCCGGCGCGCGACGCCGCGCACGCGCTCGGCGAAGTGGCTCTCCAGCCGGTCGTACTTGGCGAGCGCGCCGACCACGTCGGGCTCGCGCAGCGGCTTGAGCAGATACGCGATGCCGTCGCGCTGCAGCGCCTCGATCACGTACTCGTCGTACGCAGTCGCGAAGATCACCGGGCAGCCGGGCTGGGTGTGGTCGAAGATCTCGAGCGACAGGCCATCGGCGAGCTGGATGTCGGCGATGATCAGGTCGGGCGGCGGGTGCGCGGCGAGGTAGGCGATCGCGTCGGCGACCGACGCGAGGGCGACCAGCTCGGCGCCCGGCCGGTGGCGCGCGAGGACCTGCTCGAACCACGCGCGCGCGGGCGCCTCGTCCTCGAGGATCACGATCGTCATGCGGCGGCCCGCGGGACGATCGGCACGACGACCACGAACCGCCCGCCCTGCTGGTCGATCGAGATGCCGCGGCCGATCGCGAGCCGGCAGCACTCGTCGAGGTTGCGCAGGCCGACGCCGGCCGAGGGTCGCTGGCTGCGCCGCGGCCGGCGATCGTGGCCGACCACGACCGCGTCGGCGCCGAGCCGGACCTCGATCGCCAGCGGCAGCTGGTTGTGCTTGATCGCGTTCTCGACCAGGCTCTGGATCGCGGTCGGCGGCAGCCGGGCCTGGCGGTCGATGCCGTCGTCGACCACCGCGATCGCCAGCCCGCTGCCCAGCCGCAGCCGCATCAGCTCGGCGAAGTCGTCGAGGAAGCGCAGCTCGTCGGCGACCGTCGCCAGCGTCTTGCCGAGCTGGGCCAGCAGGTAGCGGTGCATGTCGGCGAGGTGCTCGGTGAACGCGCGGGCGCGCGGCGGGTCGGTCTCGACCAGCGCGGCGAGCGCGTGGAGCGCGTTGAACATGAAGTGCGGATCGGCCTGGGCGAGGAACGCCGACAGCTGGGCCTCGGCGCGGGCGCGCTCGAGCTCGGCGAACCGGACCCGGTCCGAGGCGCGCTCCTTGATCAGGAACACGGTCTCGTAGACGTGGGTCACGAATATCACGCAGATCACGATCATCAGCACCACGGTGCGGATCGTCGCGACATCGGCGGTGGCGCCGCGCGCCGCGTACCACGCCGCGAGGGTCGCGACGGTGAGCGGCACGGTGAACAGCACGATCGCCGCGAGCAGCATCACGACCTTGCGGACCGGGTGATCGAACCAGTCCCAGTGCCGGCGCTGCTCGAACAGCAGCCAGCGGTTGCCGTGCCAGATCGCGCCGGCCAGCGCGACGAACGCCGCCGATCCGAGCCAGTAGGCCGCGGCGTGCGGACCGGCCGGCGCGATGTCGTCGAGTAGCCCGGTGATCCGAGGAATCCCGATCCCGAATGCCGGGATCCCCACGGCGCGGACCCAGCGATCGTCGATCCCACCGGGGGCTTCGCCCCCCGCCCCGCCGGCAACGCCGGCAGGGTCCCCGCCTCCCCTCTCGCTTCGCTCGATCCCACGGGGGACTTCGCCCCCCGCCCCGCCGGCAAACCCGGCAGGGTCCCCACCCCCCATCTCGCTTCGCTCGATCCGCACGGGGATCGGCACCGGACGGGCTGCTGGCTCACGCCCGGATCTGCCGGCTTCGGTCACCGGATCTCCGGCCTGGGCGGAGATCGCTGGCGTCGGCCCCGCCGAGATCGGTATTCGTGCCGGCATGGCCAATGTCAACATTCTCGCCGTCGCGGTCGCCGCCCTGTCAAGCCTCCTGATCGGCGGCGTGTGGTTCAGCCCGATCCTGTTCGCGCACGCGTGGCAGCGCGAGGCCGGCCTGACCGACGACCAGCTCCGCAAGGGCGCCGGCAAGGCGCTGGGCAGCGCGCTCGTGCTCGCGCTGATCGTCGCGCTCAACCTCGGCATGTTCCTGGGCCGCCACGCCGGCCTCGCGTGGGGCGCCGGCGCCGGTGCGCTCGCCGGGATCGGCTGGGCGACCGCGTCGCTCGCGACCGTGTACCTGTTCGAGCGCCGCTCGCTGATCCTGATCGTGATCGATGGCGGCTTCCTCGCAGTGTCGTATGCGGTGATGGGTGCGATCATCGGTGTGTGGCCGTGAACCGGTGTCGATGAAGGCCGCGAACGCCCTGCGAAGACGTCGAGGTCGACCTTCACGCTGTCGCGAGGCGTTGACCTTGACGGCGACGGCGACGTCTGACTCCACCGTTGACGTTGAACGTGGACCCAGCGCTTCCGGCGAGCATCCTTGTCAAGGAGGTGCCCCGGAGCTCAACACAACACCGCGACCGCCGACGTGCTCGACAGCATCGCGAACGTCTACCAGGCGCGCGACGACTACAAGCAGGCGATCGAGCTCCGCACCCAGAGCCTGGCGATCCGCGAGAAGGCGCGCGGCCCCGACAACCCCGACGTCGTGATCTCGCTCAACGCGCTGTCGTTCATCGCGCTCGACACCGGCGACTGCACCCAGGCCACCGCCCTGGCGCGCCGCTCGCTCGACATCCTGGACCGCGCGCACAGCGCCGATCACCTGAAGATCAACGCGCTCGACACGCTCGGCTCGTGCGCCGCCCGCGCCGGCCGGCTCGACGAGGCGCGCGCCACGCTGACCCGGGCGCTCGGCTACGCCGAGGTCGAGGGCAACGGCCGGGCCGAGGAGCGCGCCAGCCTGCGCATCGATCTCGCCGACGTGCTGTGGAAGGCGGGCGACCGGCCACAAGCCCGCACCCGGGCCGGCGAGGCGCTCGCGATCTACCAGCGCGCCGGCCGCCGCGACGGCGTTGCCGAGGTCACGAAGTGGCTGGCCGGGCACCGCTGAGCGGCCCGCAGCGCCGGTCCGCCGGCCGCGCGCCAGGCCGATCGACGCATGGTACGCTCCTGCAATGGTGCGCGGAACGCGAGCCGCCGAGCTTCGCTCGACGTACGGCGATCGAGAGCCGAGCGATCCCAGCTACGATCAGGTCGTGCACCTCTCGAGCGTGTCGTGGGAGGACTACGAGCGCATCGACGCTCTCCGGGGAGAGAGCTCGGTACCGCGGCTGACCTACGTGGATGGAGTGCTGGAGCTCATGTCGCCAGGGACGGTGCACGAGTCGGACAAGAAGAAGCTGGCGCGGCTGTTCGAGGCGTACATCGAACACCTCGGCATTCCCGCCGAAGGGATCGGCTCGTGGACCGTCAAGAACAAGAAGAAGAAGCTCGGTGCGGAACCCGACGAGTGTTACGTGTTCACGACGGCACCGATCGCACCCTCGCTCAAGGCCCCCGATCTGGTGATCGAGGTGGTCTACTCGTCCGGTAACCTCGACAAGCTCACGCTGTGGCGGCAGCTCGGCGCGAAGGAGGTCTGGTTCTGGCAGCACGGGGAGCTCGCCGTGTTCGTTCGCAAAGCCGACGGCTTTGGCCCGGCGCAACGCAGCATGCTCGTCCCGGAGATCAACCTCGATCTCATCGTCCGCTGCATGCGTGAAAAGACGCAGACCGCTGCCGTACGCGTGCTGCGCGCGACGCTCGCGAAGAAACCGACCTGACGCTCCGGTCCATGCGCGTCGAGATCTTCCGCCCGAGCACGGGCCGCGCTACTTCTGCGGCGCGAGCGAGATCTCCTCGGTGATGTCGGCGTCGAGCGAGACATCGAGCTTGTAGAGTGCATAGCCCTTGCGGCGCAGCTTGATCACGTGCTTGCCGGGATCGGCGGCGACGGACTCGTCGAGCGGCGTGTGGCCGAGCCGCTTGTTGTCGAGCAGCACGGTCGCGTCCGCCGGATGCGTCACGATCCGCACGTGGACCTTGGCCGGCGCCGGCGGCGTCGGCGCCGGATCGGGTGCCGGGGGCGGCGGCGGCGGCTCGGGGGCCGGCGCGACGGCCGCCGGGTGCGAGCTGGCGCCGGCGACCGCGTCGCCCGAGTCGCGGGTCAGGAAGTAGACGACCGGCGCCGCGACCACGACCGCGGCGATCGCCGCGCCGATCCAGCGCAGCCGCGCGCGCCGGCCCGACCGCGCCTCGACCAGGTGGGCGCCGATCATCCGGCTCGCGGTCTCGGACTTGAGCGTCGGCCCGCCGAACCCCAGGTCGGCCGGATGGGCGGCCCGGACGGTTGCCCCATCGAAGCCCAGGTCGGCCGGCTTGCCCGCGGCCGGCTCGACCGGCTGGCTCGGCTGCGTGATCCCCGACGGCGTCTCGGGCGACGACAGCATCGGCATGATCGGCGGCTCGCCGCGGCCGATCAGCAAGTCGGCGGCCTCGGTCGCGGCCCGCAGCTTGCGCGGCTTCACGGTCGGCAGCTCCGGCGCGGTCGGCACCGCGTCGCGGCGCTTGGCGGCGGCGTGCTCGGCGCGCAGCCGGGCGAGCAGGTCGGCGGGCTCGCGCCGCACCGTCAGATCGTGATCGGAGTCCCACTCCAGCGCCGGATCCAGCGCCGGATCCGACGCGCGCGCCGCCGCGTCGTCCGCCGGGCGGTCGTCGAACAGCTGCGCCATGACCTCGATGATCGCGGCGTCGCCGAGGATGAGGTGGAGCCGGTGGCCGAGCGCCTCGAGCGCGCGGCGCATCGCGTCGGCGTCGGGGAACCGCTCGCGCGGATCGACCTGCAGCGCCTTCATCACGATGATCTCGAGCTCGAGCGGATAGTTCGGCACCACCAGCGACGGCCGCGTCACCCGGCCGGCCTTGATCCGCTGCATCGTCGCCAGGTCCGAGCTGTCGCGAAACGCGCGGTGCATCGTCGACATCTCGTAGAGCAGGATGCCGAGCGCGAACACGTCGGTGCGCGGGTCGACGTCGCGCCCGGTGACCTGCTCGGGCGACAGGTAGCTGACCTTGCCCTTGACCAGCCCGGTCTGGGTCTTGGTCTTGCGCTCCGCCGCCATCGCGATCCCGAAGTCGATCAGCTGGATGGCGCCGTCGTAGCCGATCATCACGTTGGACGGCGTGACGTCGCGGTGCACGATGCCGAGCGGCACGCCGTCGAGGCCCTTGCGGGTGTGGGCGTGGTGCAGGCCGTTGGCGACCGCCGACGCCACGGTCAGCGTGAAGTCGAGCGGCAGCGCGGCGCCGAACTGGCTCGCGCGCTCCCACACGTCGTGCGCGCTGTGGCCGTCGAGGTAGTCGAGCACCATGTAGTAGCGGCCGTCGTCCTGGCCGACCTCGAACACGCTGGCGAGGTGCTGGTGATGCAGCAGGCCGAGCAGCCGGGCCTCATCCAGGAACATCGCCGAGGCCTCTTCGGCCTCAATGGTGTCGCGCGGCAGCTCCAGGGTCTTGATCACGACCTGGCGCTCGAACCCGCCGACGCCGGTCGCCCGGGCGAGCCAGATCCGCCCCATGCCGCCGGTGGCCAGGGCGGTGATGAGGTCGTAGCGGCCGATGCGGGTCGGGTTCCGCGTCACCACAAGTCAGCATAACGGCTTGCGCCCGGCGATGGGGGCCCGATCGCGCACTCTGCGCACCTGGTGAGCGCCCGTATGGCGCACGGTGCCCCAGGTCGCCGGTCGTGCCACCGACCGCAGATCTGTTGAGGACCGTTCGTGCTCGTCGATCTTCGGACCCGCCGCCCGCCCGGTTCACATGCCTTCACACGCTGCGGAAGCATTCGCCGCGCCCACGCGTTGCACCGACGAGGTGCATCGGATGGCACGGCGCGCACGACGGATCTGGCGGATCTGGCGGATCTGGCGGATCGGCCGGTGGGCGCTCGTCGCCGCGCTGCTGCCGCTCGTGATCGCGATCCACGCCGCGGCGATCACCGTCGTGGTCCGGCCGTTCGATCCGGCCGAGCTCGCGGCGACCAGCGCGCCGCTCACGCTGGTCGACGTCCGCGGCGAGCCGCTCGCGACGATCGCCGCGCAGGGCGCCGATCGCCTGCACTGGACCCGGCTCGCCGAGCTGCCGGCGATCGCGGTGTCCGCCGTGGTCGAGTCCGAGGATGAGCACTTCTGGCGCCACCGCGGCGTCGACGGCGCCGGCGTGGCGCGCGCCGCCTGGCTCGACCTGCGCGGCGGCCGGTTCGGCGGGTCCACGCTCACCATGCAGCTCGCGCGGATGATGGTCTCCGACGGTAGGCCGCGCACGCTGTCCGCCAAGCTCCGCGAGGCCCTGCTCGCGCTGCGGATCGAGCGCGCGGTCGACAAGCGCACGATCCTCGAGCAGTGGATGAACCGCGCGTACTTCGGCAACGGCGCGCACGGCCTGGAGGCCGCGGCCCAGCTGTACTTCGGCAGGCCGGCCGCCGCGCTGTCCGACGCCGAGGCCACCCTGCTCGCCGTGATCCCGCGGGCGCCGACCGGCTACGACCCGATCGCGCACCTGCCGGCGGCGCTCGCCCGCCGCGACCGCGTGCTCGCGCTGCTGGTCGCCCGCGGCGTGATCGGCGAGGCCGCGGCGCGCGCCGCCCGCGCGACCGACGTCGCGGTGTGGCGCCACGATCCGCCCGACGCCGCGCCGCACTTCGTCCGCTGGGTGCTCGCCCAGCTGCCGCCCGATGTCCGCCGCGCCGGCGGCACCGTGCACACCACCCTCGATCTCCAGCTCCAGCGGGTGGTCGAGCGCCGGGTCGCCGACCGGGTCGCCGAGCTCCGCCACCGCGGCCTCGAGCAGGCGGGCGTGGTCGTGCTCGACACCGCGACCACCGAGGTCCGCGCGATGGTCGGCTCGACCAGCTGGACCGCCTCGCAGCTCAACCTCACCACGCGCCGCCGCCACCCCGGCTCGGCGCTCAAGCCGTTCATCTACGCCACCGCGATCGAGCACGGCGCGTCGCCGTCGACCATCGCGTGGGATACCCGCGACACCAGCGACGACTACTTCGCGCCGTCGGGCGGCGCCGAGCACGGCCCGGTGCGCTACCGCGAGGCGCTCGCCAGCTCGTACAACTTCGCCGCGGTCTCGGTGCTCGACCAGATCGGCATCGCGCGCGTGATGACCGCGCTGCGCACCGCCGGGGTCGCCCCGCTGCCCGGCACGCCGCGCGACTACGGCCTGCGGCTCGCGCTCGGCGCCGCCAAGGTCCGCCTGATCGATCTCGCCGCCGGCTACGGCTTCACCGTCAAGGGCGGCCAGGTCGGCGCGCCGCGCGGCGTCGCCTGGATCGACCGTCCCGACGGCGCGCGCTGGCTGCCGCCCCGCCCGCCGGAGCGCCGCGTGTTCTCGCCCGAGACCTCGTGGCTGATCATGGACATGCTGTCGGACCCCGAGGCCCGCCGCCCCGGCTTCGGCATGGAGCTGCCGTTCGACCTGCCGTTCCGCGTCGCCGCCAAGACCGGCACCGCGCGCGGCTTCGCCGACACCTGGGCGATCGCCGCGACTCGCGAGGTCATCGCCGGCGCTTGGGCCGGCACGTTCGACGGCCGGCCGACCCAGGGCATCGTCGGCATGGACGCCGCCGCGCCGCTGGTCCGCGACGCCCTGCTCGCCGCCGCCGGCGGCACGCCGCTCAGCCTGCCGCCGCGCCCCGACGACATCGAGCCGGTCGAGCGCTGCGCGATCTCGGGCATGGCCCCCGGCCCGCACTGCCCGCGCATCCACGACCACGCCGTCCACGGCCGCGCACCGGCCGCGCCGTGCAGCTGGCACGACGCCGCCGGCCGCCTGCACTACCCCGATCGGGCGAACCACTGGCTCGCCCGCCGGCGCTGACCGGGCCCCGGCGGGTGGCCCGGGTCACTCCCCAGTCTCGTCGTCGGCGAGCAGCCGGTACAGCGCGCGCCGCGCCTCGGTCATGATCCGGCGCGCCTCGGCGACCTGCTCGGGCGTCCCGAACTTCATCACCTGTCCGAGCGCCGGACCGATCTCGCGCATCAGGTTCATCAGCTCCCAGCGCGGATCGTGGCCCGAGGTCTCGACCTCCCACGGCGTGCCGAGCTCGTCGCGGTGCTTGGCGACGTAGCTCTTGCCGCGGTCGGTCAGCCGGTAGATCCGGTTCGACTCGTCCTTGGTCGCCGCGACCAGCCCCTCGTCCTCGAGCTGCGACAGCGTCGGGTAGACCGAGCCCGAGCTCGGCCGCCACGCGCCCTGGCTGCGCCGCTCGAGCTCCTGCATCAGCTGGTAGCCGTTGCGATGAGCGGTGACACACCACATCACTGTGTGCGCGATCAGGTGTGTTAACGGCGCTTACACGATCGTGCGCACGCGACGGATCGGCTGTTTCAATACTCCATGTTTTCGCCGTGAACGCTGTGTTCACGCCACCGCGAATGCGCGTTGACGAGGTCGCGCAGAAAGACCGCGCATGGAATGGCCGCGATGGAGTATACGAGGACGCCCGACTGCCCCGCTCGGCGGTACCAGGAGGTCCTCGTGCATCGCGTCTGGAAGGTCGCCGCCCTCGTGTTCGCGCTGTCCACAGCGCTGTTGTGGCTGCACTCGCGCCGGCTCGCCGCGCCGGTGGCCCCGCGCAGCGAGGCATTGCGCCCCGGCGCCGGGCTGGCGCAGCGAATCGCGGCGACCCGGGCCGAGCTCGCCGAGGACAGGCTGATCGACGCGCTGCGCGCCAGCGACGACACCGCGCAGATCGTGCGGCTGCTCACCGAGCTCGGCGTGGTCGGCAGCGAGCGCGCGATCGGCGCGCTGGCGAGCTTCGCCGACGACGCGCGGCCGGGGATCGCCGAGGCCGCGCTGGCCGCGATCGGCAGCATCGGCGGTGATGCCGCCGCCGAGCGGGTGTTCGCGGCGTGCGATCGCGGCCCGCTCCGCACCCGGCAGGCGGCGGTGGCCGCGCTGGCGCGGCTGGGCAGCGAGCCGGCGATCGCGCGGTTGACCGCGCTCGCGCTCGACCACGGCAGCCCGCTGTGGCGAACCGCCCTGAGCGCGCTGGCGAACGCCGGATCGCCCGCCGCGCTCGCCACGCTCCGCGAGCTGGCCCGGGCGCGCGATCCCGAGGTCCGGATCATCGCGCTGTCGGTGCTCTCCGACGCCAGCCACGAGACCGTCGCGCTGCTCGAGGCCGTGCTCGCGAGCGGCGACGCCAACACCGCGGGCGTGGCGGCTCACGCGCTGGCCCGGGTGCTCGGCGCCGCGGCGGTGCCGATCCTGGTCCGCGCGGCCACCGAGGGCGGGCCGGCGGTCCAGCCGTCGTGCATCGCCGCGCTCGGCGCGATCGGCGGCGACGACGCGCGCCGCGCGCTGGCCGGGCTGCTCGAGAGCGGCGCGCCGGTGCTGGCCGGCGCCGCGGCGCAGGCGCTGGCGACGATCGGCGATCGCGAGGCGGTCGCCGCGCTGGTCGACGCGACCCGCGGCGGCTCGGTGGCGCGGCGCGCGGCGCTCGCCGTGCTCGGTCAGACCACCGGGCCCGAGGTCGAGGCGATGATGCTCGGGCTCGCCGACGACGGCACGCCCGGCGAGCGCCGGCTGGCAGCCGGGTACCTCGCGCAGCACCCCGGACCGGCCGCGATCTCGGTCGGCCTGCGCTGGCTGCGCGACGGCACGCGCCAGCAACGCCAGCAGGGATTGCAGCTGCTGGCGCACGCGTCGACCCCGGAGGCGACGGCGGCGATCACCGCGCTCGCCCGCGCGCCCGGGCCGCTGCGCATCGAGGCGCTCGCCATGCTGGCGCAGAACGACGGCGCCGACCCCGCGGTGACCCGCTTGCTCGGCGACGCGCTCGCCGAGGGCCGGCCGCAGGAGGCCGCCGGGATCGCGGCGTTGCTCGGCAACGCGGGCTCGCCCGCCGCCCGCGACGCGCTGCTCCAGACCCTGCACAGCCCGAGCGCCGACGCGGCCACCGCGGCGGCGCAGGCGCTCGCGCGGATCGGCGATCGCGGAGCGCTCGAGGCGATCGCCGAGACCGCGCGCTCCGGCGATCCGCGCACCCGCGGCCCGGCGCTGCAGGCGCTGGTCGGCACCGGCACGCCCGAGGGCATCGCGGCCGCCGAGCACGCGCTCGCCGGCCCGGACACCGCGGCGGCGCAGACCGCGGTGGCGGCGCTGGCGTCGGTCGGCACCACCGAGTCGCGCCGCGTGCTCGAGCGCGCGATCACCGGCGGCGACCCCGCCGTGCGGCTCGGTGCGCTGCAGGCGCTGGCCCAGGCGCCCGACGCCGACACCGAACCGACGCTGCTCGGCCTGTGCAAGGACGGCGACGGCGCGGTCCGCCGGCTCGCGCTGTCGGGGCTCGCCGCGATCGGCACGCGATCGGCGCTCGACGAGCTGGTCCGCACCGCGGACAGCGGCCCGTCGGCCGAGCGCGCACTGGCGCTCAGCCTGCTCGGCAACGTGGGCGATGCGCGCGCCGCCGACGCGGTGCGCCGCGCGATCAACGACGCCGATCCCGATGTCCGCAACGCCGCGGCGCAGGTCGCGCAGCTGATCGGCGACCGGCCGAATTGACCCGCAGTGAGACCGTCGCGCCCCGCGGCGCGGCACGCACTGTTTCCGACGACAGACAACGAATCTGGGAGGCTCACCATGACTGATCGGTCACCACACACATCCAGCACAGCGCTCGTCGCCGGGGCGATCGCGTTCGCCGCCGCCTTGCTGATCGGCATGCCGGCGGCCAGCGCCGGGCCGTGCGACATCTACGCCTCGGGCGGCACCGCGTGCGTCGCCGCGCACAGCACCACACGCGCGCTGTTCAACGCGTACAACGGCCCGCTGTACCAGGTGCGGCGCGCGTCGGACAACACCACGACCAACATCGGCGTGCTGACCGCGGGCGGGTTCGCCAACGCCGCGGCGCAGGACGCGTTCTGCGCCAACACGACGTGCACCATCACGATCATCTTCGACCAGACCACGCGCCACAACGACCTGACGATCGCGGGCGCGGGCAACGCCGGGCCGGCCAACGCCGGCGTCCCGGCCGATGCGCTGCCGGTGACCGCCGGCGGCCACATCGTGTACGGCGCGGAGTTCTCGGGCCGCATGGGCTATCGCCACGCCTCGGCCTCGGGAGTCGCGAGAGCCGGCCAGCCGGAGGGCATGTACATGGTGACCTCCGGCACCCACTTCAACAGCGGGTGCTGCTTCGACTACGGCAACATGGAGATCCAGGAAGCCGACACCGGCAACGGCCACATGGACGCGATCTACTTCGGCACGCTGTGCTGGTTCTCGCCGTGCAACGGCAGCGGTCCGTGGATCATGGCCGATCTCGAGAACGGTCTGTTCCAGTCCAACACCGGGGGCAGCCAGAGCACCGCGAACACCGGCAACAAGAACTGGTTCGTGACCGCGACGCTCAAGAACAACGGCCAGAACTTCTTCGCGCTCAAGGACGGCAACGCGCGCTCGGGCGGCCTGGCCACCCGCTACTCGGGGGCGCTGCCGACGACGTTCGTCAGTGGCTACTCGCCGATGCACCAGGAGGGCTCGATCGGGCTCGGCACCGGCGGTGACAACAGCAACAGCGACATCGGCTCGTTCTTCGAGGGCGCGATGACCGCCGGCCTGCCGAGCGACGCGACCGAGAACTCGGTGCAGGCCAACATCGTCGCGGTCAACTACGGCGGACCGAGCCCGGTCACCGGCGGCACGCTGACCCCGGGCTCGACGATCTCGCTGCGCGTGACCACCCCGGGCTTCAACACGCGCTTCATCCGCCAGCAGAGCGGCAACGTGGTGACCTCGGTGATCAGCTCGACGAGCGTCCAGGGCGACAAGGACGATGGCACGTTCATCGTGCGCCGCGGCCTGGCCAACAACGCGTGCGTGTCGTTCGAGTCGCGCAACTTCCCGGGCGACTTCCTGCGCCACCAGAACTTCCAGCTCCACCGTCAGCCCAACGATGGCAGCGCGCTGTTCCGCTCCGATGCGACGTTCTGCCCGCAGCCCGGGATGAACGGTCAGGGCACCACGTTCCAGTCGGTCAACTTCCCGACCCGGTTCATTCGCCACTTCAACAACACGCTGTTCATCGCCAGCAACGGCGGAACCAACAACTTCGATACCACGGCGTCGTTTGCGAATGACGTGAGCTTCGTCGTCAGCTCGCCGTTCACGCCGTGATCTCGCTCCGGCCCGCTCGGGCGTCGCTCGGCCCCGGTCAGTTGTTGAGCGTGATGACGGCCTGGGTCGCGCCGGCGTTCACCGTCACGGTCTGGGTCGTCGCGTTGAAGCTGCCGCCGGTCACGCTGACGACGCTCGACGAGGCGAACACCGGCAGCTGGACGAACACCGCCCCGCCCGGCAGCGTGCCGGTCAGGTTGACGGTGATGACGCGGCCGGCCGCCGGCTTGGTGACCGCGAGCGACACGCCGTAGGTGGTCCGCAGGCCGGTATCGACGTTGTACGACGACGTCAGGTTGCTGATCGCGATCGTCTGCCCCGCGGCGATCCAGGTGTTGGGAATGCCGCGGCCGATGTAGAGCGGGCGCGTGTAGGTGAACGGGCCGGTCCCGGACGCGGTGAGGCCTTCCGCCGCGATCGCGCGGATCAGCGCCAGCTGCTGGTGGGCGATCGGCCACGCATAGGGAACGGCGCCGAACTGCGGAGGCGCGTGGCTGCCGGCCCAGATGTTGCTCGTGCTCGGCCCGCTACCGTTGGCCTCCCACCACGCATTCGGCCCGCCGGTCGTATTCTGGATCTGCCAGGCGTAGCTGGTGAGCGCGAGATCACGGAACTGGGTGGCAAACAGTCCGCCCTCGGAATACACGGTGTTGTAGGCGGTGGAGAATCCCGGGAACGCGCCGAGCGACGGGAACGGGACCTTGCCGGCCAGCCGGTTGAACCCGAACGTGTACATCCGATCGAGCTGGCCGGGATCGCCGACGATGCCGCTCAGCGGCGTTCCGCCCATGAGCATGGTGTCCCACTGGTTCTGGCCTGACCACGCCGCCTGCGCCCAGTTGGCGTCATTGAACGTGTTGCAGCGATTGGCCGTGTCCGGGCGCTGGACCTCGCAGGGCAGGAAGTTGAACCCGTTGGTGGCCTGGTTGTTGCCGATCACCGTGTTGAGCGCGTTGTGCAGGCTGGTATAGGCGTTCTGGGCGAAGGTCGCCTCGGCGGTCTGGCCAATCCGCGTGGCGATGTACTTGTACGCGGCCAGGCCGATCAGCGCCGAGTAGTTCGACAGGCTCCACTTGCCGCTGGAGTCATTGTCGAAGCTGGTCTTGAGCGTGCCGTCGGTGTCGAGCTGATTCACGAAGGTCGTCCGGATCATCGAGCGCAGGCTCGGGCCGAACTGGGTCTGGGTGTCGTTGAAGAACTGGCTGACGAAGCTGGTGTCGTTGGTCTTCTCGAGGTAGATCGCCCAGACCCAGGGCGTCTTCCACACGCCGTCGAAGTACCAGTTGGCCCCGTTGGTATTGAACCCCTGCACCTCCGACGTCCGGCCGACCAGCAGCAGGTTGCGCGCGTCGCTGAAGTCGCCGATGGAGAACCGCGAGGCCAGCTCGCCCGGGATGTCGTGATTGAGCAACCAGGCGTAATTGTTCGCCGCGGAGAACGGTGATTTGCCGACCTGCATCATCAGGTGATAGGCGGTGCCCGCGCGGTAGGCATTGAGCAGCGCGGTGCCGGGGTTGGTCAGTCCGGTGTTGGGCAGCGTGACGTTGGGCAGCGACGGCAGGGCAGTGGCGTTGATCCGCATGGTCCAGAACGCCTGCATCTGGGCGCGGGCCGTGTCGAAGCTGGGCGCCGACGCCGCCAGGGTCGCGGTCGACGGGAACGCCTGGGTCCCGCCGAACCGGTCGACCGCCGCCACGAAGTCGTTGTTCACGGTCGCGCCGGCCGCCACGGTATCGTTGGCCGCGGTCAGCCGGACCAGGTTCGGCCCCGACCCGCCCGGTGGCACGGTGACCGCCGCGGTGCCGTGGTTGGTCACCGCGACGCGGGTGTAGACCAGCACGAGCGGATTGCCGCCGATCACCACGCGGTCGGCGAAGTTGGTGATCGCGATCGCGACGTTGTTGCGGGTGAACGAGGTGGTCAGACCCGGCAGGAAGCCCGAGTCCATCGTCCACTGGATCGACTGCGCCGGCGGCGCCGCCCCGGAGGCCAGCCCGAACGTGAACGCGCTGAACGAGTACATCGCGCCGCAGAACGACGTGCTGCCCTGGGTGAACGTGGTGGGCACGCCGCGGGCGAAGTAGGAGCCCGAGAGATAGGCGAACACCGGATAGAAGTTGCCCTGCCAGCCGACCGCCGACTGGTTGGAGAACCCGAACGCGAACGGGTCGCGCGGCGTCGGGAAGTTGGTCCCGAAGTCCTTCGGCAGGCTGGTGTTGTTGCACACGTTGGTCGGCAGGTTGGGCAGGGTCTGGAAGCCCGGCGTGCCGTCGGGCGTGAAGTTCGAGACCTGCCAGACCCGCTCGGGCGCGGCCGAGCACCCGATCTGGACCAGCTGGGCGCCGTTGGTGGTCGACGCGGCGCTGGTCGCGATGCACTTGCTGCTGACCGCCGCCTGCAGGTTGAACGTCCGGTCGAGGCCCGAGCTGGTCGCCGACACCAGGCGGAACTGCTGGCTGGTGGTGCCGTTGCAGGTCAACTGGACGATCGCGGCGTTGTCGGCCGTGGACGCTCCGGACACGGTGACGCACTTGCCGGCGAACGTGCCGATCGTATAGGTGTTTGCGACTCCCGAGACCGGCGTGAACGTGAACGACTGGTTGTTGGCGCCGTGACAGTTCCACTGGATCAGGTTGACGTTGTCCGCCGTGGAAGCGCCGGTCACGTCCATGCACCGGCTGTCGTGCTCGACCACCGCGGTCGAGGTGAATGCGACCGCGGCGGCCTGCACCGTCTCGGATTGCGGGATTGCGTCATCCCCTGGCGCACAGCGTAACGACATGATCGAGAGTCCAGCGCAGGCCAGAACCATGGAGCGAGCCTTGGCTTTCATCGAATCCTCCGACGCGACTGCGATACCCGACCCGGAGCACCGCGAGCTCGGACGAGCATCGCCGGAAGCGGCCGCCAGGACCGATCGCTTCGAAACCAGGTAGTCGAAGTCCGCGGCGTTCGCAAGCCCGGATCGCGAACACGACCGTGAAAAGCTTGTTTCGCAAACTTACCGGTGGCACGCTCCCGTGAACTCGGGCGCCTCGGCTCCCGGAGCACCGGGTTTCCCGAAAAGGTTTTCCGAAAACCAACATCCCAGGAGGTACGCGTGAGCACAATCTGGTCGCGTATGCGATGCGTGAACGCACTCGTGGTGGGCTGCGCAGCGCTCACCGTCACTCTCGGTCTCGGCCTGGGCTGCAAGTCCAAGCCGTCGGCCCCGAGCGGGAACGCCGACGACGGCACCACGATCACCATGTGGACTCGCGCGGCGACCGAGGCCCAGAGCAAGCTCCTGGCCGACGCCTATAACGCATCGCACAAGAACAAGGTCGAACTGACGGTCGTCCCGACCGACAACTACGCGCAGAAGATCGCGACCGCGGCCGGCGGCAAGGCGCTGCCCGACCTGTTCGCCGCCGATGTGATCTTCGCGCCCAACTACACGTCGAAACATCTGTTCCTCGACATCACCGCGCGGATCGACGCGCTGCCGTTCAAGGACGCGCTCGCGCCCGCGCACATCAAGCTCGGCACCTATCAGGGCAAGAAATACGCGATCCCGCACACGATCGATCTGTCGGTCATCTTCTGGAACAAGGAGCTCTACACCAAGGCCGGACTCGACCCCGAGAAGGGCCCGACCACGCTCAAGGAGCTCGCCGAGCACGCCCGGAAGATCCAGGCGCTCGGCGGTGACATCAACGGAACGACGGAGGCGGGCAACTGCGGCGGCTGCGGCGTGTTCACGTTCTGGCCGTCGGTCTGGGCGGCCGGCGGCGACGTGATGAACGCCGACGGCACCGTCGCCACGCTCGACAGCAAGCCGGTCAAGGACGTGCTCGGGATCTGGCGCCAGCTCTACGCCGACGGCGTCGCGCAACCCGGCTCCAAGGAGGAGCAGGGTCCGACCTGGGTCGGCCGGTTCCAGTCGGGCAAGGTCGGCGTCGCGCCGATGCCGTCGACCACGCTGGCGATGATGGACGGCGCCGGGCTCAAGGTCGGCGTGATCCCGATCAGCGGCCCGGACGGCGGCCAGTCGACGTTCGTCGGCGGCGACGTGCTCGGGATCTCGGCGACCTCGACCAAGGTCGAGGCGGCGTGGAACTTCATGGCGTGGTCGCTGTCCGACGCCGCGCAGGTCGAGGTCCTGGCCAAGCACAAGGACCTGATCGCGCGCACCGATCTCGCCGAGAACAAGTACTCGGCCGCCGATCCGCGCGTCGTCATCTCGCTCAAGGTGCTCGCCCAGGGCAAGACGCCGTACGCACTCAACTTCAACCAGACGTTCAACGATCCGCAGGGACCGTGGCTGGCCACGCTGCGCGGTGCGCTGTTCGGCCCCGACCTGGATCAGGCGCTGACCGAGGGCAACGCCAAGGTGACCGCGTCGCTCGCGCAGAAGTGATCGCGGCGCCGCGCCGGCAACCGTCACCGTCCCCCCGGGAGCTACGCTCGACACCGCAAGATGGTTGCCTCGAACACGTCCGCACCGTCCACCGCTCCGGCGCGCGCGCGACCGCGCTGGGCCGCGCGCCGCCAGCAGATCGGGGCGGCGTACGCAGCGCCCGCGGCGGTGATCGTCGGGGTGTTCTTCCTCGTGCCGCTGGTGCTCGTGCTGTGGATGTCGCTCCACGACTGGCCGCTGATCGGTGAGCCGGCGTTCAACCTGCCGGCGAACTACGCCGCCATCGGGCGCAATCCGCTGTTCGCCGATGCCGTCGCGTTCACGCTCAAGTACACGGTCATCGTCACGATCGTGCTGTTCGGGTCGGCGTTCGGGCTCGCACTGGGGGTCCAGCACCACCGCCGCGGCGTCGGGCTGTTCCGCACCGCGTTCTTCCTGCCCGGCGCGGTCGGGTTCGCCACCGCGTCGCTGCTGTTCTACGGCCTGCTCAGCCGCGATCTCGGTCCGGTCAACCCGATCCTCCAGGCGCTCGGCATCCTGCATCGGCCGGTGTCGTGGGTGGGCGGCAGCGCGAACCTGGCGCTCGGCTCGTCGATCGGCCTGGTGGTGTGGCGGTTCGCCGGCTTCAACATGCTGATCTTGCTCAACGGGCTGCAGGCGATCCCCGACGACTTGTACGAGGCGGCGCGGATCGACGGCGCCGGGCGCTGGCAGCAGTTCACCGCGATCACGCTGCCGCTGATGCGCTCGACCATCGCGCTGGTGCTGATCGTGATGATCACCGGCTCGCTGCTCGCGTTCGATCAGTTCTACATCCTGACCAACGGCGGACCCGACAACTCCACGACGTCGATCGTCATGGTGATCGTGCGCGAGGCGTTCACCCGGTTCGACCTCGGATCGGCGGCCGCGGTTTCGGTGGTCGTGCTGGCGGCGCTGATCGCGCTCAACGTGCTGCAGCTCCAGATCCTGCGGCGCGGCGACCGGCACGGAGACTCGTGATGACGCGAGGGGTCATGTCGAACCGGCTCGCGCGCGGCAGCTACTACACGACGATGACCGCGCTGGCGATCCTGTTCCTGTTCCCGCTGGTGTGGGCCGGCTGGGCGTCGGTCAAGCCGACCCCGGGCAGCGGCCAGCCCGTGGGCTACGGCCTGGGCAACTTCGTCAAGCTGATGCACTACGGCCAGGGTCTGCCGACCTACCTGTTCAACAGCATCGTGATCGCCACGCTCACCGTCACCGGAACGGTCGTGGTGTCGACGCTGGGTGGCTATGCGTTCGCGCGGTTCCGGTTCCCCGGCCGCGACCTGCTGTTCCTCGCGATCCTCGCGATCCTGATGGTGCCGTACCCGACGCTGCTGATCCCGCTCTACGTGCTGCTCGGCTGGCTCGATCTGCAGAACTCGCTGGTCGGGCTCGCGCTGGTCCTGATGATGTTCCAGCTGCCGTTCGCGACCTTCATCATGCGCAACTCGTTCGAGGCGATCCCGCGCGAGCTCGACGAAGCCGCGATGGTCGACGGCGCGACGTCGTTCCAGGTCCTGACCCACATCCTGCTCCACGGCGTGCGGGCCGGGCTGGTCACGGTCGGGCTGTTCGCGTTCCTGGCGTCGTGGAGCGACTTCGTGGTGCCGCTGATCCTGATCTCGAGCGCCGACCGGTTCCCGCTGCCGGTGGCGGTGGTCAACATGCAGCAGAACGTGTTCGGCAGCATCGATTACGCCGTGCTCGAGGCGGGCGTGGTCGTGCTCGCCGTGCCATGTATCCTGCTGTTCCTGATCCTGCAGCGCGGATACGTCCGTGGCTTCATGTCCGGCTCGCTGCGCGGTTGACCGATGACGCGCCGCGGCTCGACCACCTGGAGGATGTGATGACGATGATTGGTCCTGCGAATCCATCCCGCGGCGCCCGCCGGCCGCTGGGTCTCACCGAGGTCCGGCTCACCGACGGGTTCTGGGCCGAGCGCCAGCGGCTCACCGCCGAGGCCGTGCTGCCGCACGCGACGCGCTGGATCGAGCGCGCCGGCTGGGTCGACAACGTGCGGGTGCTCGCCGCCGGAGGTCCGGCCACCGGACGCAAGGGCCGCGAGTTCTCCGACTCCGAGGTCTACAAGCTGCTCGAGGGGTACGCGTGGGAGGCCGCGCGCTCGGGCAGCGCCGCCGCCCACCGCGTGGTCACGGAGTGGGGCGCGATGCTCGCCGCGGCGCAGGCGCCCGACGGCTACCTCAACACCAACTTCGGGCGGCCCGGCCAGGCCGCGCGCTACACCGATCTCGAGTGGGGCCACGAGCTGTACTGCTACGGCCACATGATCCAGGCCGGCGTGGCGCGGCTGCGCACCCACGGCACCGACGATCTCACCCAGGTGGTGTGCCGCGTCGCGGACCACATCTGCCGCGAGTTCGGGGCGACCGGCCGCACCGCGGTGTGCGGTCACCCCGAGGTCGAGACCGCGCTGGTCGAGCTCTACCGCGCGACCGGCGACGAGCGCTACCTGGCGCAGGCCCGGCTGTTCGTCGACCGCCGCGGCGCCGGGCTGCTCGGCATCGCGCCGTTCAGCCGCGAGTACTTCTGCGATCACGTGCCGGTCCGCAACGCCCGGGTGTTCGAGGGCCACGCGGTGCGCGCGCTCTACCTCGCGGCCGGCGCGGTCGACGTCGCGATCGAGACCGGCGACGACGCGCTGCTCGCCGCCGTGATCGCGCAGTGGGACCGCACGGTCGCCGCGCGGACCTACCTGACCGGCGGGATGGGCGCGCGCCATGAGGGCGAGCAGTTCGGCGACGACTTCGAGCTGCCGCCCGACGGCGCGTACGCCGAGACCTGCGCCGGGATCGCGTCGGTGATGCTGGCGCACCGGCTGCTGCTCGCCACCGGCGAGCCGCGCTACGCCGAGCTCGCCGAGCGCACGCTGTACAACGTGATCGCCGGCGCGATCGCCGCCGACGGCCACGGGTTCTTCTACGTCAACCTGCTGCAGCAGCGGGTCGCCGGGCCGCCGCCGGATCCCGACGCGCTCAGCGCGCGCGCCGCGACCGGGCTGCGCGCGCCGTGGTTCGAGGTGTCGTGCTGTCCGACCAACCTGTCGCGGATCCTGGCCAGCCTCGGCGGTTACACCGCGACCGCCGACGCCCGGGGCGTGCGGCTCGAGCTGCTCACCGGCGCCGAGATCCGGACCCAGCTGCCCGGTGATCGCCGGGTCGGCCTGCGGGTCGCGACCGACTATCCGTGGTCCGGCCGGATCCGGGTCGAGGTCACCGAGACCGACGGCGCGCCGTGGCAGATCGGGCTGCGCGTGCCGAGCTGGGCGGCCGGCGCGACGCTGACCGTCGACGGCCAGCCCCGCGCCGCCGCGACCGGCCAGTACGCCCACGCCGAGAAGGCGTGGCGCACCGGCGACGCGGTGATCCTGGAGTTCCCGGTCGCCCCGCGCTGGACGTTCCCCGATCCGCGGATCGACGCGGTGCGCGGCACGGTCGCGGTCGAGCGCGGCCCGGTGGTCTACTGCGTCGAATCGGTCGATCTCGGGTCGCCGGGCACCGGGCTCGATCTCGATCGCCTCGCGGTCGACACCGCCGCGCCGCCCGCCGATACCCCGGCGTCGCCCGGCGCGGTCGATGGCCCGCAGGCGGTGACCGTGCCCGCGATCCCCGCGGTCGCCGGCGACCCGCGCGGCTGGCCGTACGCGCTCGATCGCCCTGCGGCGCCGGCGGTCGCGCCGCAGCCGGTGCGGCTGGTCCCGTTCTACGCCCGCGCCAATCGCGGGCCGGCGACGATGCGGGTGTTCCTGCCCGAGCGCAAGGCGTGACTTGTGCTCGGCGTTGCCGTATGCGTACGTTCCCCGGATAGCCCGCCCCATCGCGGCAAGGAGTGGTCATGAAGCGCATGCCATCGACCGTCGTCCCCTCGATCGTACCCTTGATCCTCGCAATCCTCGTCCCGCTGCTCGCCGCCGCGGCGTGCAACAAGGACAAGGCCAAGCCGCCGTCCGGCGAGACCACCGCGACCGCGGAATCCGGCGACAAGGCCAGGGCCGGCAAGCCGCCGACGTTCGTCATGGTCACCAAGGCGGTGCACCCGTACTACGAGCCGTGCTTCGAGGGCTTCCAGGCGGCGGCCGCGAAGTACGGCGTCAAGGCCGAGCGTGTCGATCCGCAGAAGATGGAGCTGCCGCTCCAGGTCAAGGCGATCGAGGAGCTGATCGCGCAGCACGTCGACGGCATCGCGCTGTCGGCGGTCGACGACGCCGGTCTGGTCGGGGTGATCGGCGACGCCGCCAAGGCCGGCATCAAGGTCATCACGTTCGACGCCCCGGCGCCGTCGTCGTCGGCGCTGACCTACATCGGCACCGACAACCAGACCGCGGGGTTCGAGGCCGGCAAGAAGATGGCCGAGCTGATGAAGGGCCAGGGCAAGCTCGCGATCCTGCAGGGCGGGCTGACCGCGACCAACCTGAACCTGCGCACCCAGGGCTTCAAGGCGGCGCTCGCCAAGTTCGCCCCCGACGTCAAGGTCGTCGACGTCGTCGACACCGCCGGCGACTTCTCGGTCGCGACCAACAAGACCGAGGCCACGCTGCAGGCCTACCCCGATCTGACCGCGCTGTTCTCGGTGTCGGCCGAGGGCGCACCGGCGGCCGCCGCGGTGCTCAAGCAGCAGGGCAAGGCCGGCAAGATCCTGCTCGCCGGGTTCGACGATCTCAAGGACACGCTCGAGGGCATCAAGGACGGCTCGGTCGCGTTCTGCATCGTCCAGAAGACGTTCAAGATGGGCTGGCTGTCGATCGAGGCGCTGCGAGACGCGATGGCCGGCAAGACGCTGCCCAAGGTCACCGACACCGGCGTGCTGTTCGTCGCCAAGGACAACGTCGGCAGCTACATGGACGAGATGAAGAAGGAGTTCGCCGGAAAGTAGCCGTGCTCGCGTCCCTGCTCCGCCGCCGCGAATCCGCCATCCTCGCCGCGCTGATCGTCCTGATCATCGCGATCGGTGCGACCGAGCCCAACTTCCTGTCGGGCTCGAACCTCTACCTGGTGTCGCGCCAGATCTCGTTCGTCGCGATCGTCGCGCTCGGCGAGCTGTTCGTGATCCTGCACGGCGGGATCGACCTCTCGGTCGGCTCGATCATGGCGCTCGCCGGCATGGCCGCGGGCTACCTGATGAAGCTCGGGGTCCCCCCGGCGGCGGCGGTGGTGCTCGGCATCGCCGCCGGGCTGGCGATGGGCGCGATCAACGGCGCGCTGATCGCCTACGTCGAGATCGCGCCGTTCATCGTGACGCTCGGCATGCTGTCGTTCGCGTCGGGCGTCGTGCTCGGGCTGAGCAAGGGCTGGCCGATCACCGAGATCCCGGCGTCGTTCGCGCCGCTCGCGCAGGGCTCGTTGCTCGGGCTGCCGATCCCGGTGTGGATCACGCTGCTGCTCGCCGCGATCGCGCACGTCGTGCTGACCGCCACCGCGTTCGGCCGCCGGACCTACGCGCTCGGCAGCAGCGAGCAGGCCGCGTTCATGTCGGGGGTAGAAGTCCGCCGGATCAAGCTCGCGCTGTACATGATCTCGGCGGGCTGCGCGTCGCTCGCCGGCATCGTGCTGGTCGCGCGGTTCAGCTCGGCGCAGGCCGACACCGGCAAGGGCTGGGAGCTCGACGCGATCGCCGCGACGGTGATCGGCGGGACCTCGCTGTCGGGCGGCGCCGGCAGCGTGCTCGGCATGCTGATCGGCGCCTGCATCATGGGCGTGATCGAGAACGGACTGGTGATCATGAAGGTGTCGTCGTACTGGCAGACCGCGATCATCGGCGTGGTCATCGTGCTCGCCGTGGTCCTCGATCGCGCGCGGCGCCGGGGATGACCGTGCGCTCAGCCCAGCTCGACCCAGGCCCCGGTCCGCGCGCTCGCGAACACCGCGTCGATCACCCGCATGTTGGCGACCGCGTCGTCGAGCGGCGCCGGCACCGGCGTGTCGTCGAGGATCGCCTGCGAGAACGCGTCGCCCTCGATCGTGTACTGGTCGCAGATCTCGAACGCGATCTCGTCGATCCGCTCGCCGCGCTGGTGCCAGATCCAGCACGCCCGATCGGGCGGCGCGTTGAACGGGATCTCGATCTCGATCCGGCCCTCGGTGCCGAGCACGTGGACGCGCTGGTAGGGCTGGAGCTGGGTCGAGACCGTGAACGACGAGCTCCGCCCGCCGAAGTCGAGCACCCCGGCGGTGAGCCGGTCGGTCGCGAACCGCGGATCGCGGTCGATCAGGCCGAGCACGCGGCGCGGCTCGGCGCCGAACACCAGCCGGGCGAGCGAGATCGCGTAGCAGCCGATGTCCATCAGCGCGCCACCGCCGGCGTCTGCCTGGTTGCGGATGTTGCCCGGATCGTCATTGAAGTACGAGAACAGCGACTGCACCACGCGCAGCTCGCCGATCCCGCCGCCCCGGACGATTTCGACCGTGCGCTGCCACTGCGGGTGCAGCCGGTACATGAACGCCTCCATGACCTTGAGCCGCGGGTGGCGGCGCGCCGCGGCGAGCAGGGTCTCGGCCTCGGCGGCGGTCATCGCGATCGGCTTCTCGCACAGCACGTGCTTGCCGGCCTCGAGCGCCTTGATCGTCCACGGCACGTGGAGGTGATTGGGCAGCGGATTGTACACCGCGTCGACCTCGGGATCGGCGAGCAGCGCGTCGTACGACCCGTGGGCCCGGGCGATGCCGAAGTCGGCGGCGACCGCGCGTGCCCGCGCGAGGTCGCGCGACGCGATCGCCGCGAGCTCGACATGCCGGCAGCCGCGCCATGCCGGCAGCACCTTCTGCAGCGCGAATCCGGACGTGCTGAGAATCCCCCATCTGACTCGTGGCATTGGATGTCTCCTGCTAATTCTCTCAATGACCACACTTGACACGCTCGGTGAGCGGCGCCCACAGTCGATTGCGAGATTCCACAATCGCAACCACGCTCTACCACGCTCTTTGGGGAGAACGCACACATGAAGACATCCCATGGCTGGACGCTGCTGCTCGTCACCGTCGCGGTCCTGGGCGCCGCGCGCATCGCCGCGGCCCAGACCGTCGGGGTCTCGTGGTCGAACTTCCAGGAGGAGCGCTGGAAGCGCGACGAAGCCGCGATGAAGGCGGCGATCGAGAAGGCCGGCGGCAAGTACATCAGCGCCGACGCCCAGGGCTCGAACGAGAAGCAGGCCGCCAACATCGAGGACCTGGTGACGCGCGGTGCCAAGGTGCTCGTCGTGCTCGCGTGGGACGCCGACGCCGTGCTGCCCGCGGTGAAGCGGGCCCAGGCCGAGGGCATCCAGGTGATCGCCTATGACCGCTTGATCCAGGACAAGGACGTGTTCTATCTGACGTTCGACAACGTCGAGGTCGGCCGGATGCAGGCCCGGGGCGTGTTCGCGAAGAAGCCGGCCGGCAACTACGTGTTCATCAAGGGCGCGCCGACCGACCCCAACGCCGACCTGCTCCACAAGGGCCAGCTCGAGGTGCTCAACGGAGCGATCAAGGCCGGCAAGATCAAGGTCGTGGGCGAGCAGTACACCGAGGGCTGGGCGCCCGAGGTCGCTCAGAAGAACATGGAGCAGATCCTGACCAAGACCAACAACAAGGTCGACGCGGTCGTGGCGTCGAACGACGGCACCGCAGGCGGCGTGGTCGCCGCGCTGCGCGGCCAGAACATGGTCGGCATCCCGGTGTCGGGCCAGGACGGCGACATCGCCGCGCTCAACCGGGTCGCGCTCGGCGAGCAGACCGTCAGCGTGTTCAAGGACGCGCGCAAGCTCGGCGAGGCCGCCGGCACCATCGCGGTCCAGCTCGCCAAGGGCAAGAAGCCCAAGGACATCGCCGGCACGGTGACGTGGGCCGAGGGCAGCAAGAAGATCGCGATGACGTCGATGTTCTTGAAGCCGGTCCCGATCACGTCGGACAACCTCGACTACGTGATCACCGCCGGCTGGGCGACCAAGGCCCAGGTCTGCAAGGGAGTCGCGGCGGCCAAGGCGCCGAAAGCCTGCAAGTAAGGCTGGTCGTGTCGATGAGTAGCCGGGACCGCTCAGCCGCGCGACACGAAGTCGGCCCCCCTCTCGATCGATGAACGCAACGCCTCCTGTCGAATCGACGCCAGCGCCGCACCCCCAGGGCCGCGGCCTCGGCCTGGACCCGCGCATGGTGTCCATGCTGCTGGCCCTGCTCGCGATCTGGATCGCGCTCGAGCTGTTGACCGACGGGCTGTTCCTGTCGCCGCGCAACCTCTACAACCTCTCGGTCCAGGCCTCGGCGGTCGCGGTGATCTCGTGCGGCATGGTGTTCGTGATCGTCGCGCGCCAGATCGACCTGTCGGTTGGCTCGCTGCTGGCGTTCACCGGCATGCTGACGACGTTCGTCCAGGTCACCTGGCTCGCGGACGTCCCCGCGGGCTGGCTGATCAGCATCGCCATCGGGATCGCCGCCGGCGTCGTGGTCGGGCTGTTCCAGGGCTGGTGGGTCGGTTACCGCGGCCTCCCGGCGCTGATCGTGACGCTCGCCGGGTTCCTGATGTACCGCGGCGCCGCGTTCCTGGTCGCCGACGGCCAGACCATCGCGCCGCTCGACGAGACCTACCAGGTGCTGGGCGGCGGCCCGGCCGGCTCGCTCGGCGCCGCGGCGAGCTGGGCGGTCGGCGCGGTGGGCTGCGCGTGGCTGGGCTGGCAGGTCTGGAGCACCCGCCGCGAGCGCGCCAGGTACGCGGCCGACCAGGGGCCGGCGTGGCTCGACGTCGCCAAGGTCGTCGCCGGTGCCGCCGCGATCCTCGGCTTCGTCGCGGTGATGGTCAGCTATCCCAACCGGGTCAAGCTCGACGCCAGCGGCGAGCCGACCGGGATGGGCATCGGGATCCCGGTGCTGATCCTGATCGCCGTCGCAGCGGTGCTGTCGTTCATCGCCCACCGCACCCGGTTCGGCCGCTACGTGTTCGCCTACGGCGGCAACCCGGAGGCGGCGACGCTCGCCGGGGTCAACACGCGCTGGCTGGTGGTCAAGATCTTCGTGATGATGGGGATCCTGTCGACCATCGCCGCGGTGATCACCACGGCGCGGCTCAACGCGGGCGCCAACTCGATCGGCCAGCTCGCCGAGCTCTACGCGATCTCGGGGGCCGTGATCGGCGGCACCTCGCTCGCCGGCGGCGTCGGCTCGGTGCCCGGTGCGGTGATCGGCGCGCTGGTCATCCAGAGCCTGGACAACGGCATGGTCCTGCTCGACGTGGCCAATGCCAAGCGCCAGATCCTGATCGGCCTGGTGCTGACCGTGGCCGTGTGGTTCGACGTGGCGTATACCCGGCGGCGGAGCCGATGACCGCGCCACTCGTCGAGATGATCGGGATGCAGAAGCGGTTCGGCGCGGTCCGCGCGGTCGACGACGTGTCGTGCGAGCTCCACGCCGGCGAGGTCGTCGGCCTGCTCGGCCACAACGGCGCCGGCAAGACCACGCTGATGAAGCTACTGGCCGGCGTGTACCCGGAGTACGGCGGCACGATCAAGGTCCGCGGCGACGCGGTGAAGCTGGTCAGTCCGCGCGACGCCCAGCGCGCCGGCATCGAGACCATCTACCAGCACCTCGCGCTCGCCGACAACCTCGACGCCGCGGGCAACCTGTTCCTGGGCCGCGAGCTGCGCACGGGGTGGGGCACGCTCGACACCCACCGCATGGCGCACGAGGCCGGCAAGATCATCCACCGGATCAACCCGAACTTCACGAACACCCACCTGCCGGTGCGCGCGCTGTCGGGCGGCCAGCGCCAGACCGTCGCGATCGCACGCGCCCTGTACTTCGACGCCAAGATCCTGATCATGGACGAGCCGACCGCCGCGCTCGGGCCCGGCGAGACCCGGATGGTCAAGCAGCTCATCACCGGGCTCAAGCAGGAGGGCATCGGCATCTTCCTGGTCAGCCACGAGCTGCGCGACGTGTTCGACGTGTGCGATCGCCTGGTCGTGATGAAGAACGGCAAGCTGGTCGGCACCACGCGGGTGTCCGACGTCACCGAGGACGAGGTCCTGGGCATGATCATCTCCGGCAAGCGCCCGGGAGCCCGGGCCGAGGCCCCCGAACCTTCCACCGCCCCGGCGTAGCCATGTACCTCGGAATCGATCTCGGAACCTCGGAAGTCAAGATCGCGCTCGTCGCCGGCGATCCCCAGCGCGTGATCGCGGTCGGCCGCGCCGGGCTCGAGGTCGCGCGGCCGCACCCCGCGTGGTCCGAGCAGGATCCGGCGAGCTGGATCGTCGCGACCGAGGCCGCGATCGCCGAGCTCCGCGCCGGGCACCCCGCCGAGCTCGCCGCGGTCACCGGCATCGGCCTGTCCGGCCAGATGCACGGCGCCGTGCTGCTCGACGCCGGCGATCGCGTGCTGCGGCCCGCGATCCTGTGGAACGACACCCGGGCCGCCGCCGAGTGCGCGGTGCTCGAGGCCCGCGTGCCCGCGTCGCGCCAGCTGACCGGCAACCTCGCGATGCCGGGGTTCACCGCGCCCAAGCTCTTGTGGGTCGCCGCGCACGAGCCGGAGATCTTCAGCCGGGTCGCCAAGGTCCTGCTGCCCAAGGACTACCTGCGGCTGTGGCTCACCGGCGAGCACGTCTCGGACATGTCCGACGCGGCGGGCACGCTGTGGCTCGACGTCGCGCACCGCGCGTGGTGCGATCCGATGCTCGCCGCGTGCGGCCTCGATCGCTCGCACATGCCCCGGCTGGTCGAGGGCTCGGCGGCCAGCGGCGCGCTGCGCGGCGAGCTCGCGCGGACCTGGGGCATGACCGGCGCGGTGTGCGTCGCCGGCGGCGCCGGGGACAACGCGGCGAGCGCGATCGGGCTGGGCGCGACCGCCGACGGGCAGGGCCTGTTGTCGCTCGGGACCTCGGGCGTGTTCTTCGTCGCCAGCGACGCCTACCGCCCGGCGCCGGCGCGCGGCGTCCACACGTTCTGCCACGCGCTGCCCGCCACCTGGCACCAGATGGCGGTGATGCTGTCGGCGGCGAGCTGCGTGCGGTGGGCGACCCAGCTGACCGGCGCCGCCGACGAGGCACAGCTGATCGGCGGGGCCGAGGCGCTGAGCGACGACCGCCGGGCGCGCGCGCCGGTGTTCCTGCCCTATCTGTCCGGCGAGCGGACACCGCACGCCGACGCGAACGCCCGCGGCGTGTGGTTCGGCCTCGGCCACGACACCGGCCGCGCCGAGCTTGGCTACTCGGTGCTCGAGGGCGTCGCGTTCGGTCTCGCCGACGGGCTGGCCGCGGTGCGCGACGCCGGTGGCGTGGCGCGCGAGGTGTCGCTGACCGGCGGCGGCAGCCGCAGCCGGTTCTGGGCCCGGCTGATCGCCAGCGTGCTCGATCTGCCGCTCGCGCTGCGCGCCGGTGGCGAGGTCGGCGCGGCGCTCGGCGCGGCCCGGCTCGGCCAGCTCGCCGCCGATCCGCGCGCCACGGTCGACGCGGTGTGCCCGCCGCCGCCGATCGTCGAGCTCGCCGAGCCGGTCGCCGCGTGGCAGCCTGCGCTCGCGGCGCGCCTGGCCCGGTTCCGCGCGCTGTACCCTGCCCTGCGCCCGCTGTTCCGCTCCGACCAGGAGAGCCCATGACCGAGTTCTTCGCCGACATCCCGCCGATCCGCTACCAGGGGCCCGACGCCGCCGAGCCGCTGGCGTTCCGCGCCTACGACAAGGACCGCCTCGTGCTCGGCAAGCCGATGGCCGAGCACCTGCGGTTCGCGGTGTGCTACTGGCACACCTTCGTGTGGAACGGCTTCGATCCGTTCGGCTACGACGGCACGTTCCGCCGGCCATGGCAGGCGCCGGGCGACCCGATGGCGCAGGCCCGCGCCAAGGCCGACGCCGCGTTCGGATTCTTCACCCGGCTCGGCGTCCCGTACTTCACGTTCCACGATCGCGACATCGCGCCCGAGGCCGCGACGCCGCGCGCGACCCAGCACCAGCTCCAGGTGATGCTCGAGCACGTGCAGGGCCTGATGGCGCAGACCGGCATCAAGCTGCTGTGGGGCACGGCGAACCTGTTCTCGCACCGCCGCTACATGTCCGGCGCCGCGACCAACCCCGATCCGGAGGTCTTCGCGTTCGCCGCCGCGCAGGTCAAGGAGGCGCTCGACGCGACCCACCGGCTGGGCGGCGAGAACTACGTGCTGTGGGGCGGCCGCGAGGGCTACGAGACGCTGCTCAACACCGACCTGGCGCAGGAGCTCGACCAGCTCGCCCGGTTCCTGACGATGGTCGTCGACCACAAGCACAAGATCGGGTTCCGCGGCGCCCTGCTGATCGAGCCCAAGCCGCGCGAGCCGACCAAGCACCAGTACGACTTCGACACCGCGACGGTGTACGGCTTCCTGCGCCGGTACGGCCTCGACCAGGAGATCAAGGTCAACATCGAGGCCAACCACGCGACCCTGGCCGGCAAGAGCTTCGAGCACGAGATCGCGACCGCGCTGGCGCTCGGGATCTTCGGCAGCGTCGATCTGAACCGCGGCGATCCGCAGGTCGGCTGGGACACCGATCAGTTCCCCAACAACGTGCCCGAGCTCGCGGTCGCGATGTATCACCTCGTGCGCGGCGGCGGGTTCACCACCGGCGGGCTGAACTTCGACGCCAAGGTCCGCCGGCAGTCGATCGACGCGGTCGACCTGTTCCACGGCCACATCGGCGGAATGGACGTCGCGGCGCGCGCGCTGCTCGCCGCCGAGCGGATGATCCAGGACGGCCGGCTCGCCCGCGCGGTCGAGGACCGCTACGCCGGCTGGCGCGCGCCGCTGGGCCAGGGCATCCTCGCCGGGACGTCCTCGCTCGAGGCGCTGTCGGCCCACGTGCTGGGCCGCGACGCCGATCCCGAGCCGGTGTCGGGCCGCCAGGAGTACCTCGAGAACCTGGTCAACCGGTTCTGCTGAGCGGGGCCTCGGCGAGCAAGCGATACACCGTGGTCGAGCGAAACCGTGCGCCGGCGCGCAGCACGGTCGACGGGAACGCCGGATGGTTCGGCGAGTCCGGGTGGTGCTGGGTCTCGAGGCAGAACCCGGTGCGCCGGTGGTATACGGCGCCGGCCTTGCCACGCACGCTGTCGAGGTGGTTGCCGGAATAGAACTGCACCGCGGGCTCGGTGGTCAGGACCTCGAGCACGCGGCCCGACGCCGGCTCGACCACCCGCGCGGCACGGCGCAGTGCGCCATCGGCGGCGGCGATCTCGAAGCTGTGGTCGTAGCCGCTGCCGAGCCGGAGCTGGTCATCCGGGGCATCGATCCGCGCGCCGATCGCCGTGCCGTTCCGGAAGTCGAACGGCGTGCCGGCGACCGCGCGAAGCTCACCGGTCGGGATCAGGCCCGGACAGACCACCGCGAGCCGCTCGGCATCGATCACCAGCCTGTGATCGAGGATCGAGCCGGCGGCATGGCCCGCCAGGTTCCAGTAGGCGTGGTTGGTGAGGTTGATGACCGTATCTCGGTCGGTCGTCGCGGTAAAGTCGATGCGGAGCGCGTCGGCCTGGAGCGTATAGGTCGCGCGGACCGAGAGATTGCCGGGATAGCCGTCCTCGCCATCGGGGCTCTCGTGGTCGAGGTCGAGCGCCGGGCCCTCGGGGGTCGCGCGCGCCGCGGCGCGCCATACCGCCTTGTCGAACCCGGCTCGCCCACCGTGCAGCTGGTTGGGGCCATCGTTGGCGGTGACCCGGTGCAGGGCGCCATCGAGCGCGAACCGCGCCCCGGCGATCCGGTTGGCGTACGGGCCGATCAGGGCCCCGAGATAGTCCCGGTCGCCGGTGTAGCCCGCCAGGTCGTCGAACCCGAGCACGACGTCGGCCCGCCGGCCGGCGCGATCGGGGACCGCGAGCGACACCAGCGCGCCCCCATAGCTGATGATCTGCGCGCACAGGCCGCTCGCCGTGTCGAGGGTGAAGCGTGCGACACGGCGGCCGTCGCTCAGCTGGCCGAACTCGTCCTCTCGGATTGCCACCCGGCGAAGCTACCTCGGACCGGGGCGCCGGTATCCGAAACAAGCTCCGAACTGACCCGATGGTCAGGCCACCAGACCAACTCGTGGCCAGCCCGCTTGACGCGGGTCGGGCGCCCGGCACACGATTCGTCCGTGAGACCGGCGCCCAGAGCGCCGATCGATGCGGCCCCCATCGTGAGGATATCCATGAATAGGCTCTATGCAGTCACACTGGTGATGATCTCTGCGCTCGCGCTGACCGGATCGGCGGTTCGCGCCGACAAGAAGATCACGCTCGGGTTCGCCCAGATCGGTGCCGAGAGCGAGTGGCGCACCGCGAACACCAAGTCGATCAAGGAGGCGGCCGACGCCGCCGGCATCAACCTCAAGTTCTCCGACGCGCAGCAGAAGCAGGAGAACCAGATCAAGGCGATCCGCTCGTTCATCGCCCAGAAGGTCGATGTCATCGCGTTCTCGCCGGTGGTCGAGACCGGCTGGGAGCCCGTGCTCAAGGAGGCCAAGGCCGCCAAGATCCCGGTGATCCTCACCGACCGCGCGGTGAGCGCCAAGGACGACACCCTGTGGGTCACCTTCATGGGCTCGGACTTCGTCGAGGAGGGCCGGCGCGCCGCCAACTGGCTGGTCGACAAGACCAAGGACAACCCCGGGCCGATCAACATCGTCGAGCTCCAGGGCACGGTCGGCTCGGCGCCCGCGATCGATCGCAAGAAGGGCTTCGAGGAGATCATCAAGGACAAGCCCAAGTTCAAGGTCATCCGGTCGCAGACCGGCGACTTCACCCGCGCCAAGGGCAAGGAGGTCATGGAGGCGTTCCTCAAGGCCGAGGGCAAGAAGATCAACGTGCTGTTCGCGCACAACGACGACATGGCGATCGGCGCGATCCAGGCGATCGAGGAGGCCGGGTTGAAGCCGGGCAAGGACATCCTGATCGTCTCGATCGACGGCGTGAAGGGCGCGTTCCAGGCCATGATGGCCGGCAAGCTCAACTGCTCGGTCGAGTGTAGCCCGCTGCTCGGCCCGCAGCTGATGGCCGCGGTCAAGGACCTGGTGGCCGGCAAGACGCTGCCCAAGCGGATCGTGACCAAGGAGGGCGTGTTCCCGATGGAGACGGCGGCCAAGGAATTCCCGAACCGCAAGTACTGATCGTGTCCGACCCGGCGGCCGATCCACGGCCGGACGACCGTTCCACGTCCCCCCCGGCGAGTGAGCCGAGTCCCGTGCTCGAGATGCGGGGGATCACCAAGCAGTTCCAGGGCGTGCGCGCGCTGGCGGGCGTCGATTTTCGCCTGCTGCCCGGCGAGGTCCACGCGCTGATGGGGCAGAACGGCGCCGGCAAGTCGACCCTGGTCAAGGTGCTGACCGGCGTGCACCGCGCCGACGCCGGCCAGCTCCTGCTCGACGGCCACGAGATCGCGCCGCAGAGCCCGCTCGACGCCCAGCGGCTCGGGATCCGCACGGTCTATCAAGAGGTCAACCTGTGCACCAACCTCTCGGTGGCCGAAAATATCTTCCTGGGTAGCGCGGGCACCAGCAACTTCGCGATCCGGTGGCGCGACCTGCGGCGCAGGGCGGCGGCGCTGCTCGCCGAGCTCAACGTCCGCATCGACGTCGCCGCGCCGCTGTCGCGCTACCCGCTCGCGGTCCAGCAGATGGTCGCGATCGCGCGCGCGCTGACCGCGCAGCACGAGGGCGCCGGCCGCGCCGCCACCCGGCTGCTGATCCTCGACGAGCCGACCTCGAGCCTGACCGAGGACGAGGTCGAGATGCTGTTCTCGGTGATGCGGCGGCTCAAGGCCCAGGGCATCGCGATCCTGTTCATCACCCACTTCCTCGACCAGGCGTTCGCGATCTCGGATCGGTTCACCGTGCTGCGCAACGGCGCGCTGGTCGGCGAGTACCCGGTCGCCCAGCTGACGCCGATGGAGCTCATCGTCAAGATGGTGGGCAAGGAGATCGCGGTCGCGAGCTCTGCGCGGGCCGCGCGCGCGGCGAGCCAGCCGGCCGCCCCGCCGTTCCTCGAGGCCCACGGCCTGAGCAAGCGCGGCTCGGTCACCGGGATCGACCTCGCGGTCCAGCCCGGCAAGGCGGTCGCGATCGCCGGCCTGCTCGGCTCGGGGCGCACCGAGACCGCGCGCCTGCTGTTCGGGATCGATCACGCCGACCGCGGCAGCCTGGCGATCGAGGGCAAGCCGGTGCGGTTCGGCTCGCCGCTCGAGGCGATCCGGCGCGGCCTCGGGTTCTGCCCCGAGGACCGCAAGGCCGAGGGCATCCTCGGCGAGCTGTCGCTGCGCGAGAACATCATCATCGCGCTGCAGTGCCGGCGCGGCATCTTCCGCAGCCTGTCGCGCGCCCGCCAGGACGAGATCGCGCGGTCCTACATCAAGCTGCTCGGGATCAAGGCCCACGACGCCGAGGTCCCGATCGCCACCCTGAGCGGCGGCAACCAGCAGAAGGCGCTGCTCGCGCGCTGGCTGGCCACCGACCCGCGCATGCTGATCCTCGACGAGCCGACCCGCGGGATCGACGTCGGCGCCAAGGTCGAGATCATGGCGGAGGTCATGGCGCTGTGCGACAACGGCATGGCGGTGGTGTACTGCTCGTCCGAGATGTCCGAGGTCCTCGACTACGCCGATCGCGTGGTCGTGATGCGCGATCGCACCAAGGTCGGCGAGCTCGACGCGGCGGGCACCGACGAGCACCAGGTGTTCCAGCTGATCGCAGGAGGCTAGCGTGATGACGTACCTGCGACGGCTGACCGCCCGGGACGACTTCTGGCCGATCGCCGTGCTCGTCCTCCTGCTCGCATTCAACCTGTTCGCCGACCCGGGGTTCTTCGCGATCTCGGTCCAGGACGGCCACCTCTACGGCAGCCTGATCGACATCCTCAACCGCGCGTCGCCGCTGATGATCATCGCGATGGGGCTGACCCTGGTGATCGCGACCCGCGGCATCGACATCTCGGTCGGCGCGGTGGTCGCGATCTCGGGCGCGGTCGCGGCGGCGATGATCGGCGGCCAGCTCGTGCTCAGCGGCGGCACCGGCATGGCCGACGTCGCCCAGTACCCGCTGGTCATCGTGCTGCCGTGCGCGCTCGGCGTGGCGACGCTGTGCGGGATGTGGAATGGCGCGCTGGTGTCGTGGTTCGGACTGCAGCCGATCGTCGCGACCCTGATCCTGCTCGGCACCGGGCGCGGCATCGCGCAGCTGATCACCAACGGCCAGATCGTGACGATCTACTACAGCCCGTACTACGTGATCGGCAACGGCTTCCTGCTCGGCGTGCCGTTCTCGCTGTTCATCGTCGCGCTGGTCGCCGCGGTGATCGGGCTGCTCACCCGCAAGACCGCGCTCGGCCTGTTCATCGAGGCGATCGGCATCAACCCGGTGGCGTCGCGGCTCGCCGGGATCCGCGCGCGCGGCATCACGTTCGCGGTCTACGCGGTGTGCGGCCTGTGCTCCGGCATCGCCGGTCTGATCGTCAGCTCCAACGTCAAGAGCGCCGACGGCAACAACGCGGGCCTGCTGTTCGAGCTCGACGCCATCCTCGCGGTCGTGCTCGGCGGGACCTCGCTCGCCGGCGGCCGGTTCTCGCTGCGCGGCAGCATCCTGGGCGCGCTGATCATCCAGACCCTGACCACCACGATCTACGCGGTCGGCGTCGCGCCCGAGGTCACCCTGGTGGTCAAGGGCCTGGTCGTGTTCGTGGTCAGCATCCTGCAGTCCGAGCGGATCCAGGTCCTGATCGGCGCGGCCAGGAGGTCCGCGCGATGACCGTCCGGCACCACCGGCTGTTGCCGCTCGCGGTCACCGTCGCGCTGTTCGCGCTGCTCTACGGCGCGGGGGCGTACCACTTCGACGGCTTCTTCTCGCTCCAGGTGTTCCTCAACTTCTTCATCGACAACGCGTTCCTCGCGATCACCGCGATCGGCATGACCTTCGTCATCCTGTCCGGCGGCATCGACCTCTCGGTCGGCTCGGTCATCGCGCTCACCACCATGGTCTCGGCCGCGCTCGTCGAGCACCGCGGCTGGAGCCCGGCGATCGTCATCCCGGTCGTGCTCGCGATGGGCTCCGCGATCGGCCTGATCATGGGCCTGGTCATCCAGTTCTTCCGGATCCAGCCGTTCATCGTGACCCTCGCCGGCCTGTTCATCGCGCGCGGCCTCTGCTACCTGATCAGCATCGACTCGATCCAGATCGAGAACGCGTTCTACAGCGATCTCGCCGCGTTCCGCATCCCGCTGCCGTTCGAGACCTCGATCAGCGTCAACGTCGTGCTCGCCCTCGTGGTCCTCGCGGTCGCGGTCTACCTCGCCCACTTCACCCGGTTCGGCCGCACGGTCTACGCGATCGGCGGCAACGAGCAATCCGCGCTGCTGATGGGCCTGCCGGTCGCCCGCACCAAGGTCCTGGTCTACACCCTCAACGGGTTCTGCTCGGCGCTGGCCGGCGTGGTGTTCACCTTCTACATGCTGTCGGGCTACGGCCTCCACGCCCAGGGCATGGAGCTCGACGCGATCGCCGCCGTGGTCATCGGCGGCACGCTGCTCACCGGCGGCTCGGGCTACGTCGTCGGCACCCTGTTCGGCGTCCTGATCTACGGCACGATCCAGACCATCATCACGTTCCAGGGCGACCTCAGCTCGTGGTGGACCAAGATCGTGATCGGCCTCTTGCTGCTCGCGTTCTGTCTGCTCCAGCAGGCGTTCGCGCGCGGCCGGGCGCGTGGTCCGGGATGACCGCTGGATCGGCGGATGTCCGCGTCGATCGCCCCGGCCGGCGAGGTCGAGCCAGGGCTCACGACATGCGGCGCTTCAGCGCGCTCAGCCGGTCGTGCGTCTGCTGCTGCATCGCGATCATGCCGCCGACGATCTGGCGGCCGCGGGCGTCGAGCTGGTCCATGTCCTTGCGGTAGTCCTTCAGGCCGTGGTCCTCGCCTTCCTCGAGGACATCGATCGCGGCCTTCTCGCCCAGCACCTTCGCGGCGCCCTCGACGAGCTTGGCGAACGCACCCCACGGGCCGGAGCTCTTGGCCGGCGTGCCACCGAGGGCGACGATTGCATCCTGGAGCGCGATCACGCGGTCCTGGTGCGACTTGAGGTTGACGATCAGCTCGTCGCGCGCGGCGCTCGCGCCCTCCAGCTTGGCGAGCGCCATCTGGTAGGTCTCGACGGCAGACATCTCACCGCGCAGGAACTCGTTCAGCTTGTCGACACTTGACTTGGTTGCCATGGGAATTCCTCCGTCGTTACAGGTCAGATCATTGCAATCGACGTGCGATCGGAGAACGTCGCAGAACACGCCCAGGCGCCCGGTCGAGTCGCGGCTCCCTCGTCCTCGTGTGCGGTACACGCGCCCGCATTCGTGAGCCGCATGACGTGTTTGAACGGCAGATCCGCTCGCTCGGCGTGCTATCTGGCCCCGATCACGCCTTCGGTGTCCTGGATGCACCCGCCGCAGCGCGGGCGGTCGCTCCCCATCGCGCCGACGCGCGACGCCACCGCGAACACCAGGAGCAGCTGGGCCTGGAAGATCGTGCCGCGGTCGGCGGGCTCGAAGAACCAGCCGCGCCCCGCGGATGTAGCTCGGAGGTAGCTACTCGACGCCGCGCGGCGACAGCGCGGGCGAGCTCGCGAGCACGCCGTCGACGATCATCAGCGCGGTCGTGGTGAGGTCGGCGAACGCATCGGCGCCGACCACGTCGCGCGCCGCGGGATACACGATCACCAGCTGATCGACGAGCTCGATCACCAGATCGCGGCGGCCGGCGCGATCCAGCGTCGCCGCGAACCCGCCGGCGAGCAGCGCGTCGACCACCACCGGATCGCCGTACACCCGCCAGTGGTCGGGCAGCCTGGTGCCGAGCGCGGCGGCCGCCAGCGGGCGCGGCAGCTCGGCGGGGTACGAGCTCGGCATGCCGAGGCCGCCGCGCGCGAGCTTGGCGATCGACCCGGCGCGCTCGATCATGTTGTCGCCGGCGAGGTCGTCGCCGCGGCCGGCGCGCTTCCACAGCACGTGCGGGAACACGCGATCGACCTCGCACACCACGACGCTGACCGTGCCGGCGATCCGGAACGGCGGCTCGACCGGCAGGTACGCCCACTCGCCGCGCCGCTCGCGCAGGGTCTCGAGGTCGAACGCGGTGACGTCGTAGTCGTGCTTGCCCCGCGACAGCGCGCCGTGGACGACCCGGGTCTCGAACCCGCCGTCGGCGAGCGCCCACAGCGCGCTGCGCTGCAGCGCCTTTGGCAGGTGGGTCAGGTCGGCGACCGGCACCAGGCCGGCCGCGTCGGCGGCGGCGACCTGGTTTCGCCTGCGCAGCGAGCCGCGGCTCGCCAGGTACGCGGCGCCCGCCGCCAGTCCGCCGAGCAGATACCAGTCCACGCCGCGACCGTAGCACTCATCGGGCGCCGCGCGCGGCCGGCCGATCACCGACCCCGGGCAGCGACGGCTGGATGCAGCCGCGCTCGTGGTCGAGCAGCCAGCGCTTCATCGGCAGGCCGCCGCCGTAGCCGGTGAGATCGCCGGACGCGCCGATCACGCGGTGGCACGGCAGGAGGATCGAGATCGGGTTCTTGCCGTTGGCCGCGCCCACCGCCCGGCTCGCCGACGGCCGGCCGACCGTGCGCGCGAGATCGCCGTAGCTGCAGGTCGTGCCGAACGGGATGTCCGCCAGCGCGCGCCACACGGCGCGCTGGAACTCGGTGCCGCTCGGCGCCAGCGCCAGGTCGAAGTCGCGGCGCTCGCCCGCGAAGTACTCGGTGAGCTGCGCCGCCGCCCGCGCCAGCACGCCGCCGCGCCCGCCCGGACCCGGCGGCGCCGGGCGATCGGGCAGGTACAGCCCGACGAGCCGCTCGTCCTCGGCGCACAGCCACAGCGCTCCGACCGGGGAGCGCATCTTCATCGTGGTCAGCATGGGTCTCCTGCGTGATCGGCGACACGCTCAGGTGGGGAGTATTGCGCGATTTGCCTACAGTCCCACCCCTTGCCGTGCCGCCTGCGTGTCATCTGCGCTGCGTATCACGCCGCATCGTGCGGCACTGGCAGGTTCCGGACCTCGTCATCGGGTTGCGGCCTCGATCTCGTCGACACGGGTCAGCGATGTTCTGGTACCCTCGCGCGGTGAGGCGATCCGTCGTTGCGCCGCTCGCGCTGTTGCTACCGCTCACCGCCTGCCGCTTCGACTTCGATCCGGTGCCGGCGGCCGCGAAGCCCACCGACGCCGGTCCGGATGCAGCCCCACCGCTGCCGGTGCTGGCGTGCGGGGCGCCGCCGCTGTTCACGATCTCCGTCCCGGCCGGTGTGGGCTCCGGTTCCGGCGCGCCCACGCTGGCCGCGATCGCCGCGACCGCGAGCGCGGATGGCTACAACGTGCTCGCCGTCGACACCACCGGCGAGGTCCAGGGCTTCGGGTTCGCGTTCAACGACGCGCTGCTCGCGCCGCGCGCGACCGGCACGGCGGTGTTCTCGGGCGCCACCGGCGTGCTCGCCGCGACCGACACCCCCGACGGCGTCCTCGCCGCGATCGAGTACGACAGTCCCATCCCGACCGGCACCGCGCTGGTCGCGCTCGATACCCACCTCGCGCCGCTCGGAACCCAGCAGAAGGACACGGCCTGGTTCAGCCTCGACGACACGCTCGCGCACACCGCCGACGGCAAGCTGGCGTTCATCGGCACCCAGTCGGGCGTCACCATGGCCAGGCGGGTGTCGGCGTCCGCCACCGACCTCAGCGGGTCGCAGCAGATCGTCGATCCCGCCGAGGGCGCCAGCGTCCCCACGATCGCCGGGGCCGGCGCCAACTTCCTCGTGACCTGGGTCGACACGCCGCCGGACTTCAACCTGGTGCGCGCCGAGGTCCTCGACGCGAACCTGTCCGTGATCGCAGGGCCGGCCACGATCAACCCGACCGCGACGCACGACGGCGAGAACCCGCGCGGCGCCTACGCCGCGTCCGCCGACGTCTACCTGTTCGCGTGGTCGTTCAAGACCTCGGTCACCGACGAGCTGTGGGTCAGCCTGCGCGACAACCAGCTGAGGGAGCTGCGCGCGATCCAGGTCTCGATGCACGGCGTCCAGCCGCGCGTCATCGCCGGCAAGGACGACTTCCTGGTCGCCTGGAAGGACACCAACACCAGCTCGAGCCTCGGCGCCGCCCGGGTCCGGTTCGATGGCAGCATCGTCCCGCTCGTGGTGTCCGGCAACGGCGGCAAGGCGCTCGGCTGGGACCTCGCGACCCGGGCCGGCCAGCCCGCGCTGGTCTGGGTCGAGAACGCCCTCGCGCCCGGCCTGTGGCTCGACCCGCTCTGCAAGTGATCGGCGCGCTCCGCGCTCGCGCCGACCGGCCGCTCGCGGCGGCTGAACCTGCGCCCGCGTGCTAGACGCAGGCGTGGCCCGCGACGTCACCTACCGCTACGTCGACCCACTGGCGCAGGTCTGGCTCGCGGCCGCCCGCCGGATCGGCCTGCGCGTGGTGCGCACGCCCGACACCTACGCCGCCACCGACGGCCGCGGCACCCTCGCGATCGGCGACGCCGCCGCGCTCGACGCCGACGACAGCCTCGCCCAGATGGTCTTCCACGAGCTGTGCCACTCCCTGGTCGAGGGCGAGCACGCATTCGCGCGGCCCGACTGGGGCATGGACAACACCGGCCCCGATCACGACTGGCGCGAGCACGCCTGCCTGCGCGTCCAGTACGTCCTCGCCGGTCGCCACGGCCTGCGCGGCCTGTTCGCGCCGACCACCGACTTCCGCGCGTTCTGGGACCAGCTCGCCGGCGACGTCCTCGCCGACCGCGCCGACCCATCGGTCCAGTCCGCGATCGCCGGCCTCCGCCGCGTCGCCTTCCCCCCGTGGGCCCCGGCGCTCGACGACGCCCTCGCCGCCACCGCCCAGATCGCCCAGGTCGCCGCGCGGTTCGCGGCCCCCGCCGCCGACGCCACGCCCTCGCTGTGGCACGCCGTCGTCACGCCCCCCGCGCCCCACCCCACCGGCCTGCCGCCCAGCGCCGCCGCCGGCAGCTGCGGCACCTGCGCCTGGCGCACCGGCGGGCGCTGCCGCCAGGCCGCCGCCCGCGTCGATCCGGCGTGGCCCGCGTGCGAGCGGTTCGAGCCCGCCCTCGACTGCCAGACCTGCGGCGCATGCTGCCGCGCGGCCTACCACTCGGTCGAGGTCACGCGCCGCGATCCGGTCGTCAGGGCCCACCCGTCGCTGATCGTCGACCGCGGCAGCTACCTCGAGATCCGCCGCTGCGGCGACCGCTGCGCCGCGCTCCACGGCGGCGCGATCGAGCACGGCACCACCACCCGCTACCACTGCGCGATCTACGACGACCGCCCCCGCACCTGCCGCGACTTCACGCTCGGCTCCGCGCACTGCCTCACCGCCCGCCGCCGCGTCGGCCTGTCGCTGTGACGGGGCGCGATTTGTCACGAGCCAGTTGATCTGGAGTGCGCCGCGGCATGTGGCCAGACCACCGACCTGCGGCCCGAGAAATCGTACGTCGATTTCTGTAGCCCGGCCCGTGGAGGAAGGCGCCTTATCAGCATGGCGATGTGGAAGAACCCGGGCGAGGCCGCAGGGCAGGCGGTCCATGAAGACGACGAGACCGCGGGGCAGATCGTCCAAGAAGAGGACGAGATCCGCGCCGCGCTGGGTGCTGACGACACCCGGCGCGCCCTCACGCTGATGATGAATCGCTTTGGCGACGAGGTGTTCCGCTTCGCCTACGCAGTGACGCGTAGTCGGCACCTGGCCGACGAGGTCCGCCAGCAGGTGTTCGTCGAGATCTATCGCGATCTGGCGAGCTTTGCGGGCCGCGCATCCCTGCGCGCGTGGGTCCTGGGGATCACACGGCACCGCTGCCTCGACGCCACCAAGAAGCAGCGGCGCTGGACCAACCGGTTCAAGAACGATCCGCCCGATGATGAGGAATCCGACGACCACGAGCTGGAGCGCGAGGTCGACCGGAGCAGGCTGGCCAAGATCCTCGCGGCCTGCCTCGCCAAGCTCGCCCCGGCGGCGCGCGACGCGGTGGTGCTGCGCTATCACCAGGACCTGTCCTACGACGAGGCGTCGGCGGTCGCCGGAGACCACGCAGGGACGCTGCAGCAGCGCGTGGCGCGAGCGCTCCCGGTCCTCCGACGGTGCGTCGATGCGCGGCTGCATGCGGGGCGAGCGCGATGAGCTGCGAACGCTACTGGCGCGATGGCATCGTGCTCGTCGAGCGCGGCCTCGGCGACCCGCACCGCGACGGCTGCGAGGACTGTGCGCGTGCTCATGCGTCGCGCCAGGAGCTGATCGACGCGCTGCCGCTGATCGGCGCGGACGTGACCGGCGATCCATTCTGGCAGGCCAAGGTCTGGCAGGTCATCGACGGGCCCGCTCGAGCGCCGAGGCGCTGGCAATGGCAGCTCGCCGGCGCACTCGCTGCCGTGTCGGCGATCGTCCTGTGGATCGGCCTGGACCGCACTCGCCCCCGGGATGTGCGCCCGCGCGTCGAGGTCGTCGAGACCGGCCCGCAGCGACGATCCGGGGCTCCGCACGTCGGCGACCAACTTCACGTCTTCGCGGGGGAGACCGCCGACGTCTGGATCTATCGCAACGGCCGCCTCGTCCTCCAGTGCGGCGCGCACCAGGTATCGGGTGACTCGGCCGGCTGCGTTCGGGCCCCCGAGCACATGGTCGTTGATCACGTCCTGAAGCTGCCCGGGGAGTACCGCGTCATCATCATCCTGGCGCCCTTCGCGCTGCCGTCGAGTCGCAAGCTCGATGACGATCTTGCGGCGCTGGTGTCGGCGGGGGTGCGCTATGTGGACGAACGGCGATCGGTGTACTGACCGGGCGCGAGATCTCCAGTTGACTGTACTCCGGGGTCCAGCAGAACCGAGCAGCGCTTGATCAGGAAGCCGTCGAGTGGACCTGCCCCGCCCGGGCCGCGGTACGCACCATTGCACAGCTGCGCCACCACGCGCTGCAGCTGGTTGCCTCCGCTCCGTGTGACCGCCAGCTCGCGAGTCTCCAGGCCCGACAGATCCGTGACGCACAGCGTGGCGATCACCATGAATTCCGTGAGCCGCGCGCCGTCCCGGGGCATGCCCTCCGGCCAGCGCAGGCCGACCCCGAGGACCGCGCCGTCCGCGCGCTGTCCGATCAATAGCGCCGGACGGTGGCGATCGAGGACGATGCCACCAGGTGCAAAGTGGGTGAGCAGCGTCAGCTTGCCCCGCGCGCTGATGTTGAGCAGGTGCACGAACAGCGGGCGCTGACCACACCGCTCCAGCTTCACGTAGTAGCGGTCGTCGAGCCCGAGCACGCCACCGTGGCCGGGCAACCGCCACAGCTGGCCCTCGTGAACGGTCCCGAGCTCGACCGCCAGCTCGCTCGCGAGCACGCCGTGCTCACCCTCCAGCTCGCGAAGCCCCTGGGCGACGCCGAGGTTGGCGAGGTGCACAACCACCGCCTCGAGACCCGCCGCGATCGAAGCCGGCGGGAACAGCGCTCCCCCGGCATCCGCGATCGTCACCGCGTCGCTCTCGACACGCACCGTGGCGAGTGCGCCGAGCTCGCCGGGCTGCGCCGGTCGCAGCGTCGGTGACGCGGTGATCGCCGCTTCCACCGCGGCGCGAGCGGGCCGGTCACCCTCGATCGCGACCGGCCGGCGCACGGCGCATCGCCGGCTCGGCACCGCGATCGCCTTGGCCGGAATCGGCTGGTCTCCGGTGGTCCGGCGAGCGAGCGCGGTCGTCGCGAAGACCTCGGTGACCTCGAGCCGCGCCAGCGCGCCGGCGTCGTCATGGGCCGGCGCGCCGTCGGGAAGCACCGCATAGACGTCTCCGACCGCCGCGCCGGTCAGCTGCCCCACCGCGAGGCGGAACTGCTCGCCCGCCACAGCAACCGCGACACCGACGACGTCGTCATGCTCGGCCAGCGAGAACGGCTCGCGACGAACCGGACCCTCGATGTCCGGCCGCTGCCGGGGAAACCGGCGCAGCACCTGCGCGCGGATCGCGCTGACGATCGCCCCCCAGCTCACCGGCGCGGCGCCGACCCGGGTCAGGACGTCGACCAGGACATCCGTGAACACGCCGTGATACTGACCCTCCGCATCGGGGTACTCGAACGCCGACTCACTCTGACCACAGGCCACGATGCGAACCGCGTGGGGATCGCCGACCGGATCGACCGCGTCGAACGCCGCGCCATAGGTCGCGCGCAGCGCCGCCAGGTGGTGCTCGAAGCCGGTGTGAACCGGATGCGGCAGCGCGCGCGGCAGCGCGCCAACCACGCCGTCGCTCCGGCTCAGCTGCGCCGAGTGGCAGCAATCGAGGATCACCGTGACGTTCCGGGTCCGCGCGGTGAGCTGCGCCTGCTTGATCGACAGCTCCCAGGCGGTGATGCCGCGCCAGTCGGTGGTCGAGCCGTCCCGGAGGTCGGTAGGAACGATGCTTTGCCAGGACCGCTCCTCATCGGGAACGACAGCGTAGTATCCGTGACCGCAGTAGTACACCACCGCGGCGTCGTCGGGACCCGACGCGGCGATCAGCTGATCGTAGCCGGCAACCATGCCGGCCCGCGTCGCGTCCGCCCCGACACGGAGATCGACAACGAAACCTCGCGCATCGAGCATCGCGGCCATGCGCTGGACGTCATTGTGAACGCCGCGAAGCCCTTCGATCTGCGATCCAAGAACCAGCGCTCGCCGCGTCATGCGTCGCCTCCGTGGAAGTGTCACTGCGAGTGGTCCAACGCAACGGGCGGGCACGGCGCCGCGGGGGTTGCCCGCCCGATCGTTGCCGTTCGCTAGATACTCAGCACCTCCTTGGCATCCGGCGCAGCCAGGAACGCCGCCAGCGCGGACGTATCGAGGGACGTGAAGGCCTCGATGGCGCGCGTCGGGGTGAAATCCGGGTCGTTGGTCTTGGTGAAGGTGGCGACATCGAAGTCCGAGTGATTGCCCTCGATCCCGACCTGCTGGCTGGATACGATCTTGTAGATCCCCGGCGCAAGCGTCCGCGCATTGTTACCCGTCGACAGCGACACCGTGTCTGCGTCCATGGCGCATAGCTCGAGGTCGCTCTCGTTGGTCGAGATGTTGATGGACGTGGCCTGATACACGTAGATGGCAGTGCGCATGTTTGTCCTCCAGGTAATGTGTCGGCAGACGACTCGGGTGAGTCGCCGGTTACCGCGGTTCAGGGTGCGTCTTCAGGGCACACGTCGGGGCCGAACACGACGAACTGGGGCCAGTCGACGTTGCTGGTCTTCGCAAGCTCGGATTGCACCTTCGCGAGCGCGCGCACCGGGTCGGCGACGCCGCCGGCGCGATAGAACTTCGTGGCGATCTCCGGGGCGGTGTCGTCGTAGATCCGGCTCAGTGTAGCGACCACGTGCTGCGATCCGGCGCCGAGGAACCCGGCGACCAGCGAGCCAGCGAACTCCGGAGCGTCCGACACCGCCGCATCGCACGCCGACAGCACCACCAGCGACGGTGCAATCCGGCGCGCCGAGATCTCCAGTGCGGACACCTCGCCGTCGGCGAGCTTGAGCGTGGCGCCATCCACACCGGGCTTGCCATGCGTGGCGACGTGCAACACGGCATCGTGCGCAGCGGACAGCAGTGCGGCCTTTGTTGCGGCACCATCGATCTGGGGGGTCGTCTGAAGAAGCGTGGCAACCTGTTCCGCCTCCGTTCGCGTGCTCGAAAGATTGCCATCAGCATCCGCGAGCACCGTCGCGTGCCCCGAGCGTGTCACGTGGACGCAGCGAGTCTCGGGGAGTCGCAGCTCGCGCACGATCGGACGCAGCGCAACGAGCGGAGTGCCGCCTCGTCGCAACGCTGCCACCGGCAGTGGCGGAAGTTGGCCATCGACCACCACGTGCAGCGACTCACGCGTCTCGCGGAAGACATCGTCCGGCAGCAGCCGCGCCGCGGCGGCAGTCGCTGCCTCCACGTCGGTAGGGCGACCGCGGAACTGGTCGATGAGATCATTGATTTCCTCGAGCGATCCGATCCGGATCAGCCGTGGCGGCCCGTGGTTCGCGGTCAGCCTCCAGACCTCCTTGTTCGCGACGATCAGCGCGAGCAGATCGATGTCGCGCATCGTGCGCAGCACGGCGTCCCGATCCGGGGTCGCTGCGAACGGCGCCGGCGATGCCACGCGAAGCCATTCCCCGAGCTTGGTGATGTGGTCGGCCAGGCTGCGGAAGTCCAGCGAGGCCGACGGCCGTGACCTCAACAGCGCATCCTGGACGGTTCGTCCTTGCCATTGATCGAAGATCATCGCCGCGTCCTCGATCTGGCCGCTGCGTGCGAGCGCGACGAACCGCAGCTCGTAGGGGACGCGGCGCTTGTTCAGCACCCACGGCCGCAGCTCCAGCACCGACTGCGCCCCGCGAACGAGCTCGACCTGGTCGATGCCCCGCTGCGCCCACAGCATGGCGCGCTCCACGTCGCCGCGCTCCAGCTCGGTCTGCGCCCCGAGGACTGCAATATCGATCCGATCGTCTCGACCGGATGGATCATCGGCGGCGCTAAGCTGAAAGTATCGCTCAGTCAGCGAGGCAGCACTCGCGAGGTCGTGCTGGCGATACGCGATCCAGGCAGCCACCCAGGTGCGTTGCGGCTCGTGCTGGTGATGAGTATCGCGGAGCGTTGCATCAGCGAGGGATTGCTGCGCATCGCCGATCCGCCCTTGCTCAGCATACGAGTACGCGAGGTCGAGCTCGGTCGTGAGGATCCACCGGTTCTCCTTAGGACCCTGCAAATGCCGGCGCAGGCGCAGCGCATTCTCGAAGTGGCCAATCGCTTGCCGATGTCTATCCAACTCCGATGCGAAGCTGCCGCGCTGATAGGCAACGCTGCCGCGCTCCTTGTCGGTCACAGATAGCCGATCTGCAAGCTCGATCTCCGATCCCGCCGCCTGCCAGTAGCCGATCCGAATGAGCGTCGATGCTGCGGCAACGTGACAGAAACGCTGTCGCTCTGTATTCGCAGCCAGCTTCGCATTGGCGAGGCATTCATCGTCCATCTGCAGCGCCTCGACAAACTCGCTGCGCTCGGTTTGCACCGTCGCGAGCCGTCCATCGTCACCGGCGAGTTGTTCCCATCTCCGCTCGGTGCGATGCAGTCGTCTCGCCTCCTGGAGCAAGTCCACGGCATCTTTGTTCCTGCCCTCGTCGCGCGCGATTTCCCCGAGGAGATGGAGCGCATCGGATCGCTGCGGCGTGCTCAGCAACTGGCTCGCGAGCTGCGCTGCGGCGGCCCTATCACTCGCCCCGTAGTAAGCATTTGCCAGCAGAATGCCAAGTACAGGGTCTCGGCTGTCCTGGTACGCACGCTGACAGACCGCCACGGCATCCAGCCGTTCAGCCCGCACCGCGGCTGCGCACTCACGCCCTCGATCGAGCAGCCCGATGTCGGATATTCCCGCGACGGTCACGATGCCCAGGCCGACGATCGCCAGCCGCAGCAGCCTG
>DATAPF010000385.1:0-6352 GCA_036265355.1 Kofleriaceae bacterium | reverse complement strand
CGGAACACGGCGGCGCCGGACCCGTCGGGCACCGCGATCGGGGCATCGGCGATCTGCTGCAGGCTGGCGAACGCGCCCTGGGTGGTGACGGTCGCCTCGCTCTGGCCCTCGATGATCCGGCCGGCCGGCAGCTCGAGGTTCTGGCGCTCGAGCGCGGCGCCGACGTCGCCGACCGTCAGGCCGCGCGCCGCCAGCCGCGCAGGATCGAGGACGACCTGGATCTCGCGCGGCCGGCCGCCCACGATCTCGATGTTGCCGACGCCCTGGATCCGGCCCAGCCGCGGCTTGACGACGTCCTCGGCCAGCCGGGTCAGATCGCGCGGCGACAGCGCACCGGACAGCGACAGCGACACGATCGGCTCGGCGCCGATCTCGTACTTCTGGACCTTGGGCGTCCCGACCTCCTCGGGAAGGTTGGGGATCGTCGCCAGCCGATCGCGAACGCCCTGCACCGCCCTGTCCGCGTCGACGGCGAGCTGGAACTCGATCACGACCTCGGTCAGCGATTCGAAGTTGAACGACCGCAGCCGCTTGATCCCGCCCATCGAGCTCACCGCGTCCTCGATCGGCCTGGCGACCTTGGTCTCCATCGACGCCGGGTCGGCGCCCGGATAGCCGGCAACCACGGTCACGAGCGGGAGCTCGACGCTGGGGTACTGCTCGATCGCGATCCGCGAGTAGGCCATCGCCCCGAACACGATCGGGACCCCGATGACCATGATCGCGAACACCGGCCGCCGGATCGCCACTGCCGCGATCTTCATGGCGCGGTCCTCGGGCCTGAAGCCTGCGAGCTCTGCGAGCTCTGCGAGATCCGCGCGGCGCCGAGCGAGACCTCGGCCATCAGGCCCGGGCGCAGCGCACCGTCGCGGTTGTCGAGCACGGCGGTCAGCTCGACGGTCCGGGTCCGCGGATCGACGCTGGGCGCGACGATCGCGACCTGTGCGGTGCGCGCCGCGGCCAGCCCGGGCAGCGCGATCGCGACGGCGTCGCCGGGCCGGACGTGGAGCAGCGCCTGCTCGGGCAGGCGGAACCGGACGTCGAGCGTCGTCTGGTCCTGCACGATCACGACGCGGGTGGCGGCCGCGGCGTTGACGAAGTCGCCGACCGCCACCGGCAGCGACACGACGATGCCGGCGATCGGGGCGCGCGCGGTGGCCTCGCTGACCGCGTTGCCGGCGACCGCCACGCTGCTGCGCGCCTGGGCGACGCCGGCGCGGGCCGCATCGAGCTGCGCCGACACCTGGTCCCACTGCTGCTGGGACACCGCCTGCTGGTCGAACAGCCCCTTGGCGCGGCGGTACTCGACCTGCGCCGTCCGGAGCTGGACCGCGGCGACCGCGAGCTGGGTCCTGGCCTGGGCCAGGCGGAGCACCGCGCCGCGATCGTCGACGCGGAACACCACCTGCCCCCGGGTGACCCGCGCACCGACCTCGACGCCGAGCTCGACCAGCACGCCGGTGGCCCGGGCGACGACCGCGACCTCGGCGTGCGGCACGAGCGTCCCGGTCGCCCGGTCGGCGGACGCGATGGCGCTCGACGGCGGTTGCGCCGGCCGGACGAGCGCCGGCAGCGCGGGCAGCGGCGGCGAGCTGGGTCCGGTCGCGGGCGGCAGCGCCGTGCGATCGTCGCCGCCGGCGCCGCAGCCGGCGAGCATCAGGGTCACTGCGAAGATCGAGCGGATCCGTGTCATGGCATCTCCTGGCGGCAGGTCGCGGCGCGTGGCCCCGGCCGTCACCGCGCCTCCGGCCGCAGCGGCAGCGCGCCGACTTCCCGGCTCAGGCCCATCCAGGCCACGAGGTACTGGTAGCGTCCGATCGCCGCCTCGGCCTGCGCGCTGGCCAGCGCGGTCTCGGCGTCGAGCACCTCGATCGTCGTCGCGGCGCCCTGCGCGAACCGCGCGGCCTGGATCCGCCGGGCCTCGGCGGCGGCGGCCAGCCTCCGATCGGCGACCTCGAGCGTGGCGCGCGCCAGCCGCGCCTCCCGCCAGCGCGCGCGGGTGTCCGCGGCGATCTGATCGCCGAGCGCGGCCTGCGCGCGGCGCGCCTGGCGATCGGCGGCCTGGCTGGCCTCGACCTCCGCCGCCCGCCGGCCCCAGTCCCACAGGGTCCAGTCGAGCGTGACCCCGACGAACGCGGCGTCGGGGCTCGATAGCAAGCCGGCGTGGATCGCGCGGCTGTACTGCGCGACCACCGCGATCGCTGGGTAGTAGCTGGACCGGGCCAGCCCGACGCCGGCATCCGCGGCGCGCGCGGTCGCCTCGGCCGCGTGGAGCTCGGCGCGATCGCGGCGCGCGCGGGCCACCGCATCGTTCTCAGCCTCGGCCTCGGTCGACGCCAGCTCCGGGGGCGTGGTGTCGACGTCGGCCAGCGCGAGCTCGGTGCCGTCGGGGAGGCCGAGCAACAGCCCCAGCCGGCCGCGCGCGGACGCCGCGGCGGTCTCCGCCTGCAAGCCCTGCTGCTCGACGCGCGCGCGCTCGACCTCGAGCCGCAGCACGTCGACCCGCTGCAAGGTCCCGGCGGCCAGCAGCTGCCGGGCGCGCTGCAGATCGCCGTCGAGCTGGTGCTCGGTCGCCGCCGCGACCTGGGCGAGCGCGCTGGCCTGGAGCGCGGCGAGGTAGGTCTCGGCGGCCCGGTAGGCGATCTCGATCCGGTGGCCGGCCCGCTGCGCCCGGCTGGCCTCGGTGACGGCGCGATCGCGCTCGACCAGCCGGCCGATCACCAGCGCGCCGCTCACCGGCTGCGACACCGCGAGGTCGAGCGAGCCGGTCACGCGATCGCGGATCGTGATCGGTCCGAGCTCGCCGAGATCGGCGACGATCGCGCGGTTCCACACCAGCGCGCTGGCCCGCGCCGCGATCAGCGGCCCGCGCAGCGCCTGGTCGGCGCGCGCCTGTGCCTCGGCGGCGACGACGCGGTCGGCGTCGATCGCCAGCTGCGGATTGCCCGACAGCGCGAGGTCGATCGCCTCGGCCAGCGTGAGCCGGCGCGCCGGTGCGCCACCGGCGATCGCCGCGCTCGCGAGGCTCGCCACCACCGCAGCGCCCAGGCTCGCCCGCCGCATCACGCGGACCTGCGAACGGGCACGGCATCGCGCGCGTCCGTCAGCGAGAGGTCCGGGGCGAGCAGCTGATCGAGCAGCGCGGTGGCCAGCCGGATCACGTCGACCCGCGTGCAGCCGCGCTCGCGCAGGTCGCGATAGATCGACCGGGCGAGGATCTCGATGCCGCGGCGGCTCACGCCGGGCGGTGTTCGCTCAGGCGGCATCGCGGGCAACACGCCGATCCCCCATCGCGACCAGCACGCGGCGGTCGCCGCGGAACGGGCTGCGGCCGTGAGCCACTGCGAGGTTGTCGATCAGCAGCGCGTCGCCGCGCCGCCACGCGAACGACCGGGCGCACCGGGCATACGCGTCCCGGATGCACGCCAGCATGTCCGGCTCGATCGGCGAGCCATCGCCGAAGCAGGCGTGGCGGGGCAGCGCGTCCTCGCCGCAGGTCGTCACCAGCGCCGACCGCGTGGCGTCATCGAGCGCGCTGGCGTGGAACAGGTGGGCCTGGTTGAACCACAAGAGCTCGCCGGTCACGGGGTGCCGGACCATGGCGTCACAGGTCTGCTCGGTCCGCAGCTGATCGCCGCCGATCCAGGTCCACGCGATGCCGTGGCTCCGGCAGTACGCCTCGACCTCGCCGCGATCGCGGGTGCCGAACACGGTGTGCCACGGCAGATCGACGCCGTCGCGGTAGTGGCGCCGGTACGTGACCCGCTTGCGGGCGAACGTCTGCTTGAGATCCTCGGGCAGCAGGCGCGTGACCTCGGCGACGTCGGCCAGCGGGGTCTCACCGCCGGCGAGCGCGGGCAGATCGCAGTAGAACGCCAGCCAGCGCGGCCAGCTGTCCTGATACGAGTTCTCGCAGTGCATCGGGATGCTGCGCGCCGCCGGGTACTCGGTGGCGGTGTAGACCCGCTCGCCGACCTCGGTGCGCGGCGTCGAGCGATACACGTAGCGGTCGCGGACCAGGACCTGGTCGACGAAGTCCGCGAACGCGCCCGGCCCGGGCAGCTCGAAGCCGCGGAACAACAGGCCTCCGACCCGCCGCAGCAGGGTGTCGATCTGGTGGCGGTGGGCCTGCCACCAGGCCCCGGGCGCGGGCGCGGCCGCCGCTGCGTCGGGCTCGGCGAGCCACACCAGACCTGCGAGCTCGGCGAGCGGCCGGAGCCGCACGCCGCCGATCACGCGGTGATTCACCGCAACACTAGCGCGCGACATCGTTCATCTCCTCGCCAGCGTCCTGGGCAGCCGGCCGGCGCCGCGCCGCGGTCGCTCGCCGCCGCAGGGCGTCGCGCAGGAGGTCGGCCATGACCTGCACGTGGGGCCGGGTCATCAGGGTGACGTGATCGCCGGGCACCCAGCGCACGGTGACCTCGCGGCCGGTGAGCGGCTGCCAGCCGAGGCTGTCGTCGGCCGGATCGGCGCCGCCGAGCACGAAGTCGTCGCGGTGCGAGTCGTGCGCGCGCAGCAGCAGGGTCTCCACCGGATGGCGGCAGGTCGGGCGGTAGGCATCCCACGCCAGCGCCGTCGCCTCGCCCACGGTCAGGTAGGCCTTGACGCGCGCCGCGCCGAGCCCGGTGGGCAGGATGCGCGCCTCGGCGAGCTTCTCGGCGACGTGCTCGACGAGATCGTCGTGCGGCAGGTTCGCGGCGTCGACCGCCAGCGAGATCTCGCGCCCGAAGAACCGCTGGATCAGCGACAAGAGGCGAGTCAGCCGGTCGGTGTCGGTGCGGGCCGGCACCGCGGGCCCCTGGCCGAGCGGGCTGGCCTCGGCGTCGACCAGCACGAGCAGGCCGACCTCGCAGCCGGCCGCGCCGAGCTGCTGGCTGGCCTCGTACGCGACGTGGGCGCCGAACGAGTGGCCGATCAGGTGGTACGGCCCGCGCGGCTGGTGGGCGCGCATGACCTCGACCACCGCGGCGGCCATCTCCTCGACGGTGCGGTGCGGCTCGAGCGCCCCGTCGAGCCCGCGCGGCTGGATCCCGTAGACCGGGTGGTCCTCGCCGAGCGCGTGGGCCAGCGGGTGGAGCGAGATCGCATCGATCGCCGCCCCGGGCACGCAGAACAGCGGCGGGCGGCTGCCGGTGGTCCGGATCGGCACCACCGCCGACCACGCCGTGGCCTGGGCGCCGTCGCGCAGGTGGCGGGCGACCGCCTCGATCGTCGGATGCTGGAGCAGCGCCGACATCGGCAAGCGGACGCCGAACGCCTGCTCGATGCGCGCCATCAGGTCGAGCGCGAGCAGCGAGTGGCCGCCGAGGTCGAAGAAGTTGTCGTAGACGCCGATCGATCCGCAGCGCAGGATGTCCTGCCACAGGGTCGCGAGCTTGAGCTCGGTGGCGTCGCGCGGGCCGACCACGCTGCGCAGCTCGAGGCTGCGCACCGGCGGCAGCGAGTACACCGTGGGGATCTCGGCGTCGGGAACGCAGTCGATCAGCGCGTCGAGGCCCGGCTCGGCGTCCGCGGCGATCCGCGCGAGCACCGCGTGGAAGTGGCGGAGGATGACCGGGGCCGCGGCGTCGTCGAACCGCTTGCGCTGGTAGATCAGCTTGATCCAGAACCCGGCGCGCGCGCCGATCAGGAGGGTCGCGGCGTAGCCGGTGCGGGCACCGACCGTGCGCGACTCGCGCAGATCGACCCGCAGCGAGGCGTCGTCGAGCGCGGAGGTGTGCTCGGGGTAGTTCTCGAACACGATCAGGCTGTCGGTCAGCGCGCCGGTGGCGCCGGGCTCGCGCCAGCGATGGATCTGGCCGGTCGAGCAGTACTCGAAGTCGCGGCCGTCGGCGTGCGCCGCCTGGACCTGCGACAGCCACGGCCACAGCCGCTCGCCGGCGGGCATCGCGAGCCGCATCGGCACCGTGTTGATGAACAGGCCGACCGCGGACAGCGCGCCGGGCAAGGTCGCCGGGCGCCCCGACACGGTGGTGCCGAACACGACGTCGCGGCCGCCGCTGTAGCGCGCGAGCAACAGGCCCCACACGCCCTGGAACACCAGGCCGGCGGTCACGCGGTGCGCCCGGGCGCGCGCGGCGATCGCCTTGCCGACGGCGTCGTCGACCGGGATCGTCCGCTCGCCGTAGCCGTCGTCGCGGTCCGGTTCGCACGGCTGCTCGCGGCCGAGCGCGGTCGGACGGGTGACGCCGCGCAGGTAGGTCTGCCAGTAGCGCTGGGCCGCGTCCAGGTCGCGCTCGCGCACCCAGGTCACGAACGCGCGGTACGGGACCGGCGGTGGCAAGGGCGGTGCGACCCCGCGGGCCAGCGCCTCGTAGATCGCGATCGCCTCGCCGAGGATCAGCGACAG
>DATAPF010000384.1:0-2021 GCA_036265355.1 Kofleriaceae bacterium | reverse complement strand
ACGTGCTGCACGCCGGCGACAACCGCTGGAAGCTCGCCGATTTCGGGATCGCCCGGATGCCGGACTCCGATCTGACCCAGGTCGGGATCTTCATGGGCACGCCGGGCTACTCGCCGCCCGAGGCGATCCGCGAGGGCCGCTACACCCCGCAGGCCGACGTGTTCGCGTGGGGCGCGGTGTTCTACGAGCTCTTGTCGGGCCGGATCCCGTACGAGGGCCCCGACACCAAGACCACCAACAGCTACGTGGTGGCGGGCAACGCGCCGGCGCCGAGCCGCCACGACACCTCGATCCCCGAGCCGCTCGCCAGCGTGACGATGACCGCGCTGCAGTCGTCGGACCGCACGCGGTTCAAGGACGCGTCCGAGGCCGAGCAGGCGCTGCGCGAGGCCTGGGATCGCTGCCTGACCCAGGGCCTGGTCCACCCCGCCGTGCTCGCGATGGAGGAGATGCCGCACGACAAGGTCCCGCCGCGGATGCACGAGCCGCGCGGCGCCGCGGCCGCGCGCCCGATGGCGCCGATCCACGTCAGCGACTCCGGCGAGATGACGGCGATCGACGACAAGATGCTGGCCAGGCCGCTCGCGATCGAGAGCAGCAAGCCGCGGGTCGGCGACGACGATCCGACCGTGCTGGCGGTCCGCGACGGCAAGGACGGGGCGCGCGGCGACAAGCCGTCGGGCAAGGCCCGCGCGCTCGAGCCCCAGCGCAGCTACCCCGACGGCTCGGGGGCGCGCGAGGCGCCCAGGACCGAGAAGGATCCGTCGAAGGTCGTGCCGGGTGCGGCGATGCGCACCGGGTCGGGCGAGCGCCTCAAGCCCAAGCTGCCGCTGATCATCGTCGTCGCGATGGTCGTGCTCGCGGCGGCGATCGGCGGGCTGTTCCTCGTCGGCGTGCTCAGGTTGTGACCCCGGCCGGGGCGCCGCCGGCGAGCGCGGCGACCGCCTCGGCGCAGCCGCGGCTCAGCGTGTAACCGGCGCCGCCGTGACCGTAGTTGTGGATGATCCGGCCGACCCGCTCGAGCCGGACCTCGCGGCGGTACGGCCGCAGCCCGGCGCGCACCCGCCGGACCGGGCCGACCGGCAGGCCGAGCGCATCGGCCTGCGCGAGGATCCGGCGCGTGATGTCCGGATCGATCGCGGGCGATGTGCCGGGCGGCCACGGCAGCGAGCAGCCGCCGAGCACGAGCTCGTCGCGCCGCGGGATCACGTAGAACAGCGCGGCGGGATCGCGCTCGTCGGTCACGGTGACCGAGCGGTCGACGCCGCCGACCTCGGTGATCACGATCTGGCCGAACAGCGGCGTCACCTCCGGATCGCCGGTGATCTCGCGCGCGGCCAGCCCGGTGCAGTTGACGACCAGGTCGCCGGGCTCGGTGGCGAGATCGACCACGGGGCGAGGCTCGATCCGCCCGCGCAGCCGGCTGGTGAGCCAGGGCAAGAACCGCGCCGGCTCGATCCCCGCCGAGCGGTAGCGCCAGGCGAGCGGCCCGCCGGTCACCGGGGCCGGCGCGCGGTCGACCTCGACGTGTGCGGCCCACCACGGGCGCGGCGGGTTGGCCGCGGCGGCGTCGGGTGTGATCTCGTAGCCGGTCAGCGGCGCGACTCCCGCGCGCGGATCGGCGATCAGCGCATCGAACCAGCGCCGGGTGTCGGCCGCCCACGCGGCGACGCGGTCGGGTGGGCCGGCGCGGTACGGAAACCAGCACGCGCCGGCGACCGCCGAGGTCGTCGCGTCGTCGGTGCCGGCGGCGACCACGCGGACGTCGTGGCCGTGCTCCTCGAGCGTCAGCGCGGTGGTCAGGCCGATCACCCCGGCGCCGACAACGGTGATGTTCACCGGCCCAGCATAGCGCCCGGCGGCCGGTCGAGGGATTGCCGCAGGCTATCGTCGTTGTCCGCCAATCACCGCGAGCGAGGGCCGGCGCGCAATCGCCGCCGACGACCGCGCTGTGCCCAGGCTCGGAGTCCTCGAACCGATCTCGTCGGAGCGGTTCCCATGCTCAATCCTTGGGTGGATGC
>DATAPF010000383.1:0-24014 GCA_036265355.1 Kofleriaceae bacterium | reverse complement strand
CGAGCACGGCAAGAACCATCCGCATGACCGCACTGTATCGCTGCCGCGCGGCCGGAATCGAGCAAACACAAATGCGACAGGTGCGACGTCCACGACGCCGCACCTGCCGCTTCGATCACGCTGCGATCGACGGCACCCCCGTGCGCTGCGATCACATGTTCGAGCCCGAGCCCGGACCCGGCATGGCGGTCATGGCCGCCGTGATCACGCCGAACACGCCGTGCGCCTCGTCCGCCGGGCCGGACACGAAGTACACGCCGCCGGCCTGCGCGCTCTGCACGCCGCTCGCGGTGCCGATCGCCAGGCCCCACAGACCGTCGATCACGACCGGCGCGTTGTCCGCGGTCATCAACTGACCGATGATCGTGCCGTCCTTGGGGTTGATCTCGGTGATGTGGCCGTCGCCGAAGTTGCCGACCAGCAGCACGCCGGGCGCCAGCGACAGGTCGCTGCCCAGCGCCATGCCCCACGGCGCGTTGAGCTCCATGCCCTTCGTGATCCACAGCATGTTGCCGCACATGTCGAACGCGGCCACGAAGCCGAGGCCAGCCCCGGCGACCGAGTCGTCCTTCTCGTCGTTCTGCTGCGCGTAGGTCACGTACACGATGCCGTTGATCACCGCGACGTTGAACGGCGCAAAGTTCGCCGGGATGTTCGCCGGCGCCGAGAACATCGGCATCGTCACCAGGCTGAACTTCTCGTCGAACACGTCGATGCGCGCGTTGTGGAAGTCGGCCGCGAGGACCAGCACGCCGGGCTGCGGGACGTTGCCCGTGCCGCCGTGGCCGGCGCCCGCGCTGCCGCTGCCGTTGCCCATGCCCTGGCTGTTGCCGCTGCCGCCGCCCATGCCGGTCGTGTCCCAGGTCCCGCCGGTGGCCGAGCACGTCGCGCCGGCCTTGACGTCGAGCACCGCGACGCCGGTGTAGTCCGCGCCGACGCTCGAGCGGTCGACGAGCACCTGGCCGCCCGTCATGTTGAGGCTGGTGTTGACGCCGATCAGCTGGCCCTTCTCGCTGGCGACGATCAGGTTGGCCGGTCCGCAGACCTGGGCGTTGGCGCCCGTGCCATCCATCTGCATCGCTGTCGAGTCGTTGACCGCGATGCCGGTGATCCCCTCGCCGAGATTGATCGAGTCGGACGCCACGTTGAGGATGCCCATGCCCATGCCAGACCCGCTGCCCTGGCCGGACTGGCCGGCCCCGCTGCCCTGACCGGATTGCCCTGGTCCTCCGCCCATGCCGCCTCCGGGGCCGGTGCCGCCCCCGGTGCCGGTGCCGCCTTGCTGGGCACCCGCCGGGTGGCCGGAGCCATCGAGGATCGACAGCATGCCGGTCGCGTTGTCGGTGACCCAGAACCAGCCCTGGTACGCGACGATGCCCCACGCGTTGACCAGCGACGAGTCGACCAGGGCCGCCTTGCCGGACTGGTCCGAGGTCAGGTTCGTGACCGAGACCAGGCTGGTGGCTCCCATGCCGCTCCCACTGCCACTACCTGCTGCCAGCTCGGGGCTGCCTCCCGAGCTCTCGCCGGCCATGCAGCCGGCGGCGAGCAGGAGTGCGCCGAGCGCACCGCTCCTAGCACTGAAATGGAATGCCATGATACATCCTCCTGCGGAAAAGCCGCGACGGACGTTTTTGCAGGCGGTGCGCCATTTCCTGCCGACGGTATCTTGCGGTCTTCTGGCCGGTCTCGACGGATCCTGGCGACCCGGCGCTCGACGGAGGCGCTCGCCGCGCTGTCAGTGGTCGGGCGCGAATCGTCTATTTGGCACTCACGAAAGAGAGTTATTGTCGGCAACTCCCCTATTCCCACGCATCGTCACCCAGAATTCGTCCGAGAATTTCGATCTCACCTACGTGAGTACTCGCACCGTCCATCGTCAAGATATCGAGAACGGCAGTCGTCGGAGTGCACTCCCGCCCTCGGGCAACATCGGACACGGCGCGGGCGGTGAACCGCCTCACGTCACGCGGCTTCGGAGGGACCGGATCTTGCCGCCGCGCGGATTCGACGCTTCCATCGCGGCCGCTCGTCGAGTCACGCCCGGGTCATCTCGGAGGAGCTGTGGGGCACGCCGCTCGGCGCATCGGCGGGCAGCGTGTAGCGCTTCTCGACCGCGGCGCGGATCGCAGCGCGGCTGTCGTTCGCGGTCAGACCGCTGCGCTCGATCGCCTCGGCCTCGCGGGCGAGCTGATCGTCCTTGACCTCGTCGCGGAACCATCGCGAGTAGTCGCCGCACCGGCGGTGGTACTGCCAGGTATCGTCATCGACGCCGTCGCCGAGCTGGACGAACATCACCAGATTCTGGGCGCGCAGGTTGAGCTTGCCGTCGGGGCCGCGGAAGTAGAAGCTGCGCGCCTGGCCGAGGTTGCCCTCGGCGTACTTGCGCGAGTGCCGGCGGCGCTCGTGCCTGGGCGGCTCGATCCGGATCACCGCGGTGTCGGGCTCGCCCACCCGCCAGTACAGCGCGTGGCCGATCGGCAGCCGCTCGGTCGCGCGGACCGCCGGCACCGGGCGACCGGCGGCCCGGCACAGCTCGACCACGGTGTCGCGCGGCCGTTCGCCGACGATCAGCACGGTGTCCAGCGTGCCCAGGATCGACGGCGCGACGCTGCCGGGGTGCACCGTCACGTAGATCACGCCGCGCGACGGCACCGCGACCGGATCGGCGGCCGGCGGCCGGTCGGCGGGCAGCACGTGGTGGGCCTCGTCGACCACGAGCCAGTGCGGCCGGCCGGTGCGGACCCGGAACTCGGCGAGCGCCGCGAGCAGGCGCGCGAAGCTCTCGGGCCGCTGCGATGCGGCCACGCCGAGCAGGTTGACGACGACGTTGTGCGATGGCTCGCGCACCATGTCGATCACCTCCTCGATCAGCGGCTCGCGCTGCTGGCCGCCGAGCACCACCGCGGAGTCGAGCGATCCATGGTCGCCCTCCGGATCGACGATCGCGAACTGGTAGCCCGCCCCGGCCAGACGCTCGAGCAGGCCCGTGGTCAGGGTCGACTTGCCGCTGCCCGACGTCCCGCACACCAGGAGGTTGGCGGCGTACGGATCGAACGCAACCGCGGTGTCATCGAGGGTCCCGATCTCGATCCGGTGGCGCGCGAGCCGCGGCCCGACCTCGGCGAGGTCGTCGGCGATCAGCCGTTCGATCAGCTCGGCCACGCCGTCGCCGCCGGTGCCCGCGGTCACCAGATCCGCCTTGTCGCGCAGCGCCGGCAGCGCGTTGCCGACCGCGACCCCGCACTCGCAGGCGACCAGCAGCGCATGATCGTTCTCGGCGTCGCCGATCCCGATCGCGTTGTGCGGCGACAGCGCGAGCTCGCCGAGCGCCGCGGCCAGGCCGGTCGCCTTGTTGACGCCGGTCGGCAGCACCATCACCGCACCCTTGTTGAAGATCACCTGCAGCTCGAGCCCGAGATCGCGGATCGTGTCCAGCACCGTGGCCTGGTGCGGCTCGCGGGTCGCCACGATCACCCGGCCGGTCGCGAGCCGGTCGACGCCGCGCGCGCGCAGCTCGGCGACGAAGCTCGGCGGCGGCGGCTCCGCCAGCATCCGGATCTCCTTGCTCGCCGGCCGGTACAGCACCGCGCCGTTCTCGGCGACGATCCGCGCGAACAGCTCGGGCTCGGCGATCAGCGACAGCACATCCTCCAGCTCGCGGCCGGTCACCAGCACCAGCTTTCGTCCCGAGGCGCACAGCCGGTGCAGCGCCGACCACGTCGTGTCGGCGATCCGCCCGGCGTGCGCCAGCGTCTCGTCGTAGTCGGCGGCAAGCACGTGATAGCGCATCAGCCCAGAGTTTCTGCAGGAACGGCACCATGCGCGCCGCCGCACACCGGGGCGACGCCGCGCCACGATCGGCGCGGCGCCGGCGTCATGGAAACTCGTAGTGCGGACGCGGTCGACATCTAGGTGCCGCAGCGGGGATCTTCGATCTCTGGCACCCAAGCCCTACAATACCACCGTCGGGCCGCGGATCGGCAGCGTCAGTGGTCGTAGCGCTTGCGCTTGGGCGTCAGGCCATACAGCTTGGCCTTCTCGAAGAACGTCCGGACCGGCATCGCCAGCAGGCCGGCGGCGCGGGTCTGGTTGCCGCCGGTCGCCTCGATCGCCTGGCGGATCCGCGTGATCTCCAGCTCGCGGAGCTCCTCGGCGAGCGGGCGAAACGGCGGCGGCGCGCCAGGGACGGTGACGATGGTGCTCGGCGTCGGCTCGGGCCGCAGCCGGCCCAGCCGCTCGCCGAGGTGGTCAGCGCGCAGCACGTCGACCGGCAGCGCGGCGGCGATGTACTGCATCAGGTTCTTGAGCTCGCGGACGTTGCCCGGCCAGCTGTGCGCGAGCAGCACCGCCATCGCCTCGTCAGAGATCCGCATCGGGGGACGGCCGCCGTGCCGGCAGGCCTCGTCGAGGAACTCGGTCGCGAGCAGCGGCAGCTCGGCGAGCCGCTGGCGGAGCGGCGGCAGGTGCAGGGTCGCGGCCGACAGCCGGAAGAACAGATCGCGGCGGAACCGGCCGGCGGCGACGTCGGCCTCGAGGTCGCGGTTGGTCGCCGCGACCACCCGGACGTCGACCTCGCGCTCGCGGACGTCGCCGACCCGGGTGACCCGGTGTGACTCCAGCACGCGCAGCAGCTTGGCCTGGACCCCGGGGGCGAGCTCGCCGACCTCGTCGAGGAACAGCGTCGACCCCGACGCGGTTTCGATCAGCCCGGCCCGGCTGGCGATCGCGCCCGAGAACGCGCCCTTCTCGTGCCCGAACAGCTCACTCTCGACCAGCGTCTCGTGCAGCGCGGCGCAGTTGAGCGAGATCAGCGGCCGGTCGGCGCGCGGCGACCGCGTGTGGACCGCTGCCGCGACCAGCTCCTTGCCACAGCCGGTCTCTCCGGTGATCAGCACGGGGAGCACGGCCGGCGCGAGCCGCTCGATCAGCGCGTACAGCCGCACCACCGCTGGATCGGCGATGATCACGCGCTGCGCGCCGATCGTGAGGGTGTGGAACGCCCGATCGAGCCCGGCGATCTTGCCGGGGCGCGCCGCGGTCGCGGCCTCGCGGACGCGGGCGATCAGCGAGCTTGCCTCGTAGCCGTCGTCGGGGCAGCTCACGCGGCCGATCTGCACGGCGCGGTCGAGCCGGCCCCGGATCCGGGTCGCGACCGCGACCGCCTCGTCGGCGCCGGCCTCGGGCAACAGCACGTACAGCGCGCCGTCGCTCGACCACGCCGCGGTGTCGACCCGGCGCAGCTGCGCGATCACCATGCGCTGGAGCGCGGCGCGGTCGCCGGCCGCCGCGCCGACGAAGCACAGTAGAGAGAACAACCGCTCGCTCTGCATCGTGCGATCGAGCTCGTTCTCGATCTGATGGCGCAGCGCGTCGAGCTCGAGCACCGCCGCCGACGGCGCCGCGGGTGGCGTGGCGTGAAACACCAGGGTGGTCGCATGGATCGTGATCACATCGCCGGCCTGCAACGCGTGCCGTCCGGTGATCTTGCAGCGGTTGACGTACGTGCCGTTATGCGAGTCGAGATCGACCAGCGCGATCGCGTCGCCGTCGAGCACCAGCTTCGCGTGCTGGCGAGACACCGCGCCATGATCGATCCGCAGGTCCGCGGTCTCGGAGCGCCCGATCACGACATCGCCGTGCCCCGGCAGCGGATAGATCCACGGCGACGATCCGCCGAACACCAGCAGGTGCTTTCGCTCCTCTCCGGCCACCTCGTCGTCCACCCGCGCGACTCGATCGGAAGGCGTCGCATCAGCACACGACGCCGGTACTTCCCCCATTCCCTCGGATGGTCCAATGTACGCGCCTCACATGCAAGCGTCAGCGTTCTCACGCGACGTGGCAGCGCGAGGCGACGCGCGCAATCCGCGACCTCCACATCGTCGCGCAGGTGGTCGCACGCATCGTGGCACGGACCGCAGCTACTTCGTGGTCGGTGGGCTGCAGCCTCCCGCCACGTCAGTCGGGATGCGGTCCGTGTCAGCAGCGCCGGCGACCACGGCCATGAGCTGTCGGTCGCTCAGGTGGCGGACCATCTCCCGCTGCAGCTTCAGGTTCTTTGCAGGGATCTTCCTCATTGTCGGACCTCCTCGGACGGTATCGAGTTCACTGCTAGTGCCAGATGCGAAGCAACCTTCATACCGCGAATGTCGGGCTGCTTTCGGCACCGCTAACGGTGGACTCATGGCCGATTCTGCAAGCTTGCGGATCTTGCATGCAGATCCTGCCGCATCATACAGCCGCGCACCTCGAATCGCCCAGTCTTAAGTGCCGCAGCGCGGATCTTGCTCTACCAGCCCTACCATCTCCTCATCGAAGCGCAGCGGGAGGCAACGAACGATGCGATCGACGGTTAGGTTAAGCTCGCGTGATAACTGGAACTTCGGCAACTCCCAGCGGGCCATCTCCCCCGTGAGCGCGCGCGTCACGAGGGTCGTTCCATCGAAATGAATACCGATGACCGCGGACTGGTGAGCCTGCAGGGTCCAGATCATGTGTCCCGACGAGACATCCCAGAACCGGAGCATTCCGTCGCCCGCAGCGGTGACCGCCGTCGTGCCGTCGGGGTCGAACAACGCGTCGGCGAGATACGGGGAACTTCCCGAGTACGACCTCCGGAGACGCCCGGTCTCCGCATCCCACAACCTGGCGATGCCGTCGCCGCTCGCGGTCAGGAGCGCACGGTCCTGCGCGACGAAACGCGCTGACAGTACCGGGGCATTGTGACTATCCAGCTGCCAGCGCCGCCCGGGCTTCTCGAGGTCCCACAGCGTCGGTGCCTGTTGCGCCCCGGACGTCGGAACGGTGAGGAGCCGGCGACCGTCGGACGATAGCCGCAGCGCTCGGGCTCGCGCGCTCAAGATCTCTTCGACGACAGGGAGCCCAGGCGGCTCGACGCGATAGATGCCCAGGCGGGGGCGGGCGTCCGCCACGACGACGCGACCGTCCGCCAGGAACGCCGCGGCGTCGACCGCCTCGGGCAACCTCGTCACCTCGAGCGGAGGTCGTCCGTCCCGTGTGACCTTCAGCGAACCGTCGATGCTGCCGGTGACGAGGTCGCGGCCGCGCGCGGCGAACGCCACCGTGGTCACGAGGGTATCGTGGTGCACCGTGCGCAGAAGCCGGCCACCGGGGAGCTCGTAGATCGCGACCGTGTTGTCGCGCGCGATCGCCGCACGATCGCCCTCCGAGTTCACCGCAGGCGCGGCCCACTGAAAGTGCGCCGGTGCCGGGGTCGGGCTCGGAAGCTGGGCAAGGACCTTCGGTCCGGCCGTTTCGTGGGTATCCCATACCGTGGTGCCACGATCCCCGCATGTGAGCGCGATGAATCTCTGATCCGGTTCGTCGCGCAGCCAGCTACCACAGGCTCGTCCGAGTGGCTGCGTGGCCCACTGCAGATACAGCCGCGTGGTATCCCACACCCTCGCTGTCCCATCCCACGATGCCGCAACCACGTGCCGCGCGGACGGATCGAAGTGTACCGCGCGGATCAGGCGGGTGGGTCCGTCCAGGGTCGACACCTTCGTCCGCAGCGCAACGTCGGTGATCGCTACCTCGCTCTCGTTGTCCACGCTGACCACGAGCCGTGAGCTGGCATCGAACTCCGCCCACCTGACCGCGCTACGGTGGTTCTTGAGCTCGATCCGGAGCTCCCCGGTCCTGGTATCCCAGATCCGGTCGACGCCACCCTGGCCGCCCGCCACCAGCAGCGCGCCATCGGGCGAGAACGCCGCGTGGAAGATCTGGTCACCGCCCTCGCGGAGCCGCCACTGGCGCTCGCCGGTCGGGATGTTCCAGATCGACACATCGCCGCGCAGCGACGCGGTAGCGAGCCGCTCACCGCTCGGATCGAAGCTCAGTGCACTGACATCGACCCCGGGGATCACCACGGGCTTCCAGGTCGCCGTGTCGTACACGCTGACGTCGCCACCCGCGGTGGTCGCGAGCCACGCTCCATCGCGGCTGAACTGCAGCGAAGGAAGACGCGTCGACCAGTCGTTGCGGACCATCTCCTGGAGCAGAGCTCCGGTATGCAGGTCCCAGACATCCACGACGGTCCCTGTCGAGTCGATCGCCGCGACCGCGCTGCCCCGCGACGGCATCGCCAGCGCAAAGTAGGCCAAGCTATCGCTCGGCGTCTGACGGCGCAGCGATGCGATCGGCCGGCCGTCCGTCGCATCCCAGACCTTGACCTGGCCGTCCGCACCCGCCGTGACGATCCGGGTGCCATCCGCCGTGAACGTCGCTTGATAGACGATGTCGCCGTGGTGCAGCGCGAACTCGCGGGTCATCGCGGTGGCGTCCCAGACCTGCGCTCCCTCGTCGTCCGTCGTGACGATGTGGCGCCCGTCGGGCGAGTACGATGCCCACCACATCCGCCCCCGCGTGGCGTTGAGCCGGGCGACCTCGTGCCGGAACGGCTCGGCCGCGCGCGCGAGCATGAAGTTCACGCGCGCGGTGTCATCCCCGCGCCGCGCCGCGAGGTGAAGGTAGACCAGGGCCTCGACCGGCCTGCCGTCGAGCAGCGCTTCCTGACCCCAGTCGGCGTACGCCTGGGTGAGCTGGTGTTCCAGCACGCTCTGATTGATCCGGCTGCGCATCGCGTAGTAGCCGAACACCGCGAACGCGATCGCGAAGCCGATCGCGACCAGGCCGAGCCGCCGGCGGAGCCGGGCGCGCCGCGCGAGCCGCCGGCCGGTCTCGACGAACGCGGTCTCGAGCTCGGTCAGCGAGCCCGCCTTGCCGCGGCGCAGCCAGCGCTCCAGATCGGCCAGCATGCCGTCGCGCCACACCAGGCTGCGCGGCCGGCCGCGGTCGGTCCACTGGCGGGCGGCGATCCGCAGCTGATCGCGCATGCGCGCGCCGTCGACGTCCTCGCGGACCCAGCGCTGCAGCCGGGGCCAGCCATCGAGCAGCGCGTCGTGGATGACCTCGATGTGCGACTCGCCGGGGGTCTGCGACTCGGACTGTGCGATCAGCCGGGCCGCGACCAGCTTGTCGATCACGGCGGCCGCGCGCGGGGTCGCCAGCCGCTGGCGCAGCTCGTCGGCGGTCAGCTGGACGCGGGCGCCGTCGGCGGTGACCAGGTGGCGGAAGATCTCGCGGGCCAGGCGCTGCTCCTCGGCGGAGAGCGCCTCGAACGTGGCCTCGGCGTGGCGGACCAGCGCGCCGGCGACCCCGCCCATCGCGTCGTAGGCGGCGCGGGTCAGCTGGCGGAACCGCCGGTCGCGCAGCTCCCACAGTCGCGACGCGGTGAACGACAGCAGGGCGAGCGCGCCCGGCCGGCTGGCGACCGCGCTGACCATGTCGTGGGCGAGCTCGGGATCCGACAGGGTGTAGCCGGCGCGGCGGACCGGCTCGGCGACGATCCGGATCAGGTCGTCGCGCAGCGGGTTGTTGAGCAGGACCAGCCCGGGCGACAGCAGCGGGTGCAGCGGGTGCAGCGCGTCGAGCTGCATCAGGAAGTCGTCGCGGATCGTGGCGATCACGCGGACCGGGAGGTCGGCGGACGCCGCGAGCTGGGCGACCGCGGCGGCGAACTGCTCGCGCTCGTCGGTGCACCCGGACAGCGTGAACAGCTCCTCGAGCTGGTCGATCACGACGACGATCGTGCCGGCCTCCGCGGCGCGGGCGACCAGCGCGGCGGCCGCCGCCGGGGAGCTCGCGAGCAGCTCGCGCAGCTCGCCGGTCGCGACGCCGGCGTCGCCGAGCCGGGACGCCAGCGCGGCGAGCGGCGCGGCTCCCGGGCGCAGCGTGACCGCGCGCCAGCCGCGCGGCAGGCGCGGGATCACGCCGGCGTGGACGAACGAGGTCTTGCCGGCGCCCGACGGGCCGACCACGACCTGCAGCGGGCGGTAGCGCAGCCGCTCGAGCACGCCGTCGACCTCGGCCTCGCGGCCGACGAACCGGACCGCGTCGGTCACGGCGTACGGCGCCAGCCCGAGGTACGGCGGATGGTCCTCGCCGGCCTCGGCGCGGATCGCGGCGTCGGCGATCACCCGCGCCGCGATCCACTCCCACACGCCGGGATCGAAGTGCTCGTAGCCCGCGGGGGTCGCGATCATCCGCGCGCCGTGGCGGCCGCGGCCCTCGAACAAGAACAGCTCGGGCTCGGCGCCCTCGGTCGGCGACACGACCTGCGCGAGCGGCCACAGATCGACGCACACCCGGCCCTTGCGGTCGAGCAGCATCGGGTGGTGCTTGACCAGCTCGCCGGCGTGGACCGTGGCGAGCCGGCGGCGCCGGCGGCGCGGCCCGGTCCAGCGCTCGACCGCCTCCTCGCGCGGGACCACCAGGACGTAGTCGAGCACGAACGCGGTCCGGCGCAGCACGCGGGTCAGCTCGGGCAACAGCTCGGCGAGCCGCGATCGCACGACGTCCTCCAGCGTGGGCTGATCGGTCGGCGGCTGCATCGCGAGCAGCGGGTCGAGGTCATCGGTGTCGTCGTCGGAGTGCGGCGTGACGAGATCGACCAGCTCCGGGATCGGGTGCGCGCCGCGCCGGCCGACGAACGGCCGGACCACCAGGCGGAGCAGCCGGACGAGGTCGGCCGCGCCGAGATCGCGCTGGCGCATCGTGCGCAGCAGCTCGACCACCGCGGGATCGTCGCGCTCGTCGCGCACTTGGGCGCGGGTCGCGAGCCCGAGCGCGACCAGGTAGCGCAGCAGGCCCCGCATCAGGTCGCGCACCGCGTCGCGCGCGTGGTGCGGGTTGCCGGCGTCGTCGAGCCCGGCGACCAGATCGGCGAGCGGCTGCGGCGCGTCGGCCAGCCAGGCGTCGCGCACCACGCGGTCGAGCGCGGGGACCTCGGCCGGCGGCCGGCCGACGCGCGACGCCGAGCGCAGCGCCGCGGCGAGCTCGAGCGCGCTCTGCCAGCGGTGCTCCGGCCGCTTGGCCAGCGCGCGCTCGAACAGCCGATCGAGCGCCGGCGGCAGCCCGTCGCCGAGCGGCGGCACCGCGGCGTTGCAGTGCAGGTCGGCGTACTCGGTGACGGTGCTGGCGATGAACGGGCGCCGGCCGGTCAACGCCTCGTACGCGATCACGGCGAGCGCGTAGAGATCCGACACCGGCCCGACCGTCACCGCGTTGGTCCACTGCTCGGGCGACATGTACGGCGGCGAGCCGATCGTCGAGTCGGCGTGGGTCAGGCGGTGCTGCAGGTCGTGGCGCTGCGGCGGCGTCGTGCTCGCGGTCAGCGTGATCGCCTCGGCGGTGTCGAGCCGCTGATCCGCGACCGACAGCGGCTGGGTGCCGGCGGGCAGCCGCGGCGGCCGGGGCAGCGAGGCCTCGTCGAGCAGCTTGGCGACGCCGAAGTCGAGCAGCTTGGGCAGCAGCTTGCCGGCGCGCTCGATCACCATCACGTTCGACGGCTTGAGGTCGCGGTGCACGATCCCGCGGTCGTGTGCGGTCTGGACGACCTCGGCGACGCACTCGAAGAACGGCACCAGCTGGTCGAGGGCCAGCGGGCCCCGCTCGCGCAGCCAGCGGTTGAGCGGGGTGCCGTGGACCAGCTCCATCGCGATCCAGAACAGGCCGTCGTCGTGCTCGATCCCGAACTGGTAGACGTGGGCGGCGTAGGGGTGGTCGAGCCGCGACGCCAGCTGGGCCTCGCGCATGAAGCGCTGCAGCACGGTGTCATTTCGCCGCAGCCGCTGATGCAGGACCTTCACCACCGCCTCGCGACCGAGCAATGGCTGCTCGCATCGATAGACGGCGCCGAAGCCACCTTCATCGATGCGCTCGCGGAGTACGAACTCGCCGAGCGTGCGTCCTGAGAGATCCTCGCGCTCCCCCACCCGGAGCCGTACCGTATCACTGCTCGGCGCGCGCGGATCAACAGAACCGTCGCCGCACTGACGGTTCTGCGGTGTGCGCCGATGACCGATGCAGCCTCGGCACCGGTCCTTGCTGTGATGAACCCCTCACAGTTTTTCTCGGGAATGTCGTCGACCCTTCTCGCGTGAAGATTCTTGTGGGCTGGACCCGCACGGCGTCGCCTTTTCGTTTGTGGAAGACCGATCCGACCGACCGGGACCGCCCCCCTCAACTTTCCGAGGGGCGCTCCGCCACGCGCATCGGCGCACGGCGCGGTCCGTCCGATCTCTCGTAAGGAATCGTGGGGGTGCGTCGCCTTTCTGATATGGCAGGGGCAGAGGGAACCGTTCCGACGATATGCCGCAGCTTCTCGATCATGTCGCCGTCGGGCGGCAGCGGGACGCGCCACCAGCGGCTGCTGGCCGTGTTGCTGGATCCGACCGCCGGGGCGCGCGGCGCGATGCCGCTGGGCCGGCACGACGACCGTGTTCCGCGGATCGTCCGCTGGTGGGAGCTGTGAGCCGCCGCTGAACGGCCCTCGCAGCGGCCGCTCGCTCATCCGGGCTCGCCGCGCCTCCAGCCACGCGACCCACTCGGCGATGCCCTCGCCGGTGCGGGCCGACACCGCGATCTCGGAGATCTGCTCGAGCTCGCTGCGCGGGAAGCCGTCCTCGAGGATCGCCGCGCAGGTCAGCGCGAGCGGCTCGGTCGCGCCCATCATCGCGAGGTCGTTGACCGTGCCGCACACCGCGAGCCGGCCGATGTCGCCGCCCGGGAACACCGCGGGCTGGACGACGTGGGCATCGGTGGTGACCACCAGCCAGCGATCCGGCCCGATCGGCAGCGCCGCGCCGTCGTCCATCGCCGACAGCCCGATGCCGCCGGCGACCTCGCCGAACCCGGGCGCGAAGACCTGCTCGATCAGCGCGCGCATCGCGCTGCCGCCGGCGCCGTACTTGCGTGCGGCGATGCGATGCCGGCCATGATGTCGCCGCACTGGCAGTGCGCGACCCGCGTCGCCGGGGCGTGGTCCCACAGCGCCGCGACGTCGATGTGGAACCGCTTGCGCGCGTCCCACGCCGCGAACTCGTCGCGCAGCCGCAGGTTGCCGTTGGGGACGTGGGCGATGCCGCGCCACCGCCCGCCTTGCAGCTCGAACACCTTCCACAGCCGGGCCTGGGCGGCGAGGTTGCCCTCGCGAGTCACGCAGCGCGGGAACGCGTTGTCGACCTTCGGCTCACCGTCGGCGATCAGCTCGACCAGCCGGACCAGCCCGGCGAGGATGTCGAGCGGCTCGAACCCGGCGACCACGACCGGCACGCGGTGGCGCGCGACGAACCACTCGAACACGGCCAAGCCGGTGATCGTCGCCGCGTGGCCGGCAGCCAGGAAGCCCTCGATCTTCGAGCCCGGCATCTCGGCGACGATCTCCATCACCGGCGGGATGTACTTGTGCGCCGACAGCACCGAGAAGCTCGGCGGCGGGTCGGCGAGCAGCACCGCCGCGGTCGCGACCGCGCTGGTCTCGAACCCCGAGGCGAAGAACACGACCTGCTCGCCGCTGCGCGCGAGCTCGGCCGCCTGGGCGACGCCGTAGACCACGTCGACCCGTGCGCCGCGGGCGCGCTCGTCGGCGAGCAAGCCGGCTGTACCGGGGACCTGCAACATGTCTCCGTACGTCGCGATCCGCACGCCCTGGCGCGCGAGCGCGATGCCACCGTCGCCGGGCGGCATGTCGGCGTGAAGGCGAACATCGAGGTCGGACCGCACGCCCCCCAGCCGTGGGCCAGGCGTGGGTTCTTTCGCCGGTAGCCCGCCCATCCGCACCCCCCTCGTCCCCACCGCGCGCGACGAGATCATCGAGTACGTCCGGCAGAACCACCTCGACCACCCCATCATCGTCGGGCACAGCCTCGGCGCCTTCCTCGCGTACTGGATCGCGGAGACCGCCCCCGACCTGATCGGCGGCGCCGTCCCCGTCGATGGCGCGCCGTTCTTCTCGGCGGTCTTCGATCCCACGGCCACGCCCGACAAGGTCAGGCCCGACGTCGAGCAAATGGCGGCCAGCTTCGCATCGCTGCCGCCGGACGCCTTCACCACGCGCATCAGCCGGTTCCTCGGCCAGATGATCAGCAAGCCCGAGGACAAGCAGCGCATCGGTGCCCTGGCCGGGAAGTCCGACCCGAAGACGGTGGCCGATGCGATCGCCTTCGTGTTCACCACCGACCTCCGGCCCGACCTCGGCAAGATCAAGGCGCCCGTCGTCCTCATCATCGGCGACATGATGGGCCAGACCCCGCGCGACGCCCTCGTCTCCACCTGGAACGGGCTCATCGCCACCATCCCGCACCACGAGCTCGTCGTGATCGACGATTCCAGGCACTTCGTCATGCTCGACCAGCCGGACGCCTTCCATGCAGCCCTCGACAAGTCCTTGTCGGGCAACTGACTGAACCCCGGGTGGCAGATCGCCCCTCGAACTCTCGATGCGCTCCGCAGCGCTGGCTCGACTCGCACTGCGCCTGGTAGCAGCATCGTCGCTTGCGGAACGTCGAGGCTGCGAGAATCGGCTGGCTCGCTGTACAGCATGCCGCCGGTGAGCTTGCCTTCCTTGCGCTGCACTCCTACGGTGGGCTCTGGGATGATCCCGAACCCGCACGACTTGATGTTCAAGGCCGCGTTCGGTCAGCCCGAGCACGCGCGTGGCGCACTGCGCGCCATCGTGCCGCCCGCGCTGGCCGAGGCGCTGGACTGGTCGACCCTCGCGCTCCAGCCGGGCAGCTTCGTCGATGTTGCTCTCCAGCAGCAGCACACAGACCTCCTGTACACGGCGACGTGGCGCGACGGCGGCCAGACGCTCGTGTACCTGCTGTTCGAGCATCAGTCGAGCCTCCCGACGGAAGGCCGGATGGCCGAGCGCCTGCTCAGCTACCAGGTGAGAATCTGGGACCGCTGGCGTGCGGGTCACCCGAAGGCCAGGACGCTGCCGATGATCTTGCCGATCGTGATGTATCACGGCGCGTCGCCGTGGTCGGAGCCACGATCGTTCGACGCACTGCTCGACGTGCCTGCCCCGCTGCGGCTCACGGTGGAGCCGCACCTGGTCCGGTTCACCTACCTGCTCCATGACCTCTCGGAGATCTCCGAGGAGGAATTGCGCGAGGGCGCGATGCGCACCGCGCTCGCCAAGCTGGTCGTGCTGTGCTTCAAGTACGCGCGGACGCGGGTGGATTTCTTCCCGATCCTCGGCCGCTGGATGGACGTCGCGCGCGAGGTGGCCTGGGCTCCGCACGGACTGGAGGCGCTGGCGCAGGTGATGCAGTATATTCTGGAGGTCAACGACCACGTGGAACCCGAGCAACTGCAAGGACTTCTGCTACGCGAGATCGGACCTGAAGCCAAGGACGCCATCATGACCGCCGGACAGCGACTCATCGAACAAGGCCGCCAGGAGGGCATCCAGGGAGTGCTCCTGCGCCTCCTGCGGGAGCGCTTCGGCGATGCAGTGAACGCGCAGGTCGAGCAACGCATCGCGACGGCGTCCCTCGAGCAGGTCGACGCCTGGACCGGGCGCGTGCTATCGGCCGCCACGCTCGCCGAGGTGATCGCCGACTGAGCCGCCGGGCGGGAACCACGTGGGAGCCATGACGCCATCATGACCGCCGGACAGCGACTCATCGAACAAGGACGCCAGCAGGGCCTCCAGGAGGCCCGCCTGGCGGGCAATCTGCAGGGCATCCTGGAGGGCACCCAGGAAGTGCTCCTGCGCCTCCTGCGGGAGCGCTTCGGCGATGCGGTGAACGCGCAGGTCGAGCAACGCATCGCGACGGCGCCCCTCGAGCAACTCGACGCCTGGGTCGGGCGTCTGCTGGTAGCCGCCACGCTCGCCGAGGTGCTGACCGACTCGATCGGCGGATAGCGCAGCAGCTGCCATGCAGCCCGCGGGCCGCCGAGCGCAGAGCTCGCTACCGGCGCGCGATCGTGGGTCCCGCTCCACAGGAACAGCCGGTTGGGGTTGGTCCCGCCGTGGAACGAGCAGTGGTAGGCGTCGCACAGCGTGAACGCCTCGGCGAGCGCGAACTGGAACGGGATGTCGTCGCGCGTGAAGTACCCCATCGCGCGGTCGGTCTTGAACGCCGGCCACTGGTTCAGCCGGCCATCGCCCCACGCTCCCTGTGCGTTGGGCCAGGTGTGCGGCGTACCCTTGACCCGCATCAGCGCGAACGATGCCCGGGTATCGAGCCGGAACGGCGCCACCGCCGCAGGCTCCGACGCGGCGCCGCCACGCGACTGGAACCATACCGTGCGATTCGCGATGCCGGGCGCGTCGGGCACCGGGATCGGGAACCGATCGCCGAACCCGCGCACGCCGGCCAGCGTCCCGAAGTAGTGATCGAACGAGCGGTTCTCCTGGGTCAGGATCACGACGTGCTCGACGTCGGCGATCGTGCCGGTCCGCCGGTGCGCCGGGATCGCCAGCGCCCGCCGGATCACCGGCGGGAATCCCAGCGTGGCCCCCGCCGCGGTCGCCGACAGCGCCGCGCGCAGGAAGTCGCGTCGGTTGGTCATGCGCCGGTCTTCGCATCACAGGATGGCGGCGCGGTGCATCACAGGATGGCGGCGCGGTGGCGGCCGATCGCCATTGCCGAGACGAGATCGCGACAGGCGATCTGCCGGTGCGTCGGTATGGGTGTCACCGGATCTGGCCTCGCTGTCCGCGCGCCGGACGGCGGGGCCGAGCTGGCCCGGCGCCGGCCCGAGCATTCGTGGAGCGCGAACCACATCGCCACCAACGTGATCCTGTTCCATCTCCAGCGCCACTCGGACATCACGCCAACCCGACCCGCCGCTATCAGAGCCTGCGTAACTTCGAGGGCCTCCCCGGAGCTGCCGAGCGGCTATCCCGCGATGTTTGCGCTCGCCTGCCTGCCCTGGGTCTGGCGCCGGGTGATGGATCCGCGCGTCATCGCACTGGCCCACGGCGAGCTGTCGCAGATCAAGACGAATCAATCACTTAGGCCTTGACCATCTGACTAAGTCTAGTAAGCTAGCTGCGTGCCCAAGCAGGTCCACCGCGTCGGGATCCATGAGGCCAAGACGCACCTCTCCCGTCTCTTGCGAGACGTCGAGAACGGTGGCGAGGTGATCCTCGAGCGGGGCGGACGACCGATCGCGCGCATCGTGCCTGCGGTCGAGCCGACGTCGCCATCGGATTCGTACGGTATGTTCGCCGGACAGTTCACGACCGCAGAAGACTTCGACGCCGACAGCGAGCAGCTCGCGGATCTGTTCGGCGTGGCGCGGTGAAGCTGCTGCTGGACACTCAGGCCGTGATCTGGTGGCTCGGGGCGGATCAGCGCCTCAGCGCGCCGGCGCGAGCGGCGATCGCCAGGGCCGGTGCCGAGGCCGCGGTGAGCACCGCCACGATCTGGGAGGCTTCGATCAAGCGCGTGTCGGGGCGCCTGACCGGACCCGATCTGCTGGGTGCGGTTGCTGCGGCCGGGCTGCCCTTCCTGTCGATCAACGAGCACCATGCGAAGCTTGCCGGCGAGCTGCCGCTCCTGCATCGCGACCCGTTCGATCGCATGCTGGTCGCGCAGGCGATGGTCGAACAGCTCGTCGTCGTGACGTCGGACGCAGAGATTCCTCGATACGGCGTCCCGGTCGTCTGGTGAACATCGGCGTGAGGGGCTGTGGGGGGCGGTCGCCGCTACTGCAGGTGTGCGCCGTCGGCGATCCACTTGCCGAGCTCGGCGCGCTCGAGCGGCGTGATCTGGGTCCGGTTGAGGAATGGCATGGTCTTGCTCTCGACCGCGCGCTCGCGGATCCGCGGCACCATCAGCTTGATCTGGTCGGCAGTCTCGAACACGATGTTGTTGGGCGGCGCGGGAAACGCCGGGTCGGTCGGATGGCTGCTGTGGCAGGGCACGCAGCGCCTGACGATGATGTCCTGGGCGCGCGCGAAGCCAACCGGCTCGGTGACGACGACCTCGGGGGCGGCGGGGATCCGGGTGATGACGAGCAGACCGGCGATCGCGATCGCGGCCATGATGCCGGCCGGGGCGAGCCAGGCGATCGGGATCATCTGGCGGCCCTCGCCGAGGTAGCGGACGTTCATGAAGTGGCGCACGCCGGCGCCGCCAACCATCACCGCGATCAGCACCAGCCAGTTGAGGTGGTGGCCGTAGGCGCTGGGGAAGTGGTTGGACAGCATCATGAACAGCAGCGGAAACGTCAGGTAGTTGTTGTGGATGCTGCGCTGCTTGGCGCGCAGCGACAGCACCGGGTCCTGCGGCTGGCCCTCCCGGGTCGCGGCGATCAGCGCGCGCTGCGACGGCAGGATGCACAGCCAGACGTTGCCGGTCATGATCGTGCCGATCAGCACGCCGGTCAGGATGTAGGCGGCGCGGCCGGCGAACATCTGGGTGTAGCCGACGATCGCCCCGACCAGCAGCGCGAGCGAGAGCGCGGTGGCCAGCCGCGGCCGGTGCTCGCCGAGCGCGTGCCACAGCAGGTCGTAGACGACCCAGCCGACGAACAGCGAGCTGGCGGACATCACGATCGCGATCACCGGATCGAGCTGCTGGATGTTGACGTCGATCAGGAACGCGGCGCCGTTGGCGTAATAGACGATGACGAGCAGCGCGATGCCGGTCATCCAGGTGAAGCCGTTCTGCCACTTGAACCAGTGCAGGCGGTCGGGGAGCTCGCCGGGCTCGAGCAGCTTCTTCTCGACGTCGTAGAACGCGCCGGAGTGGACCATGTAGATCTTGCCCTGCGACAGCGGCGCGAGCGGGCCGTGCTTCTCGAGGTTGCGATCGAGCCAGTTGAACAGCATCGAGTTGCCGATCCACATGATCCCGGCGATCAGGTGGGCCCAGCGAAACACGACATCGAGCAGCTCGTTCAGGCGCACCAGGCGACTATACGCAGATCGAGGCCGGACGATCGCGGACGCTCACCCCCACGACCGGCGGATCGCCTCGGCGATGCCGCCGCCGTCGAACGCCGTGGCCGACAGCACATCGCTGGCCTTGGCGCGCACGTCGTCGGGCGCCGTGCCCATCGCGAACGACCGGCCGGCGACCTCGAACATCGGGACATCGTTCATCCAGTCGCCGACCGCGACCGCCTCGGCCAGCGAGATCCCGGCGCGCCGGCAGAGCTCGGCGAGCGCGGTGCCCTTGGTGACGCCGGCCGTGCGCACGATCATCGCGTCCTTGCCCGGATGGCTCCAGACCTCGAACCGGACGCTGAACAGCCGCGCGGCGTGCTCGCGCAGCACCTCGTGAGCGGCGGCGACCGCGTGCGGCTCGCCGATCACCACCGCGCCGAGCGGATCGGTCTGCCAGGCGACGTCCTGCTCGACGATCCGCAGGTTCGGCGACCACGTGCGGACGAAGTCGGCGTACGGCGCACCGGCATGATCGTGGTGGATGCCGGCGGCGTCGAACACGAACGCGGACAGCTCGTGGCGCGCGACGGTGTCGCGGACCACCGCGGCGAGATCGGCGGCCATGCCGTGGTGCAGCAGGGTGCGGCCGGAGGCCACCTCGACCAGGTGGCTGCCGTCGACGCAGCCGATCGCGCCGCCGATCCGGCACGCGCGCGCGGCGAACGTCGCGCCGGAGTGCAGCCGGCCGGTGACGATCGTGACGATGACCCCGGCGGCCTGGAGCTCGGCGATCGCGGCGATGTCGCGGTCATCGACCACACCGTCGCGGCGCAGCAGCGTGCCGTCGAGATCGAGCGCGAGCAGCCGGTACATCAGAGCCCACCATTCTAGCACCCGGCCCTGTCATCGCCCGCCGCACGCCGCGCTGCGTCACCGGCCCGGGATCACCGCCCCGGCGCGAGCTCGGCGACCGCCGCGGCATCGAGCGCGATGTGCACCGCGCCGATGTTCTCGTCGAGGTGCGCGACCTTGCTGGTACCCGGGATCGGCAGCATCACCGGCGAGCGCGCGAGCAGCCAGGCGAGCGCCAGCTGCGCCGGCGTGCAGCCCTGGCGCGCGGCGACCGCTGCCAGCGCGCCGCTGCTCGCGGTCAACGTGCCGATCGCGAGCGGAAAGAACGGCAGGAACGCGATGCCGCGCGCCTCGCACGCCGCGAGCACGGCCTCGGGGCGCTCGGCGACCGGGATCGGCCCGCCCCCGCCACCGACGTTGAACAGGTTCTGGACGCACGCGATCGGCGTGCGGGTCAGCGCGTACTCGAGCTGCTCGACGTTGACGTTGCTGAGCGCGATGTGGCGGACCAGGCCGTCGCGCTGCATGTCGATCATCGCGTCGAGCGCCTCGGCGAACGTGACGCCGGTGCCGTCGATCCAGCGCAGGTGGACGACCGGCAGCTGCTCGAGCCGGAGATCGCGCAGATCGTGCTCGGCGCCGGCGCGCAGCTCGTCGGGCCGGAGGTACGGAGCCCATGACTTGTCGGGCAGCCGGCGCCCGCCGAGCTTGGTCGCGATGACCAGGTCGCTCGGATACGGATGCAGCGCCTCGGCGATCAGGAGGTTGGCGACGTACGGGCCGTAGTACCACGCGGTGTCGATCAGGTTGATGCCGAGCTCGACGGCGCGGCGCAGCACCGCCCGCGCGGCCGCGGGGTCGTCGGGCTCGCCCCACACGTCCTTGCCGGGGAGCCGCATCGCGCCGAACCCGAGGCGCCGGACCTCGAGGTCGCCGAGCCGGATGGTCTCTGGGCCGATGGCAAACCGCAGCATCGCCTGCACGATGCCCGATCCCGCCGGGCGGCGCCACGGCCACGGCGCGGATCAGATACGCCTCGCTCACCGCCGGGTCGTCGATCAATAGGGGGCTTTCCCATAACCCCCCTCTGGGGGCTGGACCGGCAAAGCCGGTCCATTCACCCCTCCGCGCGTCGCGTCGCGCGGGTCAGCTTGATCGTGAGCGGCCAGCGGACCGCGCGCGGCTCTCCGCCCGGCCAGCGCTCGGTCAGCTCGCGGCCCAGCCGCTCCAGCCGGGCGCCGCCGCCCGCCGCGACCAGCCGCGCGGTCGCCGACCACGTCGTGACGTAGCCGAACAGCTCGTCGCGCGTCCACCGCGCGGCCAGGTCGATCGGAGGTGGCTCGACCGCCGGCCACGGCAGCACCAGATCGCGATAGCGGTTGTTGACGTGGGTGCGCCCGCCCGGCCAGTGCGGCGCGATGTCGGCGTAGAACGCCGCGAGCAGCGCGCCGGCCTCGCCGTCGAGCTCGGCGTTGAAGTAGGTGACCAGCGCGATCAGGCCGCCGGGCCGCACGACCCGGCCGACCTCGGGGACGAACCGCGGCCAGTCGAACCAGTGCGCGGCCTGCGCGGCGACCGCGAGGTCGACCCCGGCGTCGGGCAGGCTGGACGCCTCGGCGGGCTCGCAGCGGTACTCGACCTGCGGGTGGCGCTCGGCGTGGTCGAGCTGGGCCTGCGCCGGATCGGTGGCGATCACGCGGTCGAACCGCGCCGCCAGCGCCACCGACAGCTGGCCGTTGCCGCAGCCGATGTCCCATGCCACCCCGCGCGCCGGGCTGGCATCGGCGAGCGCGTCGACCAGGGCGGGCGGATAGTGCGGGCGGTACTGGGCGTAGCGCGCCGCGAGCTCGGAGAAGTGATCGGCGAACCCGGCCATGTGGGTGCGATGCGCCATCCTCGCATGGCGTTGCGCGGCGAGCGACCGGCGCGTCGCGGCATCCGGCACTGGCCCCGGGCGGCGCCGGGCGCTATTTTGAGGACCATGCTGACACGGCGCCGATGGCTCGCCGGCGGCCTGGCCGCTGCGCTGGCGCTCGCCACGCGCCGTGCGTCCGCGATCGGCCCGGGCTCGAAGTTCACGTTCGGCCAGCTCACGCTCGGCCGCGACCTCGGCCCGCGGCCGGGCGCGCTGCACCGGCTGGCCTGGGAGATCGAGAAGCGCACGTCGATCGACGCCCAGCTCGAACCGGTGATCGTCACGCCGACCAGCGAGACCCTGCACGAGACCCCGTTCCTCTACCTGTCCGGCGACCGCGAGCTCGACCTGCCGAGCGCGGCGGGGATCGAGGCGCTGCGCCGGTTCCTCACGTTCGGCGGCTTCCTGCTGATCGATTCCGCCGAGGGCTCGACCGACGGCGCGTTCGACGGCTCGGTGCGCAAGCTGATCGGCGCGGTGTTCCCGCCGGTCGGCTCGGCCAAGCCGCTCGAGGTCGTGCCGAGCGACCACGTGGTCTACAAGTCGTTCTACCTGCTCGACCGCCCGCTCGGCCGGCTCGCGATCGCCCCGGCGATGGAGGCGGTGATCCGCGAAGGCCGGATCGTCGCGGCCTACGTCGCCAACGACCTCGGCGGCGCGTGGCAGCGCGACGATTTCGGCAACTACGACTTCCCGTGCCAGCCCGGCGGCGAGCGCCAGCGCGAGCTCGCGTTCCGCATGGGCGTCAACCTGGTGATGTACGCGCTGTGCCTCGACTACAAGGCCGATCAGGTCCACGTGCCGTTCATCATGAAGCGCCGCCGGTGGAAGCCCGACGACGGCGCACTGACCCCGGTCAAGCCGTGACGGCGCCGGATCGCCAGGTGGCCCGGTAATGTCGATCGTCCTGTTCAGCCCGCTGATGCGGGTGTCGCTCGCCGCTGCCGCCGCGCTGCTGATCATCGCGACCATCGTCGCGGTCCGCCGCGGCTACGGCGGGCTCGGCGCGCTGCTCGGGGTCTCCGCGCTGATCGGCGGCGGCGCGCTCGCCGCCGAGGCGCTGATCGCGCTGAGCGTCCGGATGGCCGCGCCCGGTGCGACCGACTTCAACGAGTACCGCTGGGTGTTCCTCGCGCCGTGGGGCCGGCCGGGGCTGGCGCTCGGTGCCGCCGCGCTCGCCGGGATCGTCGCGCTGTCGTGGCGCGCCAGCCGGGGCGCGAACGCGTGGCGGCGCGCGCTGATGATCGGCCTGCGCGCCGGCGCCGCGGTCACCGCGCTGGTCGTGTTCCTCGAGCCCGCGGTCGAGCTCCGCCAGGTCGCGCGCGAGCCCAACCGGATCGCGGTGCTGATCGACGACTCGAAGTCGATGGCGCTCGGCGAGGAACCGGGCGGCCCGTCGCGGATCGAGCGCGCGCGCCGCATGCTCGCCGCGTCCGGCGATGCGCTCGCCGCCTGGGAGCGCGATCACAAGATCGACTACTACACGTTCGCCGAGACGGTCAGCGCGACCTCGCTCGCCGGCCTCGCCCGGGACCCGGCGCAGGGCAAGGCGACGCTGATCCGCAAGGCGCTCGAGTACATCCGCGGCCGCTACGAGGCCCACGACCTCGCCGGCATCGTGCTGATCTCCGACGGCGCGGCGACCGGCGGGTTCGACGAGGACTCCGGCGACGGCGCGGTGCGCGACTTCCTGCGCTCGCTCGACACCCGGGTCCACACCGTGTGGGCGGCGCGCCGCGGGCTGCGCGACGTCGCGGTCGCCAAGGTGATGGCCGACGAGTTCGCGTTCGTCCGCACGGTGGTCCGGATCGACGCGGTGATCCGCACCACCGGCCTGCCGGCGCGCCAGGTCCCGGTCACGCTGTCGACCGACGGCCAGCCGCTGCGCCAGAAGCTGGTCGAGCTGCCGGCCGGCGATCACGACGTCACCGTGACGTTCGAGGTCACCCCGCCGCGGGTCGGCCGCTACGTCTACGAGGTCTCGGTCCCGGTCGCCGCCGGCGAGGCGGTCATCACCAACAACGCGCGCAGCTTCGTGGTCCGCGTGATCCGCGACAAGATCCGCGTGCTGCAGGTCGCCGGCCAGCCGACGTGGGACGTCCGCGCGCTGCGCCAGATGCTCAAGACCAACCCCAACGTCGACCTGATCTCGTTCTTCATCCTGCGCACCCAGGACAGCATCTCGCTGGTCCCCAACGACGAGATGTCGCTGATCCCGTTCCCGACCCGCGAGCTGTTCGAGCAGCAGCTGCCGTCGTTCGACCTGATCGTCCTGCAGGACTTCGAGTACCTGCCGTACAACATCGGCGACTACCTCGAGAACATCCGCAGCTACGTCGAGGGCGGCGGCGGCCTGGCGATGCTCGGCGGCGCGGCGTCGTTCACCTCGGGCGGCTACTACGGCACGCCGGTCGCGGCGGCGCTGCCGGTCGAGCTGTACGGTCCATTCGACTCGGGGCCGATCCTCGATACCGGCAAGTTCAGCCCGCAGCTCACCGATGCCGGCCAGATGCATCCGGTGACGTCGTTGCGCTA
>DATAPF010000382.1:0-11228 GCA_036265355.1 Kofleriaceae bacterium | reverse complement strand
ATGTTGCGATCGCGGCTCGATGCGTCGGTCACGTCGCGGCCGGCGTAGTGCACGCTGCCGCGCGTCGGCCGGATCAGCCCCGAGATGATGCCGAGCAGCGTGGTCTTGCCGCAGCCGCTGGGGCCGAGCAGCGCGTACGCCCCACCGTCGCGCCAGCGCAGCTCGACGTCGCGCAGCGCCCAGCTCGGCGCAGCCCCGCGCCGGCGCTCGCGATCGCCCCGGGCGAGCTGGTAGCTGTGGGACACGGCGCGGACGACGATCTCGGCCATGGCTCAGCTCGCGCCGGTCTCTGCGGCCGGGCCGGCGGGGTGATAGGACGCGACCAGCGGCTGGTGGCCATCGCGGCCGAACGCGAGCAGCCGGTCGGGATCGACGAAGAACGTGAGCTCGTCGTCGAGCTGATGGTGCAGCACGCCGTCGTGCTGGACGATGAACCGGCCTGCCGCCGCGCTGGCGCGCAGGTGGATGAAGGTCTCCGAGCCGCTGATCTCGCTGAGCTCGACGCGCGCGCGCACCGCGACATGGCCCTCGGGCGCCGCGCCCAGCCGGCAGTCGCTCGCCCGGATCCCGAACCGGTAGTCGCCGTCGCCCAGCCGGGCGAGGTGCCGGCCGCGCCCCGGGCGACCGCCGGCTCCGGCCGGATCGAGCGGGATCTGGATCGCGCCGGCGAGCTCGATCGCGCCGCCGCACACCACACCGTCGACGATGTTCATCGGCGGATCGCTGGCGACCCCGGCGGCGACCACCGACGCCGGCCGGTGGTAGACCTCGAGCGCCGGCGCGTGCTGCAGCACGCGGCCGTGGTGGAGCAGCACGGTCGTGCCGCTCAGCGCGAGCGCCTCGCCCGGATCGGTGGTCGCGTAGATCACCGTGGCCGGCTTGCCGCCGGGCCGCGCCGCGAGCAACAGGCCGCGCAGCTCGTCGCGCAGGTCCTCGCGCAGCTTGTAGTCGAGGTTGACCAGCGGCTCGTCGAGCAGCACGACGTCGGCGTCCTTGGCCAGCGCGCGGGCGATCGCGACCCGCTGCTGCTGGCCGCCCGACAGCTCGCCGGGCAGGCGGTCGAGCAGGTCCTCGATCCGCAGCAGGCGCGCCAGCTCGCCGACCCGCGCGTCGATCGAGAGGGGGCGCGTCGCGTCGCGCGGCTCGTCCGTCCCGGCGGCGCGGCGCAGCCGGAGCGGCGAGGCGATGTTGTCGCGCACGCGGAGCGACGGATAGTTGATGAACTGCTGGTAGACCAGCGCGACCGAGCGCTGCTGGGCGGTGCGCCGCGTGACGTCGGCGCCGTCGAACCGCACCGTGCCCGCGGTCGGCCGGTCGAGCCCCGCGATCACCCGGAGCAGGCTGGTCTTGCCGGCGCCGGTGTGGCCGAGCACCACATGCATCGTCCCCGGCTCGAGCCGGAGGTCGATCTCGACCAGGTGCGCCTCTCCGGCGACGGTCCGGGTCACGCGCTCGAGCTCGACCGCCATCAGCCCCACCGTCCGATCACGGCCATCGCGGCCGCCGAGATCGCCAGCGCCCACCATGGCGAGCGCATGGTCAGGCCGAGCCACGCCATGTGGATGAACGCCGTCGCGAGCAGCCCGAGGAAGAACCGGTCGCCGCGCGTGGTCGGCATCGGCAGGAACCCGCGCCGCGCGACGGTCGGCGAGATCAGCTCCCACACCAGCATGCCGAGGATCGCCGCGCCGATCACCGAGAACAGCACGGCGGTCGGCGCGGTCCACGCCATCCAGCGCATCACACCCTCCCCAGGGCGAAGCCCCTCGCGATGTGGTTGCGGACGAACCAGATCGCGAGCGCGCCGGGCACCATGGTCAGCACGCCGGCGGCCGCCAGCACCCCCCAGTCCATCCCGGCGGCGCTCACCGTGCGGGTCATCGTCGCCGCGATCGGCTTGGCGTTGACCGTGGTCAGCGTGCGGGCCAGCAGCAGCTCGACCCAGCTGAACATGAAGCAGAAGAACGCTGCCATGCCGACCCCGGCGCGGATCAGCGGCAGGAAGATCTGGACGAAGAACCGCGGCCAGCGGTAGCCGTCGAGGTAGGCCATCTCGTCGATCTCGCGCGGCACCGCCGACATGAAGCCCTCGAGGATCCACACCGCGAGCGGGACGTTGAACAGCGTGTGGGCGAGCGCGACCGCGATGTGGGTATCGAACAGTCCGACGCTGGAGTACAGCTGGAAGAACGGCAGCAGGAACACCGCGGGCGGCGACATCCGGTTGGACAGCAGCCAGAAGAACAGGTGCTTGTCGCCGACGAACTGGTAGCGCGAGAACGCGTAGGCCGCCGGCAGCGCGACCGCGAGCGACAGCGCGGTGTTCATCACCACGTACTCCAGCGAGTTGACGTAGCCCATGTACCACGACCGATCGGTGACGATCGTCAGGTAGTTCGCCAGCGTGGGATGGCGCGGGTACAGACTCAGCTCGCCGAGGATCTCCTCGTTGGTCTTGAGCGACATCACGACCAGCCAGTACAGCGGGATCACCAGGAAGGCGATGTAGATCCCGAGCAGGACGCGGCGGGGAAGCGTGGGCATGCGCGGCGAGCCTTTGCCGCGGATGATCGCCAGTCCGCGCGGTGGCACGCAAGCAGCGGGCGCGTGTTCCGCGGTGCGGGCGCGTGTTCCGCAGTGCGGGCCAGGGTTCGCTGGATCGATGACGCCGGCCAGGCCGAGGAGGTCCGCGCGGCGACCACGGCCCGGGCCGCGGCGCTGTCCCGGCAGAACCGCTGTCTCGACCGACCTCGCCGCGATCAGCCCTGGCCCTGCGGGTCGTCGCGCTTGCGCGGCCGGGCGATGCCGTACTCGTCGAGCCGGTTGATCAGCGTGCGGCGCGAGATCCCGAGCATCTCGGCGGCCCGGGTCTGGTTGCCGGCGCAGCGCTCGAGCGCCTCGAGGATCCGCTGCTTCTCCAGCTCGGCGACGGTGGCGCGGACCTGGGTCGGCATGTCGGCGGCGCTCGGCGCGCGGATCCCGGGCGGCGGCGGGATGGTCGCCGAGCTGCGCGTGCGCTGGTTGGGCGGCCGCTGGACCGGGTCGTCGATCGTCGTCAGGTGGTGGCGCTCGAGCACCAGGCCGGTGGCGAGCAGCACCGCGCGCTCGCAGGCGTTGCGCAGCTCGCGGATGTTGCCCTGCCAGTCGTGGCCGGTGAGCCACTGCCTGGCGTCCTCGGAGAACGCGAACGACCGGCCGAGCGGCGCCGCGGCGGCGGTGATGAACTGCTCGGCGAGCGGCAGGATCTCGTCGCGGCGGTCGCGCAGCGGCGGGATCGTGAACGTCGCGCCGGCGAGCCGGAAGTACAGGTCGCGGCGGAACCGGCCATCGTCGACCTCGGCCGACAGGTCCCTGGAGGTCGAGGCGACGTAGCGCACGTCGATCGGCCGGGCCCGGGTCGCGCCGATCCGGCGGACCGCGGCGTCCTCGACCGCGCGCAGCAGCTTGTGCTGCAGCATCTGGGGCAGCTGGTCGACGTCGGCGAGGAACGCGGTGCCGCCGTCGGCGAGTTCGAGCGCGCCGGGCTTGCCGGCCGCCTCGTTGCCGAACAGCTCGGCCTCGAGCGCCGGCTCGCTGATCGCGCTGCAGTTGATCCGGACGAACGGGGCGGTCCGGCGCGGCGACATCTCGTGGATCCGCTCGGCGAACCGCTCCTTGCCGACCCCGAGCTCGCCGACCACCAGCACGCTGAGCCGGCCGAGCGAGATCCGCGACGCCGACTGCTCCAGCGCGGCCAGCACGCTCGACCGGGTCGCCGCCGGGCGGCCGGTCGCGGTCCGCGCCTGGACCATCACGGTGACCGCGCCGAGCAGGAACGGCACGCCGACCGTGAGCTGGACCGGCTGGTGCGGGGTCAGCCGGACGCCGTCGACGAACGTGCCGTTCGAGCTGCCGACGTCCTCGATCTCGATCTCGGTGGCGATCGCGAGGTTGGCGTGGTGGCGCGACACCGATCCGGAGTCGATCACGACGTCGCACTTGCTGGCCCGGCCGATCGTCAGGGTGCCGGCCGCGGGCAGCGGCACGACCTGCAGCGCGGCGCCGTCGATCACCAGCAGCACGCGGTCACCAAACGGCGCCTGGCGATCGATCTGCTCGGTCGTCTGGCCGGTCTCGTCGTCGATCACCCCGATAGCGTACGCGGAGCCGGCGGCGTCGCGCAACTCGAGGCCGGTCCCGCCGCGCCGGGCCCCCGGAAACATCGCGCAACATGGCGCGGCGGCGCCCGCCGGGCTACTCCAGCGGCAGCTCGCGGCTGTCCTCGGCGGGGGACAGCCGCTCGCGCTCGATCGCGCGGACGCAGCTGTTCCAGCGCAGGACCGCGTCGACGTTGCCCGGCGGGCGCAGCGCCTCGGCGCGCTCGTACCACTCCATGGCATGCCGGAACCCATCGTAGGCTGCCGACCGGACGACGTTCTTGCGGTGCAGGAACGCGCGGGTCTCGCGCTCGTGGACCAGGCCGCTGTAGTAGGCGCGCTCGTACTCGTCCGCCAGCTGGACGATGTAGGTGCGGGCCTCGCGCGCGGTGTGGCCGGCCCCGCTGGCCCCGAACTGGTCGGTCAGCGACAGGATCAGGCAGCGCAGCGCGTCCTGGTTGTCGGGAGCGACCGCGAGCACGTCCAGGCAGATGCTCTCGGCCTGCGCCGGGTCGTTGAGCAGCCGGTAGCGCTCGGCCTTCTCCATCGCGTGGGGGATGCCGTCCGAGGCGATCGTCTTGAGCTGGAACGTGCTCATGCGTCGAGCTTAGCCCGGCGCGTCGCCGCCATCACGGCCGGGCCAGCCGGTCACCCCGCGGGGATTCCCTCGGGCCAAGGTGGCGCGGGGCCCCCTCCCCGCGCTCGATCCCTTGCCCTCGGTCAGGCCGGGCCCTTGCCCTCGCGCGTCGCGCCGCCGGGCGCCGGAGCCGCCGGGGCCGCGCCGGCCTCCTCGCTGCGGGCCTGGGTGCGCCGGCGGATGCCGAACAGCTTGCGCCCGATGATGGTGATCGGGTCGTAGTAGCGATCGACCACCCGTTCCTTGAGCGGGATGATGCCGTTGTCGGTGATCCCGATCGACTCGGGGCAGACCTCGGTGCAGCACCGCGTGATGTTGCACATCCCCGAGCCGAACTCCTTGCGGATCTCGGGGATCCGGTCGTCGGTGTCCAGCGGGTGCATCTCCAGGCTGGCGAGCCGGATCATGAACCGGGGGCCGACGAACGCGCCCTTGATCTTGTCACCGGCCTTGGCGTGCTGCGGCGCCTGCTCGCGGTCGCGCAGCACGTGGCAGACGTCCTGGCACAGGAAGCACTCGATGCACTTGCGGAACTCCTGCACCCGGTCGACGTCCTCCTGGTACATCCGGTACGTCCCGTCGGCGTCGCGCGGCCGCGGCTTGAACCGGGGGATCTTCTTGTTCTGCTCGTAGTTCCACGACACGTCGGTGACCAGGTCCTTCATCACCGGGAACGTCTTGAGCGGCTGGCAGGTGATGGTCTCGTCGTCGCGGAAGCTGTTCATCCGCGTCATGCAGGACAGCCGCGGCTTGCCGTTGATCTCCATCGAGCACGAGCCGCACTTGCCGGCCTTGCAGTTCCAGCGCAGCGCGAGATCGTTGGCCTGCTGGGCCTGGATCCGGTGCAGCACGTCGAGCACGACCATGCCGGCGTCGACGTCGACGTCGAACTGCTTGAAGTCGCCGCCCTGGGCATTGCCGCGCCAGACCTTGAAGATTCGCTTTGCCATCGCGTTGACTCCTTGGGGCGACTACTTGACGTCGGCGCCGACCTTGCCCGACTCCAGATCTTCGATCTTGGCGTTGGCGATCGCCACGAGGTGGGCCGGGCCGTCGGGCCGGAGCCGCTTCTCGACCTCCATGCCGCCGGCGCCCTTCTTGATGATGACGTTGTACTTGACCCACTCGGCGCTCTCGCCGGGGAAGTCGAGCCGGGTGTGGGCGCCGCGGCTCTCCTCGCGCACCAGCGCGGCGCGGGTCACCGCCTCGGAGGTGACCAGCAGCGAGCGCATCGACAGCGCCTCGTGCCAGCCCGGGTTGTACTGGCTGGTCCCGGGCGCGCGCATCGTCGCCGCCTCGGCCTTGAGTTCGTCGAGCTCGCGCACCGCCTGCTCGAGCTCGTCCTTCTTGCGCACGATGCCGACGCCGCGGCTCATCACGCCGTGCAGCTTGTCGTGCAGCAGGTACGGATTGGCGCCGGTCTCGCGGTTGAGGATCTCGGTCGCGTGGCGGACCGCGGCGGTGATCTGCTCGCTCGACGGCGTGGGCGCCGCGCCCAGCCCGGCGATGTACTGCCTGGCGCCGTCGCCGGCGAGCTTGCCGAACACGACCAGGTCGGACAGCGAGTTGCCGCCGAGCCGGTTGGCGCCGTGCATGCCGGCGCCGCACTCGCCGCACGCGAACAGCCCGGGCACCGTGCTCTCCTGGGTGTCGGCGTCGACCCGGATGCCGCCCATGAAGTAGTGCAGCGTCGGGCCGACCTCCATCGGCTCCTTCGTGATGTCGACCTCGGCCAGCTCCTTGAACTGGTGGTACATCGACGGCAGCTTGCGCTTGATGAAGTCGGCCGGGCGGCGCGACGCGATGTCGAGGAACACCCCGCCGTGCGGCGAGCCGCGGCCGGCCTTGACCTCGGCGGTGATCGCGCGCGCGACCTCGTCGCGGGTGAGCAGCTCGGGCGGCCGCCGCGCCGCCTTGTCGCCGGCGAGCCAGCGGTCGCCCTCCTCGATCGTGGCGGCGGTCTCCGGCGCGAACCGCTCGGAGATGTAGTTGAACATGAACCGCTCGCCCTGGTTGTTCTTGAGCACCCCGCCGTCGCCGCGCACACCCTCGGTGACCAGGATGCCGCGCACCGACAGCGGCCACACCATGCCGGTCGGGTGGAACTGGGTGAACTCGAGGTCCATCAGCTCGGCGCCGGCCTCGTAGGCCATCGCGATGCCGTCGCCGGTGTACTCCCACGAGTTCGACGTCACCGGCCACGCCTTGCCGCCACCGCCGGTCGCGAAGATCACCGCCTTGCAGCGGAACACCACGAACCGCCCGGTCTCGCGCCAGTACGCGAGCAGGCCCGCGACCCGGCCGCCTTCCTTGAGCACCTCGAGCGCGGTGCACTCCATGTGGAAGCTGATGCCCTGGTGGACGCCGTGGTCCTGCAGCGAGCGGATCAGCTCGAGCCCGGTGCGGTCGCCGACGTGCGCGAGCCGCGGGTAGCGGTGGCCGCCGAAGTTGCGCTGCGAGATCAGCCCCTCCTTGGTGCGGTCGAACACCGCGCCCCACTCCTCGAGCTCGCGCACCCGATCCGGCGCCTGCCTGGCGTGCAGCTCGGCCATCCGCCACAGGTTGAGGAACTTGCCGCCGCGCATCGTGTCCCGGAAGTGGACCTTCCAGTTGTCGCGCGGGTCGGTGTTGCCCATCGCCGCCGCCATGCCGCCCTCGGCCATCACGGTGTGGGCCTTGCCGAGCAGGCTCTTGGACAGCACGCCGGTGGACAGCTGGTGGGCGCTGCACTCGATCGCCGCGCGCAGCCCGGCGCCGCCCGCGCCGACGACCACCACGTCGTGTTCGATGGTCTGGATCTCGGATACGTCGAGCATGCTACTCACCAGGTGTTGAAGTCGTGGATCGCGCCGATCGAGGCCAGGCGGACGTAGACGTCGGTCACCATGACCCAGATCAGGCTGGCCCACGCGAACTGCATGTGGCGCGCGTTGAACCAGCTCGCCCGCTTCCAGCCGCCGAGCGCCGCCGTCGGCCGGCCGCAGTCCGACATGCAGTCCTTGCGGCCGCCGATCAGGTGGCGGAACGAGTGGCAGCCGAACGTGTAGCTCGCGATCAACACCACGTTGATCGTGAGGATGATGCTGCCGACCCCGATCCCGGGCTTGCCGTCCTTGAAGAAGCCCTCGACCGCGTCCTTGCCGAGGATCACGATGAACGCCAGCGCGAAGTACAGCGCGTAGCGGTGCAGGTTCTGGAACACCAGCAGCGCGGTCTCGCCGCGGTACGGGCGGCCACCGGCGAGCGGCCCGACCGCGCAGCCCGGCGGCGAGCCGGCGAACGCGCGGTAGTACGCCTTGCGGTAGTAGTAACAGGTGAACCGGAAGCTGCCGGGGAACACCAGGATCAGCAGCGCCGGCGAGAACGAGATCAGCTTCGACGGCCACCAGCTCGGCACCGCGCCGAGCCACGCGTGGCTGACCGGCACCGCCCCGGCGACTGTCGGATCGCTGAACAGCACGGGTGAGTAGAACGGCGACAGATACGGGTCGCAGTAGTAGTGGTTGCCCTGGAGCGCCGCCCAGGTGGTGTAGACGACGAACGTCAGGAAGACGACGAGCGTGATCACCGGGCCGCTCTTCCAGTCGTCGGTCCGCGCCGTCTTCGCGAACCCCTCCGCGTGCCCACCGATCACGGGCAGGTGTGTGGCCATGTCGCGGCGGACTATAGGGAAACCGACCAGGCACTGCAAGGCGACCGGCGCTGCAACCTCGCGCGGTGTGGGCAGCGAGCGCCACCGCCTCGGCAGACGTGGCGCGCGTTCATGCCGGTGTGTTCCGCGACGACAGGCAGGCTCCGCGCGACCGCGGATCCTCGTGGTCGGTCTGGGGAACTTTGCCGCTACGATCGGCCGGGCTCGCGAGCGCGATCCCGGCCGACGCGCCTCGTGCGATCGGCGCGGGCGCGGGCCCTGGCTTCGGCCACGGCGCGCGCCTGCTCCACAGCATCTCGCGCAGGGTGATCGCCGCGGCCTCGATCGGTCGCCGGGCCGGATGCGGATCGGCTGCGCGACCGCCTCGACGGCTGCCGCGTGCCGGGGTCACGGCGCGCTGTGACCGTCGGCCGGCGCGCGCTGCTCACAGTGCCGGTTGCCTTGTCCCCTGTGGTCGGCGTCGTAGCCGACGACCCATCTCCAGCACAGCTGCCAGCTGGCGTCGAACTCCAGGGCGTAGCCCTGCGTCGGCTGGCGGTGCACATCGAGATAGCGCAGCGCGGCCAGGTTGCGATCGTCGTTGTAGTCGTACAGCGTGATGTGCTGACCCCGATCGCGCAGCTGCGCGGGCTTCCCACCTGGGCCGAGGTAGCGGTCCTCGATCGGTCGCCGGAGCGCGTTGTACTCGGTCACGACCTTGGCGACCGGCCGGATGGGGCTGTCGTCGGCGTGGAAGGACGCGCGCTCGATCAGATCGCCGCGCGCGTCGTAGGTCAAGGTCATGCGGGCGTAGCCCACTTTGGCGTCGACCTGGTTGCGGTTCCCATCGAGGTAGGTGACCTCGATGTCGCGACCCAGCGAGTCATGCTTGATCGCAATGCCGGAATACCCCTGCGCGGTGACGAACGGAAGACCCTGCGCGTCGTAATACATCCGCTGGACGCGGTCCGGCTGATCGTAATTGAACTTCTCGCTCGCCGCTCCGATGTACAACCCCGGCACCGGCATGTCATCGATACCGAGGCAGGTGTGCTCGATCAGCTCGTCGCGATCGTTGTAGCGCCAGGTCTGGGTCGCGCAGCGCTGCACCGCGGTCACCATCGGTCGACCCTTGCCATCGAGATGCCGCTGCTCGACCAGGTTACCCCAGCTGTCGTGGCGATACTCCACCGTGCGGAGCTTGTTCGGGGGATCCTGAGCATCCCAGTCCTCGGTGCGGATCTTGTAGCCGTACTCGTCCCACTTCGTGACGGTACGGTGCGCGCCATCGCTCGCCACCACCGGCTCGTCGTGGATCCCGAACGCCGTCTCCTCGGTCACGTGCCGGTGGCGGTCGAAGGCCATCACCACGTGCGCGGACCCCTGGCGGCTCAGGATCGGAGTCTTGCCGTCGCGATCGAAGTACCGGATCTCGACGGCATTCCCGTGGTCGTCGCGGCGCGTCGCGGTCGCGTGATAGTTGCGGGACAGCACGGGCTCCTCGCGAACACCGAAGTACGAGGTGCGCACCACGCGATCGAGCCCGTCGTACTCGTACCGGATGTACGAGAAGCCGTCGGGCTGCGCGACGCGCTCGTCGTGGACACCGAGGTAATTCTCCTGGTGCAGGTTGCCGCGCGGGTCGTAGTTCCGGGTGATCGCCGCATAGCCCTGGCCGATGAAGCTCGCCCCGTCGTTCCAGGCATGGAGCGTGGGCCCGCCCCCGGTGTCCAGGTACTGCAGCCGGGTCCGGTGGCCCCACCGATCATACGTGGCCCGCCAACCGGCCTCACCCTGGAACGAGCTGGCCGGCCCCTGCACCCCGACGTACGTGCGCTCGATCTCGCGCCCCCAGTCGTCGTAGCTCGAGTTCCAGCCGGCGATGCCGGTCGTGCTCGCCGTGGCGAGCGTTCGCGTCGTGTCGCGATAGCGAACCGAGGTCTCGTGCCCGAGGTCGTCGTACTCGCTGCACTCGTAGGCGCGGCCGTCCTTGTTCAGCACGACCTCGCCGGCCTTGCCGAGGTAGACCCGCTCGGTTCGGTGGCCTCGCGCATCGATGGTCGCGCGCCAGCCGGCGTAGCCGTTGCTGGTGAGCACCGGCTGGTCGTGGAGGTCGTAGTAGAGCTCCTCGAGGACATTCCATCGCGAGTCGTGCCGGCGCTTGACGCTCGCGTACCCCGCGTTGATCATGACGCGCTCGCCCTCGCTACCGAAGTAGCGGGTCGACTCGGTCCGATTCGCGTCATCGTAGGTCGTGACCGATCTGGCGTACCCGCTGCGGTTGTTCAGCAGCCTGCGGTCGGCGTCTCGATATTCGATCGAGGTGGTCCGGCCCTGCGCATCGTAGCCGAACAGCGTCGTAGTGTAGGCATCCTCCTCGGAGGTCGGTCGGCCGTCGAGCCCGAGCGTGGTGAGTTCGGTCAGCCGGCCGTGGTCGTCGTAGCGCCGCGTCCATGTGACCGCGCCCTTGCGCGAAGCCATCGCGGCCCCGGTGGCATCGCTGCAGGTCCACGCGGTCAGCCGGCCTGCGCCGTCCTGGCGAACCGTGGCGCCGCGGCACGCCGAGTCCGTGCTCGGCGCCGGCTTGCCGTCGGTTCCGAAGTAGCGCACCTCGGTCACCTCGCCGTGCTCGTCGCGCGCGCGCGTCATCCGGTGCCAACCGTCCTCACCGACGATCGGCCGGTCTTTCTCGTCGAAGTAGCCGTCCTCGATCTCGTTGCCGTCGGCGTCGTAGGCCGCGCGCCGGATCGTCCACCCGGAGCCGACCCGCGTGCGATGGCCGTCCTTGTTCAGCACGACCTCGCCGGCCTTGCCGAGGTAGACC
>DATAPF010000381.1:0-71312 GCA_036265355.1 Kofleriaceae bacterium | reverse complement strand
CTGATCGACGCCCGGCTCGACCGCGCGGTGGTCACCGACTGCGATCTGCGGGGCGCAGACCTGGCGATCGTGCGCTCGCCCCACGTCGCGACGCTGGCCGGGGCGCGGTTCGTGCGCTGCGACCTGCGGGACACCCACTGGCGCGGCCGCGAGCTCGGCGGCGCGACGTTCATCGACTGCAAGCTGTTCGGGGTGCGCGGCGGCCCGGCGCTCGCCGGCGTCGTGATCGAGCGCCCCGATCTGTCCCGGCTCGGCGACGGCTCGCAGATCGCGACCCAGAGCGACGCGGTCGCCGACTGGTCACCGGCGTGACGCCGGGGGTGTGCGCGGCCGCGCGATCGGCACCACGGCGGCCCGGGCTGGATCGGTTACTGCCCGGTGATGGTGACCGATCAGACCGGGGTCTCGATGACGCCGCGGCCCGACGGCGCGACCCTGCACGTCGAGGCGCGATCGCCGCGCCGCGTCGCCGAGGTGCAGATGCTGATCAAGGCCCGCGCGGTCCGGCTGCCCGGCTACCTGTCGTCGTGACCGCGCGGCCGCGTCAGGCGCGCGGCTCGGGCTCGACGAGCAGCCAGTCCTCGTGCCACATCAGCGCGCAGCCGCGGTCGCACGGCCCGCGGTCGCCCAGCACCGCGCCGGTGCAGTGCAGGCCGTCGAGGATGTAGATCGGCGCCCGGGTCGCGGTCCAGCGGTCGTACTCGAACACCGTGGTGAGCTGGTTCGCGATCGCGAACCGCTTGCCGGCGTAGGCCTTCATCTCGGGCATGAAGGTCAGGCCGTCGCGCCGGCCGCGCAGGTCGAGGCCGGCGAGGATCTCGTCGAGATCGCGGACCCGCGCGTGGCGCGCCGGGTGGGCGTGGCCGGGGGCGCGCGGCGGCGCCGAGGACGGCTCCAGCCACTCGTCGCGGTACATCATCGGGCAGTGCCGGCCGCATCCGGTCGGCGTCGGCTCGTCGCCGGCGCAGTCGATGCCGTCGAGCAGCACGGTGCGCGACACCGGGCGGAACTGGCCGTGATCGTCGCGCAGCCGGCGGACGTGGCGCGCGGTGCGGAATACCTTGCCGGCGGTCTGCCACTGCGCGTCGGTGAACAGCAGGCCGCGGGTGCGGTCCCTGGCGTCGAGCGTCGCGCGCAGCTCGTCGGCCGACTTGACCCGGACCCACGAGCCCGGCGCGAACGCCGACGGCTGGCCGACCGGATCGCGCGGCGGCGGCGGCTTGATCAGGCGCTTGATGCCCGACTTGATGCCGAGCCCGCGATCGAGCCGGCCGCGGACCCGGCCGACCAGGGTGTGGACGCCGATGAGGTCGGCGCGCTGGCAGCTGCGCGGCAGCGGGCTGCGCAGCCCGTCGCGCAGGGTCTCGGGCAGGTGCGGCCGCACCAGCACCGACAGCGCGTAGTGCGCGAGGCCGCGCGCGGTATCGCGGTACACCACGATCGTGACCTGCTCGCGCCCGCGATCGGTCCACTTGCGCTTCCAGTCGTCGTTGCGGCCGACGAAGTCGAACTCCCGCAGCCCGCGGGCCTCGGCGTCCGCGGCGACCTTCCAGACCAGCAGGTGGCCCGGGCTCAGGTTGTAGACGCCCGGGTCGTAGCCGATCTTGAGCGCGTACAGCGTGTGGCGATCCTCGACCGCGACCAGCGTCGCGATCCGGCGGCCGCCGGCGCGCAGGAAGTACAGCGCGCCCCGGCCGCGCCGGCCGACCAGCCGGGCCAGCGCGCGATACAGGTGCTCGGCGCGCGGGTCGGCCTCGATCGCGGTGCCGGCCGCCCCCTTCCACGCCATCGCCTCGATCGCGAGCGCGTCGTCGAACGCCGCCCGGTCGGGGACGGCGATCCGCTCGAGCTCGACGCCGCCGGCCTTGCGCTCGCAGCGCAGCAGGTTGCTGCGGAACTTCGGCGACAGCGCGTGCTCGAACCCGGGCAGCGGGAAGTACAGGTGCGCCGGCTCGCGGCGGAGGATCGACGGGCAGCCATCGGCGGTGGCCAGCGACGGCAGCCGGGTCGCGAGCGGCGAGTCCGCCGGGATCCGGATCAGCGTGAGCTCGGACCAGCTCGGATCGCGGCGCAGCGCCTGCCAGATCGCATCGACTCCTTCGGGGCTGCCGCAGTAGTCGTAGCCCGGCGTGTAGTCGCAGCGCAGGCCGCGCAGGGCGTGGTGGTCGCGCACCAGCGGCAGCGCGCCGACCATGGTCTCGCCGTCCCACGCGGACGCGACGACCGGATCGGTGCCGTCGGACAGCGGCGCGGCGAGGGTGAAAAATTCCGGGCCGAGGAAGGGAGGCGCGTCGGCCGTGAGCTGCTGCCAGTGCCGCCATCCCGGACGGTGTCGGACCTCGGACAGACCGACCAGCGAACCTTGCATGATGAGAGATATCAGCAAGCGACATGCCGCGACGGGCAGGAGCGCTCGTACCGGCGATCGCGTACGCGCCCCATGATCGCCATCTCGCATCGCTGGCTCGCGGATCGGCCGCCGACGCGCTGGGCGATGTGGCGAACGCCGCGCTCGACGACGTGGCAGCGCCGACCGGTGTAGCCGGGTGGCACGCCGCAGCCCTCGGAATCGTTCGGGCGCTCGGGCACCGGCGCGCGCTGCGCGCGCTGGCTCACGACAGCGCGACGACGCGTGCGAAGTCGGTCGCGCTGACGATCCCGACCGGCTCGCGCCCCTTGCAGACCACGACGCGGCGGGCGCGCAGGTCCGCGACGTGCGCCGCGTCGCGGTACAGCTTCATGTCGGCGGGCAGACAGATCACCGCGGCGTCGTACGCGGCCTCGATCGGCGTCGACCGCGGCTGGTCGCGGCTGGCAGCGCGTTGGCCTGCGTGAACATCCCGACCGGGTGGCCGTCTTCCGTATGGACGTCGATCGCCACGATCGGCGAGGTCATCACCTGCGCGACCGGCGTCTCGATCCGGGCGTCGCGCACCGCCGCCGTGAGGTCGACCGCGCAGATCACACCGGCGAGCTGGCCGGCCTCGGTCACGAACACGCGGCGGATGTCGTGGTCGGCGGGCCCGAGAAACGTAGTCCCTGTGCGGCCCTGAACAGACGGCGAGGCAATGGCGCACTGCGTCGAGAGCCGCCGATCACGATGTACGCAGAATGTGCACATCACGGTTCGCCGGGCGTTTGTCTGGCGAATCCCCTGGAGGACGGGCCGGACGGAGGCGGGAGGTCAGGCCTCGCCGGCGACCGCTGCACGCGCGTTGCTTGCGATCGCGTCGCCGGGACCGTGGCGCGGTCGTCGCGTGCTCGCCGCGGAGCAAGCGCGCCCCCGACCACCTGTTCAGGCACGCCGCGTCCCGCGTGCGATCGCCGCGCGCGCTCGGCGCGCCGCACGATCCCGGCGGCGTTTGCGAACATCCGTGTTGCATTCCATGGCCAGGCCGGTTACTGCTCGAAATGGCTCTGCTCATTCCTGTCGTCGGCGATCGCTGATTCCCGACGGCGCAACTCTCTGTGTCACTCCGCAAGGAGCAACTGGATGACGACTTCCGAAGGCGCAGCCTCGACACCAAAGACTGGTGAGATCGTTTCGAAGGCCGAGGAACGGCGGGTCATCTTCGCGTCGTCACTCGGCACCGTGTTCGAGTGGTACGACTTCTACCTGTACGCCGTCCTGGCGCCGTTCTTCTCGACGCTGTTCTTTCCACCCGGCAATGCCACCGCTGCGTTGCTGGCGGCGTTCGTCGGCTACGCGGCCGGCTTCCTGGTTCGCCCGTTCGGCGCGCTCGTGTTCGGCCGCATCGGCGACCTGGTCGGCCGCAAGTACACCTTCCTCATCACCATCAGCGTGATGGGCGCCTCGACGTTTCTGGTCGGGTGCTTGCCGAAGTTCGCGTCGATCGGCTGGGCGGCTCCCGCGCTGCTCCTGGCGCTGCGCCTGATCCAGGGCCTGGCGCTTGGCGGGGAGTACGGTGGCGCTGCGACCTACGTCGCCGAGCACGCGCCGACCGACAAGCGCGGGCGGGCCACGAGCTGGATCCAGACCACGGCGACGGTCGGCCTGTTGCTCGCGCTCCTCGTGATCTGGATCTGCCGCAAGACCATGGAGAAGGACAGCTTTGCGAACTGGGGCTGGCGCATCCCGTTCATCCTGTCGCTGCTCCTGCTCGTGTTCTCGCTCTACATCCGCCTCAAGCTGCAGGAGTCGCCGGTGTTCCGGCGGATGAAGGAGGAGGGCCGCGGCTCGAAGCACCCGCTCACCGAGAGCTTCCTCCGCTATCCGAACAACAAGCTCGCGCTGCTGGCGCTGCTGGGCGCGACCGCGGGCCAGGGCGTTGTCTGGTACACGGGGCAGTTCCAGGCGCTGTTCTTCCTGAACAGCACGCTCAAGCTCGATCCGCTGATCACGTACGAGCTGATCGCCGTGTCGCTCATCATCGGGACGCCGTTCTTCCTGGTCTTCGGGCGCCTGTCCGACCGCATCGGGCGGCTCAAGATCATCCTGGCGGGCTGTCTGATCGCTGCACTCACCTATATCCCGCTGTTCAAGGGCTTGACGCACTACACCAATCCGGCGCTGGAGGCATTCCAGGACCACACCAAGGTCACCGTCGCCGCGGATCCAGCGGATTGCAACATCCCGGTCTTTCGCTTCGGGGCATGGACCAAGCTGTCGGCCTGCGCCAGCGCCAAGGATTACCTCACCAGCCGTGGGATCTCGTACGACGAGATTCCGCCGGTCGCTGGCAAGCCGGTGGTGGTCTCGATCGGCGAGGTCCAGATCGATGGCTGGGCCGGCGACGCCAAGGCTGCCAGTGAGAAGCAGGCCGCCGAGACACTGAAGGCCAAGGGCTATCCCAGCGCGGCCAACCCGGATGACGTCAACTACGTCATGGTGATCCTCTTGCTCACGATCATGGTGATCTACGTGACCATGGTCTACGGGCCGATCGCCGCTTATCTCGTCGAGATGTTCCCGACCAAGATACGCTACACGTCGATGTCATTGCCGTATCACATCGGCAACGGCTGGTTCGGCGGCATGCTGCCGCTGCTGTTCACCTGGCTGGTCGCGTCGTCCGGAAACATCTACCAGGGCCTGTGGTACCCGATCATCGTCGCCCTCATGACGCTGGTCGTCGGCGCGATCTTCCTGCGCGAGACGCCGAAGAACTTCGACATCCACGCCTGATGGCGCCGGTCGGTGCCGCCCGGCGCCGACCGTTCGAAGCCGCGCGCGCCAGCATGGCGCTGCGCATGAACCGTACGCGTGTCGGACTGGCATACGGTGCGGTACATGCTGCACATTCGGCATCGCGCGGCGCGCGCCACTGCCTCGCTGGCAAACCGATAACCGCGCGAACACAGCCGCGGTGAAGCCCGCCGCCGCCGGCGCACCGCTTGCGTTCATCGCCGGCAGCGGTCGGCGACGCGCGCACTGCGCGTACACCCGCAAAGTTGCGTGACGATGCAACGCGCGGCGAAGCCGGGCGGTCTCACGGGCCACACAGCCTCGAGGTACACAGCAGATGAAGTCAGAACGCTTGCCGATGGCTCCCGGATGCGGCGGTTGCTCGCGACGCGAGCTGCTCCAGGGACTCGGCGTCACGGCGGTCGGGGCACTCGTCGTCGCCGCCGGTTGCGGCCAGCAAGGATCCTCCCTGTCGACCGCGACCAGCTCCAGCTGCGGGGCCGGCGAGTGCATCGATCTCACCGTCGCCGAGAACCAGCCGCTCACCACCGCGGGCGGCGCGATGCTGGTCGACATGGCGGGCGACACGATCATGGTTGCCCGGATCTCGGACACCCAGGTCGTCGCGCTGTCGGCGATCTGCACCCACGCGGGGTGCTCGATGGACTACGCCGCCGGCCAGAAGGTGATCGACTGTCCGTGCCACGGCTCGCAGTTCGCGACCGATGGCAGCGTGCTGCGCGGGCCGGCGGTCCGTCCCCTGCGGGTCTACACCGTGACGATGGCGAACAACCTGATCACGGTCAGCTGATCGCGGCGGCGGCGGCCCGCCGGTCACGCCGCCCCGGGCGGGCTCACCTCGACCGGCTCGACCGACACGACGGCGCACGGTCGGTCCTCGCCATCCCCAGGACGGACACCGGGCAGCAGCTCGCCGGAGTCGCGATCCCGTCCGGGTGGCGTGCCGCGCAGCTCGCGCTCGACGTCGGCCAGCGCGCGCCGCGTCCCGCGCTCGGGGTCGACCAGCGTGACCGGATCGCCGTACAGCCGCGGCGTCCGGAAGATCGCGACCAGCGCCGCGCCGAACGGCGGCGCGAAGTAGCGGTCGCCGACCCGCCGGCGCAGCCACGCCCGGACCTGCGGGTAGCTGTCCGACGCCATGGTCGGAAACAGGTGGTGCTCGATGTGGTGGCTGAAGTGGAAGTGCAGCCAGTCGAGGATCGGGGGCGCGGTCACGCTCATCGACGTGGTCAGGCTGTCGCGCTCGGTCGACAGCGGCCGCAGCATGTGGTTGGTCACGATGTACGCCATCACCCCGAGGTTGGCGATCATCGTCGGCACGACCACGCCGAGGATCGCGCCGCGCCAGCCCGCCGCCACCGCCAGCGCGATGTACCCGCCCGCGACCACTGCGCTGTACAGCCCGGCGCGGCCGCGGCGCAGCCGGTCGAACCCGGGCTGATGGCGCGACTTGCCCCATAGCACCACCTGACCGTGCACGTTGAACGTGAAGAACAGGTATATCGCGCTCAGCCAGTGGCCGGGCCCCGGCGACAGCGCGAGCAGGAGCCGCTTGTGCCACTCGCCGGCGCGCCAGTAGGCGGCGACCGTGCCGACCGAGTCCGGGTCGGCGTCGGGCGCGTTGGTGTGGCCGTGGTGGGCGCGGTTGTGCCAGGCGCGCCAGAACGCCGGCTCGACCCAGTACGCCGCGAGGCCGAGCGCGAGGATCACGTCCTGCAACCAGCGCTGCCGCACCGTCGCGCCGTGGCCGACCTCGTGCGCGAAGTGCAGCAGGCTCGCGTAGCTGCTACCGACGACGAGCGACAGCAGGATCGCGACGGCCAGCGGCAGCGGCAGCGCGATCACCGCCCACGTGCCACCGGCGATCACGGCAACCATCGGCACCGCCCACAGCGCTCGCCACGGCCGCGGGCGGAACAGGTGCGCCGGTAGATCCCGGCGGATCGCGATCCTGAGCTCGCGGTCGGACATGCTTCCTCCCTGGTATGGACCATACCCAAGGCGTACTCTCCGCGCGCGTGAAGCACGTTGATTTCAGCCAGGCGGAGAAGATCATCCGCGATATGTTCGGCCAGGCTGGCATCGCGCTCGACGGGGGCGCCCCCCACGACATCCGGGTCAAGGACCGCCGGTTCTACCCCCGCGTGCTGGCGGGCGGCTCGCTCGGCCTGGGCGAGGCCTATATCGACGACTGGTGGGACTGCGACGCGATCGCCGACATGATCGTCAAGCTGATCCGCGCCGAGCTCCACCACAAGATCCGGCTATCGCCCCGGCTGGTGGTCGAGAGCGTCAAGGCCCGCGTGCTCAACATGCAGCGGCCGGCCAACGCGTACCACAACATCGCGCACTACGACCTCGGCAACGAGCTGTTCGAGCACATGCTGGGGCCGACCATGGCGTACTCGTGCGGCTACTGGCGCGACGCCACCGATCTGGACTCCGCCCAGCGCGCCAAGTTCGACCTGATCTGCAAGAAGCTCATGCTCCAGCCCGGCGAGCGCCTGCTCGACATCGGCTGCGGGTTCGGCACGCTGGCCCGCCACGCCGCCGAGCACTACGGCGTCCGCGTCGTCGGCATCACGATCGCGCGCGAGCAGCACGCCTACGCCCAGAAGCTGTGCGCCGGCCTGCCGATCGAGATCCGGCTGCTCGACTACCGCGAGCTGCCCAGCCTCGGCACGTTCGACAAGATCGTCTCGGTCGGCATGTTCGAGCACGTCGGGGTCAAGAACTACCCGCGCTACCTCGAGCTCGCCGCGTCGGCGCTGCCCGACGGCGGCCTGTTCCTGCTCCACACCATCGGCACCGGGGTCAGCCGGATGACCGGCGATGCCTACCTCAACAAGTACATCTTTCCCAACGGCGTCCTGCCGTCGCCGACCAACCTCGGCCGCGCGCTCGAGGGCGTGTTCGTCGTCGAGGACTGGCACAACTTCGGCCACGACTACTTCCCGACCTTCATGGCGTGGCACGCCAACTTCCAGCGCTACGTGGCGTCCGACAAGTACCCTCACGACCCGAGGTTCACCCGGATGTGGAGCTACTTCCTCCAGCTGTTCGGTGCCAGCTTCAAGTCCCGGATCAGCTGCCAGCTGTGGCAGCTCGTGCTGTCCCGGCGGGGCGTGCCGGGCGGCTACCGCTCGGTCCGCTAGCGATCCGCCGGCCAGCTTCCGGGCGGACGCTCGGTGGATGTGCTAGGAGCGCGCGATGCAGCTCACCACGATGACCTACGCCGCGACCGGCAAGATCGCCCGGATCACGCTCAACCGGCCCGAGCGTTCGAACGCGCTGACCTTCGAGACCCCGCGCGAGCTCGCGGAATGCGTCGAGCGCGCCAACCTCGACCCGGCGGTCCACGTGATCGCCCTGGCCGGTGCCGGCGCCGGGTTCTGCGGCGGCTACGACCTGCGGATCGGCGCCCAGGACATGATGCGGTTCGGCGCCGATCACACGAGCTACCCCAAGGGCTCGCCCTACGACCCCGAGGTGCTCGCGAACAATCACGTCCCCGGCCAGACCTGGGATCCGACGATCGATTACGCGATGATGAGCCGCAACGTCCGTGGCTTCATGAGCCTGTTCCACAGCGACAAGCCGGTGGTGTGCAAGGTCCACGGCTTCTGCGTCGCCGGCGGCACCGATCTCGCGCTGTGCTCCGATCTGCTCGTCATCGAGGACAAGGCCAAGATCGGCTATCCGCCGGCCCGGGTCTGGGGCTCGCCGACCACCGCGATGTGGGCGCTGCGGATCGGCATCGAGAAGGCCAAGCGCCTGCTGTTCACCGGCGATTGCCTGTCCGGCGCCGAGGCGGTCCAGTGGGGCCTGGCGATCGAGTGCGCCCCGGCCGACCAGCTCGACGCGCGGTTCGAGGCGCTGCTCGCCCGGATCGCACAGATGCCGATCAACCAGCTGATCATGATGAAGCTGCTGGTCAACCAGACCGCCGAGGCCATGGGCATGCGCACCACCCAGGTGCTCGGCTCGCTGTTCGACGGCATCACCCGCCACACCGCCGAGGGCTACGCGTTCCAGCAGCGGGCCGAGCAGGTCGGCTTCAAGCAGGCGGTGCGCGAGCGCGACGATCCGTTCGGCGACGCCGGCCGCTCGACGTTCAAGGGCTAGCCGGGCAGCCCAGCGTTCCCAGGAAGTTGCAGCAGTTGCGGTCCGGTCGCCAGGAGCCCGAGGCCGCCATGCACTGGCTCTTGTCCGTGGCAGCCGGGCTATCGCTGTCTTTCACGTAGCAGAAGTCCAGGTTCGGTTTCGGCATCTGCTTCTTGCATGCGGCGATCGCCGCCGTCATGTCCGGCGCGCTGAGGGTCTGACTGCGGCGCCGATTGTCACAGTGGTTGCCTGGAGCGGCATAACCGCAATGGTACATGCGGTCAGTCATGGCACTGTCCACTGCACCATCGGCGCCTTGAGCGCTGCCGGCGTCCACGATCTGGGCGTCTTGCGGATCGCTGCCGCCGTCCATGATCTGGACGTCTTTCAGATCGAGGAGGGCAGAGCAGCCCGTGGGGAGCAGCCATAGCGACACGGACAACAGAGTCTTGCGCATGTGAGCTAGAGCCTCCCGGCGACAGCGAGCCCTGCGCCGTGGTCATGGATCACCGGGATGATCTGTGCACTCGCCCGCTCTCCCGTCCGGGAGGTGACCAGGAGCACGATGACGCCTCCGACCACCACGGCGCCGCCAGAAGCGACCAGCAGCGTGGAGGTGATGGCGTCGGATCGGGCGCCTCGAATCAATCGCTTGCCAGTTTCGAAGTCTGCGGTGTTGTCGCAGATCAGCGGCTCACCGCATAGTTCCTTCGCCTGCCGGTAGCTCGATCTCGCCTTGATTCCGAACCAGAGTCCAACGCCGACCGTCGCGAGCCCTGCTGTGCCGAGGCCGATCGCGAGGTAGGGTCGTGACGATGGCGGATCGTCCAGTCTGGTCGGGGCGGGGAGGATGGGGGGGCGATACGATGCGACCACGAGGTCAGGCGTTGGATCTGTGGATGAGAGAGTCGAGGGCTCGTATCCTGGGGCCGCCGATGCGACGAGGACCGGGATCGCGATGATCTCGGCCGTGCCTCCGACCAGGGTGACGGTCTTCGTGATGGTCTCGAACCCGGGTGCCACGACGAGGATCTCGTGCCGTCCGGGGTCGGCGTACAGGCCGATTCCAAGCGCGTTCGGCGGGATCGGACTGCCGTCCCATCTGATGGCGAATCCAGCGGGCAGCTCGGTGGGAACGGTGATCGTGAGTCTGGCGAGCCTGGGCTCGAGCGCCGCGGCATGGCGCTGCGCATAGTCGTGCCGCCCGACATCGTCGGCCGTTCGGGCGAGATCGATCGCTTCACGGTAGAGGCCCCAGGCTCGCGCGAGCCTGCCCATGCGCTCGTAGCACGTGGCCAGGTTGAGCTGCGCGCCAAGCGCTGGATCGATGCGCTGGCTGGCGTCGAACCTCGGGCACGCCTGCGCCCAGCGCCCCGCCCTCATGAGCACGCGGCCTTCGTCGAACAGCTGCTCCGCGATGGCCGCTATGTTGTCCGGCTCGGAATGTGCGGTCCTGGCCCCGGCCATCAGCATGACTGCCAGTCCGAGCATGCGTTGCGGGATCGTCGCATACCTCGCCGGTCGGCCGGTGCGCGCGATAGGTCGTCGACGGGACGCTGGGGTCATCATGTCACTTGCGCTTTTCGAGGATCGCGTCGTCCGGCAGTACCGGCGGTCTGACAGGCGTCCCTCCGGACCTCGGCGACTCGGAGAGTTTCAACCCCGGCCTCGGCTTCCTGGCCATCTCGCTCGCGGGCGCGGCCCTGGTACATGGTGCCAGTAGGCCCGCCGCTGGCGGAGACGGTGCGTCCGGCGCGGCCGGGAGGCGAGCCGCGGGCGGTGTGCTGGCAACCAGGGCGGGCGGCGCGACCGGTGAACGCTCGCCCGGTTGCGGCGTCGCCGGCGCGGACGCGCTGTGACCGGGCGCAGGGCTCGACCCCCGATCGCCGGCTCCGCCGCGCCAGCTCGCCGCCATGAGCGCGATCAGGAGGACCACCGCCAGGTCCCTCAGGCCAGTCCTGATCGGCCAGCGCCGGTCGCTGTGGAGCGGCTGCGTTCGGTCGCTGACAGAGGTCCGGCTGGTCGAGCATCGTGCGCGTGGAGCAACCGGCCGCTCGCGTGTTCCCCGCGTTACCTCGAGCGCTTCGAGGATGCCCCGTGTGCGTTGCACCGAGATCGCTGCTTGCGACTCCGAGCGAGCGAACCTCGCGAGCGCGAAGGCGAGATCGGCGGCGTTCTGGAACCGCCTCGCCGGGTCCTTCTCGAGACAGCGATACACGATGGCATCGAGATCGCCCGGCAGGCGAACCGTGAGCTTGGGCAACGGCTCGTTCACGACCTTGAGGACCAGCGATGACAGCGTGTCGGACCAGAACGGCGGCGCGCCCTGCAACAGCTCGTAGAGCACGGCGCCGAGCGACCAGATGTCGCTGCGATGGTCGACGTCGCGCGACGAGCGCATCTGCTCCGGTGACATGTACGCTGGCGTGCCGATCGTGGTCTGGGGAGCGGTGAGCTGCTCGCCGGACGTACGGATCTTCGAGATCCCGAAGTCGAGCAGCTTCAGGAGCAGCGCGCCGTCGGCGTATCGCGTGACGAAGAAGTTCGCCGGCTTGATGTCGCGATGCACGATACCGAGCGCGTGGGCTTCGGACAGCGCCTCGCACGCCTGCAGGATCAGATCGACGATGCTACCCACCGTCAGCTCGGATCGCGAAAAGCTCGACAGGTCGGCGCCGTCGAGGTACTCCAGCACCATGTACGGTGTGTCGTCCTCCAGCGCGCCGACGTCGAGCACGCGGGCCACGTGCTCGCTCCTCAGCCGGACGGCCGCTTGCGCTTCCCGCAAGAAGCGCTCGGCGAGCGGATGGTGTCTGCGCAGCTCGGAGCGCAGGAACTTGATCGCCACCGGCTGATGAAGCTGGAGGTGCGTTGCCCGCACGATCACGCTCGTGCTCCCCCGACCGAGCATACCGTCGACGCGATACTTGCCCGCGATGATCCCGGCGATCTCCGTGGCGACCGTCATGCGCACCCCCGGGACCAACCGCCTGACATCAGCACAGCGATCGCGGGCCGGTCGAACACATCGCCACGCGTTGCTGCGGTCCTGTCGATCGAAGCCGGCATCTGACACCCCTCGTTGTGGCTCGGGTATTCCCTAACACCTACCTAAGTCAGACCACCAATCAGTCGATTGAGTCGGCCAGCCTCCCTCCGTGATTTCTGGCCATGTCAATCACCATATCAGCAGTTCCTGTGTTGTCCACCAGGCATTTGAAGCCGCCGCCACCGTTGTTTTCATCGCCGCACCTGTCATGACACATCGCTCGAGGCGTTGCGGGGGCCGCCGTGCGCCTGCGCTCATTGCTCGACAGGCATCATGGCCATGCCAGGCCTTGTGTGATATCGGCCGATGATTCAGCACGATGTGCAGGCATGAACATCTGTGGTGGCAAGTCACTGCAATGTTCCGGTCGGGGCGGCCGGTGGCGTCCTGGCCGGTTCGCCGTCACAAGATGGCAAGATCTGGATCCCGAGCGTGTGCTGCCGGGCGGCGGTCCGTCGTTGCGACCTCGTCGGCTGTGAATGCCTCGCCGGCGCTCGCACCGGCCCCCGAGGGAGCGATCATTACGTCACTGGTAATCGCCCGGTCGCGCGCGTGCCACTACAAAGCCCTAGCAAGCAGACGCTTGTAGGAGGTCGCGATGACAACGATTCATGATACCATTGACTGCTATTTGCAGATCTGGAATCAGCGAGATCCCGCCGCGCGTCGCGCCGCCGTGCGCGACGTGTTCGGCGAGGCGTGCAGCCACGGTGTTCGGCATGCCGGTCGAGGTCACGCTGTACGAGCTCGCGATCGAATCGTTGTTCCCGGCAGACGCGGCGACCCTGGCGCTGCCGGGCGGTACCGACGCAGCTGCGCGGAGCTCCGAGCGTGCGTAGCTCACCGACCGCCGTCGGCAGCCGATCTCGCAGCCAGGCTGCGGGAGTCGCAGGTCGCGGGGATAATTCTTGCTCGTGATGTCGCGGGGTTACGACATGGCATGTCAGCTGCTTTCTCTATGGGGCAGGAGGTAAGCAATGCGAGCTCTCATCGTTTCGACCCTGATGACCCTGGGACTGACCGGCGGTGTGGCGGCCGCCGACAACTATCACCACGACGCCCGCGTCGAGCACTACCGCGACCACCGCGTGCGGCCGGCGCCGCGCTTCGAGCGCCATGACGCGCGGCGCGGGTATCGCTGGGTGGGCGGCGAGTGGCGATGGGGCCGCGGCGAGTGGATCTGGATGCCGGGCCACTACATCGTCATCGCCCGCTGGTAGTGGTCAAACCTCGGTCGGCGGATAACCCGGGACGCCGAGCGCGTCGGCGAGCTCGCGGGCGCGCAGGTTGTCCGGCACGCGACCGAGGTAGCTGGCGCGCCAGGCCGGATCGGTGATCCGGTCGGCGCGCGCCGCGATGTGGTCGAGCGCCGAGCCCAGGACCGCGCGGGCGCCATCGCCGTCGCCGGCGGCGTGGCGGGCCTCGGCGGCGGCGACCCGGAGCCGGACCTCGGCGAACCCGATGCCGTCGATCCGCTCGGCCTCGGTGAGGCCGGCGTCGGCCAGCGCCCTGGCCTCGTCGGTGCGGCCGGTCGTGAGCAGGATGCGGATCAGCGTCGCGGACGCGCTCAGCCGCAGCACCGGGATCGAGACCAGGACCTCGAGCGCGCGGCGCGCCTCGCGCTCGGCGGCTTCGATCCGGCCGTTGCGGAGGTGGGCGTGGCCGAGCACGTCATGCGCCATGCCGAGGTAGATCGAGTTGATGCCGCGGGTCTTGACGGTCTGATCGGCGAGCTGGATCGCCTCGTCGCACGCCGCGATCGGGCCGTGGAAGCACAGGATGAACGCGAGGCACACGCCGGTGCGCGACAGCGCGAGCGCCTCGTTGAGCTTCTGGGCGACCAGCAGCACGCGCCGCATCGTCGCCGCGCCGGCCTCCGGATCGCCGAGCTCGGCCTGCACGATGCCGGTGAAGTTGTTGAGGAAGACGTAGTTGCGGGTCGAGCCGGCCTGCTCGAACGCGTTGCTGCCCTGCCGCGAGATCGCCAGGGTGTGCCACGGATCGCTGCCGAGCAGCCGCGAGTAGTAGACGCGCGCGAAGTGGACCCAGCCGGTGGCGATGGCGTCGTCGTCGCCCTGCAGGCTGCCGATCGCCTCGATCCGCTCGACGAACAGCCGGGACTGGGTGCGCCGGCCGAGGTAGGCGAACATCACCGCGAGCAGCGCGCCGGCCTCGACGTAGGCGGTGCGGGCCTCGGGGTCGACCTCGACGGCGGCGAACGCCTCGACCAGCCGGCCGAAGTGGTAGAGCTTGCCGGACAGGCTGGTGATCGTGAGCATCGTGCCCATCGCCTTGCACCAGCGGTACGACCCGGCGCGCAGCAGGTCGAGCGCCTCGCTGCCGAACGGGTATGCGGTCTCCCACTGATCGTTCCAGAAGTGCGCGTAGCACTGCAGGCCGCGCATCGCGCCGAGCAGCTTGCCCTCGGGGCCGCACTTGAGGCCGAGCTCGACCCGCCGGAGCGCGGTCGCCAGGTCGTGGCCGGCGACCGCCTGGTCGGCGGCGCGGCAGTACAGCGGCGCGGCGGAGGCCGGATCGTCGCCCTCGCGGTAGTGATCAGCGAGCACGCCGGGATCGGGCTCGCCGATCCGCTCGAGGTACTGCGCGGCGTGGCGGTGGCCCTCCTGGCGGTCCTGGTCGGTGAGCAGGCCGTAGGCGGCGTCGCGCATCAGCGCGTGGCGAAACGCGTACTGGACCTCGCTGGCGAACCGGCTCTCCTTGGCGCGCTCGATCAGCTCCTGGTCGACCGCGACGGCGAGGTTGGACTCGAGCTCGGGGCTGGCGCGGTCGAGCCCGCACAGCTCGGCGATGCCGTCGCGCCAGAACGTGGTGCCGAACACCGCGCCGGCGCGCAGCAGGCGCCGGGTCGGCGCGTCGAGCCGGGTCAGCCGGGTCTGCAGGATCGCGATCACGGTCTCGGGCAGCCGGTCGCCCTTGCCCTCGGCGGCGGCGCGGATCAGCTCCTCGAGGAACAGCGCGTTGCCGGCCGACCGCTTGACCAGCCGGGTGACGAGCTCGTCGGGCGCGGTCTTGCCGAGCACCTGGCGGACCAGCCGCTCGCATGCCCGCGCGCTGATCTCGCGCAGCGACAGCACGTCGTGGTGGTCGGTCCACAGGCCGGGGAACATGTCGAGCGCGTCGGGGCGCGCCAGCGCGAGCACGAACAGCGGCAGCTCGAGCTCGCGCAGCGCGGCCTCGACCAGCTTGACGGTCAGCCCGTCGCTCCAGTGCAGGTCCTCGAGCACGAGCAGCACCGGGCGGGCCGTGCACTCGGCGCCGATCAGGTCGACGAACGCGCGGCCGACCTGGTCGCTCATCACCTTGGGATCGGCGCGCGCCGCGCGCAGCAGGGTGCGGCCCTCGTCGGGGAACGGGATGCCGCACAGCTCGCCGAGGAACTCGGTGACCCGGTCGACGTCGGCCGCCGCGACGTGGACGGCGACCCGCGCGCGCAGCTTGCCCTGCGCCGCGTCGGCGGCGTCGCCGAGCTGGATCTCGCACAGGTGGCGCAGCGCCTGGGCGAGCAGGCCGTACGGCGAGCCCGCGCTGACCGGATCGCCGCGCCCGATCAGGAGCTGGCAATCGCGGCCGTCGATCCGGCGCAGGAACTCGTGGCGCAGCCGCGACTTGCCGACCCCGGGCGGCGCGACCACGACGAGGGCGTGGGCCCTGGACTCGTCGATGCAGCGCTGCAGGTGGAGCTCGAGCAACGCGAGCTCGGGCTCGCGGCCGACGCACGGGGTCGGCTTGCCGAGCAAGAGCCGGGTGTCGTCGACCCCGACCCGCTCGCCCTGCAGCACGATCTCGTTCTGGGTCGTGGTGGTGAGGAACCGCGGGCGGAGCAGGTGCGCGCTGGCCTCGTCGATCAGCACGCCGTCGACCGCGCGCTCGGGCTCGCCGGCCTTGAGGTGCACGGTCGGCGTGTTGCGCCGGGTCAGCCGGACCGCGCGGTCGATCGCCTCGCCGACCGGGATGTGGCCGAACACGTCGACCTGGGCGCGGCCGGTCGCGAGCGCGACCACCGCCTCCGGCCAGCGCTCGTGGATCAGGATCGCGCAGCGCGCGATCTGCAGCGCGAGGTCGGCGGCGTTGCCGACCTGGGCCAGCGCCGAGGTCGCGACCAGCGTGCCGTCGGCCAGGCCCTCGACCCGGACGCCGAACTGGCGGAGCAGCGGCTCGAGCAGCTCGCGCTGGGTGTGCGCCTCGCGCGCCGACGACGGATCGAGCGTGGGCGACAGCGCGTTGGCCTCGTCGAGCGGGCGCGCGACCACGACCGACACCAGGTATTGCTCGCGCGCGGTGATCGCCGGCGCGGTGGCGCGCGCGCGGGTCGGGGGGACGTCGAGCTCGGGGCTGATCGGCGACAGCGCGCTCAGCTCGTCGCGCAGCGCCGAGGCGTCGGCCGGCCGCGCGACCGGCTCCTTGGCGAGCATCCGGCCGATCAGGTCGCACAGCCCGCGCGGCACGTGCGGGCACACGGTGTCGAGCGGGCGCGCCTCCTCGAACAGGATCTTGGCGAGCAGCGCTGCGATGTGGTCGGCGAAGAACGGCGGCTGGCCGGCGAGGCACTCGTAGAGGATGCAACCGAGCGAGAACACGTCGGCCGCGGGCTTGACGTCGCGCTCGCCGCGCGCCTGCTCGGGCGCCATGTACTGCGGCGTGCCGACCTGCGCGCCGGTCTGGGTCAGCGCCTGGAGCCGCGCCGAGCGGCGGGCGACCCCGAAGTCGATGATCTTGAGGTTGCCGACGTCGCCGCCGACCAGGAACAGGTTCGACGGCTTGAGGTCGCGATGGATGACCCCGAGCTTGTGCGCCGCGGCGAGCGCGTCGGCGACCTGGCGGGCGAGCAGCATGGTGTCGGACACCGACAGGCCGCGCTCCTCCATCCGCTGTCGCAGATCCTCGCCGTCCAGCCACTCCATCGCGAGGTAGCCCTCACCGGTCTCGGTCTGGCCGTGCGCGATGTAGCGAACGATCCCGGGGTGGCGGAGCCCGGCGAGCGTCTCGGACTCACGGGTGAAGCGCTCGAGCTCGCGCGGAGCGCTCGGGTCCTGCATCAGCTTCAGGGCGACGCTGGCGCCGGTCAGCAGATCGATCGCCTCGAAGACGCGGCCCATCCCGCCGGTACCGGCGACCCGCCGGATCGCGAAGCGACCACCGACCACCGCAGGCATATCCATTCCGGAACGAATCTACCAGGTTGGTGGATCGCTGCCGAGTGATTCCCCTGTGGTGTGACATGGGCGCCCACGGTTACATGGGGCTCGAGGCTGGGTCCGACCGGTAACCGGACGAAGAAGGCCGTCCCGCGGCCCGTCTCGGTCTCGAACCGCAGCGATCGCCGTGTGCCGGTCAGCGGTCGGGCCGCCGGGTGACCCGCCACTCGTCGTACGCGTGGCGGAGCTCGAAGCCGACGTTGCCGTAGCACGCGATCGCCGCCGCGTTGTCGGCGCGCACGTTGAGGCCGATCACGTCGATCTCGTCCTGCAGCAGCCGGCACAGCGCGGCGGTCACCCGGCGGGCCAGGCCGCGGCCGCGCGCGTCGGGCCGGGTCGCGACGTTGCCGAGCGACGCGACCCGCTTGACCGGCGAGTAGACGTGGACCCCGGCTACCGCGGCGATCCCGCGGTCGTCGCGGATCGCCACGTACGGACCGCGCTCCAGGTTGACCGGCTCGAAGTACCCGGTCGGGTAGCTCGCGGCATAGAACGCCACCGCCTCGCTCGCGTCCGCCGGGCCGAGCCGGACCACCGCATCGTCGACCGCCCCGGCGACCGGCGCCACGAGCGCCATCTTCCGGTTGTGGCCGAGCAGCTCGAGCTCGTGGCGATCGGCGAGCACGGCCTCCACGCCGGGCGTCAGGTGCGCGTGGAACCGCGGCGGCAGGTCACCGGCGGCCCCGGCGAGCAGCCGGTGCAGCGCCGCCGGATCGCCGTCGGTGAGCGCGACCAGCACCGGGACGGCGAGCCCGCGGTAGATCAGCGCCACCGCGTCGACCGGATCGCGCGCGATCCACGTCGTGTGGGCGGCCTCGCGCGGGTCGAGATCGCCGAGCTCGTAGGCGTGCAGGTACGGCGCGCGGCGCAGGAACGCTTCGATCGCGGCGAGATCCGCGGACACGCTCCACGCTAGCACGGCGGCACCAGCTGCTTCGGCTGCCGCTGCCGCTTCGGCTGCCGGTGCCGCTACCGCTTCCGCTTCGGCTTCCGCTACCGGTGCCGCTTCGGCTTCGGCTGCCGGTGCCGCTTCGGCTGCCGGTGCCGCTACCGCTTCGGCTTCGGCTTCCGCTACCGCTTCCGCTACGGCTGCCGCCTCGTAGGAGAGCGGCGTTGCAGTGGCATGGGCCTACCTGCTCGAGTTCCCACGCTGAGCTGCTCGAAGCGCTCACAGCGGCCCTCCGTGATTCGCCCCTCAGCACCGGGGGCGCCGCCCTTGCGCCGCTCTCGCGCACCGTCCCTTGCCGAGCGCCGCAACGACCGGCGTGACGCGAGCGGCGCCCCCACAGCTGGATCGATCGACGTGCCGCGGGTCGCGGTGCCCGCGCTCGTCATGGGACGTGCGCTCCGCGGCGCAGCGGGCGACGACGCCCCCGGTGCTGAGGGGCGAATCAGCAGGAGGTCCCCATGTTCGATACGCTCGAGATGTCACTCACCGTGCTGGAGCAACTCGCTCCGGTAGAGACCAAGGTCCGCCAGCGCCGCAAGTCACTCGCCGACGAGATCGGCCGCGCGGCCGAATCGGTCGCTCTCAACGTGAGCGAGGCGCGGCAGCGCGCCGGCCTCGACCGCGCTGACCTGTTCCGCCGCGCCGCCGGCTCGGCAAGCGAGCTCACCACGGCGCTGCGGATCGCGCGGGCGCGGGGCTACATCACCGCGGCCGAATACACCACGGTCGACGCCGCGCTGGATCGCGTTCGTGCGATGCTGTGGCGACTTACCCATTGAACATCGCCTCGGGCCGCCTCGGGCCCGGATTGCCAGAGAGGAGCCATGAGCGACTTCAAGACCGCCCGTCTGTCCGAAGGCTTCGACGAGGTCGCCGAGCGGGTCTGGCAGCCGAACCAGGCGGTGCCGGCACACGCGCATCCGTTCGCCGTGCATGCGCTCGTCACCGCCGGCGAGATGTGGCTGACGATCGGCGACCGCACGCTCCACCTGATCGCCGGCGACGAGTTCCGGCTCGCACGCGACGAGGTGCACGCCGAGCGCTACGGCGCGGACGGCGCGACGTACCTCGCCGCGCGCAAGCACTGATCGGGCGCGCGGCGCTCTCCAGAGATCCGATCGCCGCAACTCCTGACGTCAACCATCCGCACTGTAATCGATCCAAGCTGGTACTAGCTCGCAGCAGCTCGTCGCCCCTGGCGACGAGCGCGCGGTTGCGGCGGCGCCGGCAGCGATAGCGATAGCGGTAGCCGAAGCGGGCAGCGGCAGCGGGGTCGCGATCCGTCATCTCCACGCGCGGGTCGGCGACTGGATGCTCGTCGCGAAGTCCCTGCGGTTCGCGCGCAGCACGGTGACGGACATGACCTACGGGCGCACGCCAGTCAGCGCGAGCATGGCGTTCCGCGTGGCGCGCTTCCTCGGGGCGTCGATCGACGAGCTGCTCACGGGCCAGTTCACGCCGCCTGCGACCTGCCCCTGCTGCAAGCAGCCGATGCCAAGTTAGCCATGGCCGAGCACAGCGAGATCGGCGCCGCGATCGCGTTCCGGGTCGCCAAGGCGCTGGACGTAGCAGGCTAGGCTTGCGTCTGCCCTGGGCGCTGGCGCACACTCGGTGCTCGGATCCTTACCGATAAAATTCTATAGAATCGGTCAGTTACATGCTGCCAGCGCCGTGGGAGCATGGGTACGGGTCTTGCCAGGTACTTCTCTATGAAGTCTTAGGTATCGTCGCAGACGTCAACCTTAGTCGTCGTTGTTGTTGTCATAGTTGACAACCACAACGTTGACTTTGGGGTCTCCGACCGCAAAATGGAGATGCAAGGCTTCATGCGATCCGGCGAACGATGACCAAGATCCTCCACAAGATCGAGACGATGCTCACAGGTTCCGATCCGGTCCAGCGCCTCGATCGCGCCGAGATCCAGTCTCGTGCCGACGTCGTGTCGCGTGACCTGCTCAACACCACGCGAGATGACGCCTTCGGTCGCCTTGAGCGTGGCGAACTACGAGGGACGCTCGCTGAGCCGGAGTTGCGGATGCTGCGCGACATGCTTGGTACCACGCGATAGCGCTCACCACAGGTGCCAATCATCGGTCGCAAGCCTTGGACTGTCTTCAAGGCATTCGAGACCCATGTGCAGCAGCTCGTTGGTGGGCTGCTGCCGACGCAGCAGCCCGTGAACTTGATTGGCTCCAAAGACGACGTGGACACCGCGTATCTTGGATTCGCACCGAGCCCAGGATCAGTTCGCGCGACAGTAGTCCTCGACACGGCGCACGGGAAGTTGCAGTTCTACTTCCGGCAGGAACTTCGCGCGGTGTACGAGAAAGAGAATGGCTTCCGGCTCACGACAAGGCGGTACTGGTACCACCTCTACCGGGGTGACACGCTCGAAGCGTTCATGCGATGGGAGTACGTCGACCGGAAGCTTGAGCCTGATGCGCGTTACCCGCGCCATCATCTCCACATTCATGACGTCGTGCTTCCTGTCGGCGATATCGACGCAGGGATCGATCTGAAGAAAACGCACCTTCCGACGGGGTGGGTGACCATCGAGGAAGTCCTCCGCTTCCTCATCGAGGAGCTTGGCGTAACGCCGCCGTGCGGCGATCGTTGGAATGACGAGCTTCTCGACGGTGAACGGCGCTTCTATGAAGAGTTCACGTCCAAGCGCTACAAGTAGTCGTTGACACGGCGGCCGGTTGGCCGCTGAACCTGCGGCCTCAAAAGTGTGACCGCTGCCTCAAAAGGCCGATCCCCCGAGGGGTTTTGGGGCAAAGCCCGTTGGCGCTACCGGCGCCGGCAGCGGCGCAGCGGTAGCAGTAGCCGAAGCGAGAAGCGCGGCAGCGGCAGCGGCAGCGGCCCTGTGCCTGGCGATAGAGCCGCCCGTTTCCGGCGGAACGGCGGGACTCGCTCAGGCCGGCGGCGGCGGGGCGCTCGCCTTGGCCAGCGCCGCATCGAGCGCTGCGATCGCGCGCTCCAGCCGCCGCGCCAGCTGGGTCTCGTTGGTGTAGGCCGCCGATTCGCTCACCCCTGATGACGTGTGCGCCATCGCCGCGTCGGCGATCTGGCCGATGTCCTGGGTCTTGTCGATGAAGGCGAGCACCTCCTCGCGGTTCGCAGGCAGCGTGTGGGCGAACCGGCGTGCGGTGTCCCGCAGCCGCCGGTCGAGCGCTGCGATCTCCTGATCGTCACCGCGCTCGACGCCGCCGGCGTCGGACACGCGCGCCGCGTAGTACGGCTCGGTGTGCTCGATCGCGTCGAGCGTGATCCAGCGAACACCCTGGATCAGCATGCGCGATGGGGTCCCGGCCTCAGCGCGGTGGAAATACAGCACGACGCACAGACAGCCCGACGTGTGGAGGTCGTCCTGCGTCGGCTGCTCGGTGTCGTGCGCGCGCTGCGCGAAGATCGCGACGAACCGGTGCTCGGTGGCAACGGCGGTTTCGATGGCACGCAGGGAGGTCGCGCGCGTCACGTCGATCGGGATCACGCCTCCGGGGAACGCGACCGCGTTGCGCAGCGGGAGCATGGGCACGGTGGCGGGCGTGGGCGTGGCCTTGCGCGACTCGGCCTTCGCTGCTGCAGCGGCGATCTCCGCGGCGGCCTCCGGTGGGAACCCGAGCGCGGCGGCGGCCTGTGCGGCTTGCGCGGCGATGACGGCCTCGCGCGACGGCGGCGCGGCGCTCAGCGCGGCGACCTTGTCGCGCAGCTCGGCCCAGCTGGCAAAGCCGTACTCGCGCGCGATCGCCGACTGCGCATCGTGGAGCGCGAAGCCCGCGCGCGCGAGCTCGTCGTCGGACATCCGCGCGAACGCCGGCACGGAGGCGCGGATCCGCTCGAGTGCCTGGGGCTCGCCGCGCTGGTGCGCATCGAGCATGTCCTTGGCCTGCGCCTTGAGGTGATCGAGATGGGGCCTGGCAGGGAGCTGACGTGACATGACAACCTCTTGCTCTCAGCCTGGGATCCGCAGTCAGGCAGCAAGAAGTTGGAAGGCAGTCAGTCGAGTGGGTGGGTTCAACCCTTCCCGCGGATCCGGGTGCGCCCCGAGCGCAGAACCACCATTACCACGCACGCGAACGCCGGGCAACGTCGCCCAGGGGCCGACGTACTCACGCCCGAGCTTGGCGCATGATGGCGGCGCCGGCGGACGAGCAAGCTCGCATGGTCACCGCGCACTGATCGGGGTGCGCGCCGGCGCTCTGTGCAGGCGGCCGTGCCCCGTGCACGCTATGCCGCTGCCATGCGGATCGCCGTGCTCACGTTCGATGGATTCAACGAGATCGACTCGTTCGTCGCCGCTGCGATGTTCAACCGACTGCGCCGGCCGGGCTGGAAGGCCGAGATCACGTCGCCGACCGCCGCCGTGACGTCGATGAACGGCGTGCGCGTCGAGCGCCAGCAGCCGCTCGGCTTCGCCCGCGAGGCCGACGCGGTGATCGTCGGCAGCGGCCGGCGGACCCGCGAGGTCGTCGCCGACGCCGCGATCATGGACGAGCTGCGGTTCGACCCGGCGCGCCAGCTGATCGCCGCGCAGTGCAGCGGCGCGCTCGTCCTGGCCAGGCTCGGCCACCTGCGCGACGTCCCGGCGTGCACCGACGTCACCACGAAGCCATGGGTGATCGAGGCCGGCGTCGAGGTCGCCGACCAGCCGTTCCACGCCGCCGGCAACATCGCGACCGCCGGCGGCTGCCTGGCCTCGTACTACCTCGCGACCTGGATCCTGACGCGCATGGCCGGCCGCGACGCCGCCGCCGAGGTCCTCGGCTACGTCGCGCCGGTCGGCGAGCAGGCGGCGTGGATCGAGCGCGCGTTCGCCGCGATCGGGCCGTACCTGGACGGCTGAACCGCGGGCCCACTGCCTCCGGGTTCCGGCCGATCGCGCAGCGCCCACGAGATCACGCGATGTTGCGCGGCACCCGCCGGCAAACGATGGCGAAGATCGGGCAAGCGACGCATCCGGGCGCTGACCCTGCAAGAGCGCCGAGCCCGCCCGTCTTGCGGGTCGGGATCGAGTCGTGACCTATCGGCTCGCCGGGGCGTCATCGCCACGGTCGGGGATGTCAGGCAGCTCCATCCCTTCGCGCACCAGATAGGTCACGAAGGTCACCGCGCCGTTCTGCGGATCTTCCGAGATCGGGCCGGTGTAGAAGCCACCGTTCCATGGGCGCCGATCGAGCGAGGCAAGCCGGCTCGTGAAGTCTCGTGCGTCCGAGTAGCGATCGTGGATCGTTTCCACCCGGCACAGCGTCGACCGACACTCGATCGACCCCAGCCTGGAGGCCACCGGCAGATCCGCGAGCTTGGTCTCCACGGAGCGGCGCGCATCCATCGCCCACCCGCCATCGTTCGCTTGCGAGCCGAATTTCTGCTCCAGGGTGTCATGCACCAGCGCGAACTGCTCGATCGGGGTCTCCAGCGGTTTCGGCTGCGCGACCGGTTGTGGGGTCGGCTCGGACGGCGCGGCGGCCTCGTCGCGCGAGCCGGTCGGGGACGGCTCGACCGGCGCCGGCGGGCCCAGCCACACGACCTCGCGGCGTTCCGCGCGTCCGTGCTCCGCCCGCTCGCTTCCTGCCTTCGGCAGCTCGGCGCGCAGCGCCGTCAGCTCGGCGCGGATGCCCCGCTGGTCGAGGTAGAGCACCACGAGTGCGATCGCGACGCCGCCACCCACGATGAACGTCTTTGCTGTCATCTGTTCTGCCTCCGCGTGGTGCGCAAGTGGGGCGTCGTGGCCGCAGTCGCGGGGTGCTAGAACGACACCGAGTCGAAGCGAGCACCCGTGCTCAGCCCACACTCCACGTACAGCGAGCCGAACGCCGGCACGTTGACCGTGCCGATGCTGAACTGGGTGTGGCTGTCGACGGTCGACAGCGAGACCGGCACGGTGCAGTTCGCGACCATCCCCTCCTTGGTGGCTGCGCACGCGCTGCAGGTGAGTTGCCCACCGTTGGGCCGAAAGCCAGTGACCAGGATCGAGTGGTTGCCGGCCTGCGTGATCGTGTCGGACACGATCCATTCCTTCTGGGTGGAGCAGTTGTTCACGACGGCAGCAGCCTCTGCAAAGGCAAAGCACGTCTGATCGGTGAATGGAAACGCGAAGCCCGTGGCACCCGGGGCGCCGGCGTGTGACACCCCGCTCGACAGTAGACACATGGCAACGGCGCACGCCCCGGCAACAGACGACATCGAGATCTTGAACATGGAAACTCCTGACGACGAACGAGCTGTCCGGCGGTGACACCATGTCAGCCGCTGCGCGACAGCACACTGCTATACGCGGAATGCCCGCCCGGTCTTTTTTCTGTCCGGGCAGTCATCGTCATGCCGCCGATCGCTCGTCGGGCGAGGATGCCGCGGATCTGATACTGCCAGTTGTAGACCACCTGGCGGTTGACCTCGAGCACCGCCGCGATCTGGTCCGGATCGAGCTCGTGGACCATCAGCTCGAAGATGGCGCGACCTCGTGGCGACAGCTGCTGGCCGATGCGCGCGCGCCAGCCGGCAAGCAGGGCGGCGGTGACGGCGGCGGTCTCGGGAGTCCAGGTGTCCACGGCCGCGTGGACCGGCATCGCCTCGAGATCGATGAGCGGCGCCGATCGACGACGGGCGCGGCTGCGCGACCGCAGCGAGGCGAGCTCGCGATCTGCGATCACCGCGACGAACCGCTCGAGTGGCACGCACCGCCCGGGATCCCATGACCGCAGCTTGCGAGCGTCGCGGTCGAGCAACGCGACCCAGATCTCCTGGACGAGGTCCTCCACCTCGTGCCCTGCGATCGGAGAGCGGAACAGGAACCGCCTGACCCGCGCGCGGATGATCGCGGTGACGAGCTCCACCGCATGCCGGGCGCGGCACGGGTTGCTCGCGTCGGTGACATCCTCCGGGGCAAGCCTTGCTGGCTCCTGCGGTCCGGTCACGCATCCCCATCGGTACAGCTCGTGGCGACGACGCCGGCGATGTCCGGCGCAACGACTGATGATGCGAGAGATGCAAACGTAACAGCCATGATGATCTCCGGCCGGGCCAACCCGGCAACGTGCGAGTCAGCCTGGAGCTCATGAGCTGGCATGACCATTACTCGGCCTTACACGCTCGCTGCGCTGACCTGGTCCGATTCTGTTGACACCGGTCCTGGACACGCGACCCGATCATCCGCGTGCGAGTGTCACGACCGCAGGACGGATCACGGGGTTCGCCGCGATGCCATCCACAGCTCGAAGTTCGGCTTGAGCGTCGACTGCGTCCGGTCGGTCATGAAGTACAGGCGGCAACTGTCCGAGGAGATCCAGGTGGGGAACTCGATGCTCGCGGTGTCGAGCGCTGCGACCGGGTGAGGCGCCCCGAACGGCTGGTCGCGAGCCGAACGAGCCGCGGTCCAGATGTCTCGCTTCGTGGAGCTGTCCGGAGGCGCGCTGAAGTAGATCGTCAGTCCATCGACGGCAACCACCGGATGCTCGTACGCGACCTGCGACGTGGGCGGCATCACCGGTGCGGGTGATGCGAACGAGGTCCCGGCGCCGCTCGCCGAGAACAGATTCGCAACCCCGCTGGACCGCGTGGACGCGAAGAAGATGGCACCGGCGGCCGCGAACGGCTCGAAGTTGGAGCTGGAGTCCGCTCCGAGCAGAATGGTGACCGGTCCACCGAATGCGTCGCTGGATCTCGTGCGGGTCGCCGCGAGGATCTCGTAGCGCCCGCCCTCGACCTGTCGGTCGAAGTACAGCGTCAGCATGTCCTCCGAGAACGATGCGCTGAACTCATCGGCGTCCGAATTCACCGCGTCGAGCGCGGTCACGTCGTCGAAATCGTCGCCTCGGTCCGCCCGGTGGGCCACGTACAGGTCTCCGTATCGCGGCACGAGCGCGGGAAGCTCGCGGCTGAACACGATGGTGAGCTCGTCTGGTGATAGCCGCGCGGTCTGCTCGCCGAGCTCACCGAGTCCCGCAACCGGCGCCAGTTGCACGAAGCCGGCGTTCGGATCGCAGACCCCGGGATGAACATCGGGAATATCTACGCTGCAGGCGGCCGTCAGCGCGACCACGCACCCAGCGAGGCGGTGCATCACAGGCCTCCGACCACGGTAACACCCACCGCGTGGCGCGACAGGGCCGGCGCGATCTGGACGCGACGGTCGGACCGACGCGGCGATCGCAGATACAGGAGCACGCCGCCGAGCAGCGCCGCGCCGCCGACCGCGAACGCGCCCCTGGACAGTGTGCTGTCGCGGCGGCTGCGCGCGATGAGATCGAGCGCGCGGTCGCTGCACGCGTTCGATGAGTCACAACCCGGTTGCGCCTGGTGCCACAGCGACTGCGCGGACACGCCGAACACGAACCCGGTTGCGATCCCGGCGGCGCCGCCGCCGAGGACGATCCAGGTCGCGAGCGACGGCCGGCGTTCCAGCTCGTCGCTCGTCACTGTGCGCGACGATGCCGTGTGCTCGCGCGCGAGCTCGGGGACCGTGATCGAGACGGTCTTGCCTTCGCCGGTCACGCGGAGCCGCATCGACCACGCGACGCGCCCCTGCGCCTCCGCATCGAGCATGTGCTCGCCGGGATCGACCGGAACCGCGATGCCCCAGGCCGATCGAGGGACCACGGCGCCATCGCGCTTCACGATCAGGTCTGCACTCGCCACCCGCGCGTCGAGCATGATCGCGAGTCGAGCCAGTCGCGGTTCCAGCGCGTTGTGCCGCTGCCATGCCCAGGCCTCGCGGGAGTCCGCGAGCCGATGAGCGAGCGCTGCGGCCTCGCCGAACGCCACCCATGCACTCGCCGTCTTGCCCGCTCGCTCGTAACAGCCGGCGAGGTTGATCTGGACCCCCAGCCGGGACACGAGCGCCATGCTGGCTTCGAACCGCGAGCAGGCCTCGGCAACGCGGCCCTCGAGGGCCAGATGTTTGCCATCCGTGTACAGCGCATCCGCGGTGGCCAGATCGTCGTGTGACGGTGCGGCATGGGCAACCGCGCAACACACGATCACGAGGAGGAACGAGCCGAGTCCGTGACGAGATTGCATCCGATGGCTCGATCAATAGGGAGTGGACGTCGGATCCAACGTCGCCGGTGACGGCGAGAGATCGGCCCGTGCGCGATGAGCACGAACGACGGGGTTCGACGGCGACCCGGAAGCTCGCGGTGCTGCGGCACCGCGCCGGACCTCCGAGTGCGCGATCGCCGGTGGCGGTGTGACTTCCGAGCTCGCGGGACCTCCGATGACCAGCCCAGGGCTCGGCAGCGTCGGTCGGACGGCCTCCGGTTGCACCGGCGGCGCGGCTTCGCGTCGGGACCATTGCGCGCACAGCAATGCACCGGTCAGCGCGAGGACGGCGACATCGGGCAGCGGCCGCATCCATCGCACCGGTGATCGCGTCACCATGGCGAGCCGGACCCGCGCCGGTCTTGGACGCTCGCTGGACGCAAACGGGTCGAGCGCAGCCGCCAGCTCGGTCATCGTCTGAAACCTCGCCGAGGGCTGCTTCGCGAGACAGCGCGCGACGACCGCCTCGAAGCCGGCCGGCACGCCGGCGCCGGTCATCGGTGGGCAGTCATCGAGCGCCACGCGGACGCAGACCTCCGCCAGTGTCTCGCCCGAAAACGGCGGTCGGCCTGTGACGAGCTCGTACAGCGTGACCCCGAGCGACCAGATGTCCGAGCGGGCATCCGCGTGACGCGCCGAGCGCATCTGTTCGGGGGCCATGTAGACCGGTGTTCCGAGCGTCGGGTCGATCGAGCCGCTGGCCGAGGCGGGTGTGCCCTGGTCGACGTGCTTGCACACACCCAGATCGAGCACCTTGACCAGCTCACCGTCGTCATCGTGGGTGACAAACAGATTCGCCGGCTTGAGGTCGCGGTGGATGATGCCGGCCGCGTGTGCCTCGGCGATCGCGTTGCCCGCTTGCAACACGATCGCGGCCGCGCGCATCGCCGGCATCGCGCCGTGACGACGAAGCCAGGTCGCGAGGTCGATCCCGTCGAGGTACTCCATCACGATGTACGGCGCACCGTCCGGCAGCTGGCCGACATCGAGCACGCGAGTGACATGAGGGCTGGTCAGGCGCGCGGCCACCCGCGCCTCGCGCAGGAACCGACGAACGAGCTCGTTTCGCGCGCGCAGCTCCGGGCGCATCAGCTTGATCGCGACACGCATGTCGAGAGCGAGGTGGTGCGCGGCAACCACGAATCCCATCCCACCCATGCCGACCACCCGCTCGACGCGAAACTTTTGCCCGAGCAGCTCGCCCGCGGCGGTGGTCCAGCGGCCGGGATCCGACGGGGCAGGACACGCCGAGGCGGGCAGCGTGGCGGCGCACCGCGATGGCTCCGCACTCACCCGCCGGTCGCCGTCCACCCCCTGTGACTAACTGCTGACAAAGCTTCAGTCCGAGGCACGCGGCGGAACATCATGGCAATCTCGGGCAATCGCGATCAGCACCGTGTGACATGCAGTCGCGCGACTCCGATGCGGAGCTGGCGACTCGAGATCCTGCGTGCGATCAGCTGCGCGGAGTCGGCGAAGCCCAGCTTGGCAAGCTGCATGCGGGCGCGAAAGATCTCGATGTTGAGGCGATCTCCCGTGTATTGAAGCATGCTGGCAAGCTCGGCCGCATAGATCCAGCCCTGCTCCTCGGGCGCAACGCGGTTCTGCGCGTCCTGGAGCCTCGCACGCGCCAGCGTGAGCAACAAGTAATGACTGGATCGAGCCGGCAAGAGTTGCTCGCTGCCAGCGTCGGTGCGCAGTCGCACCTCGACGTGCTCCTCGTCCCGGCTGGGCGAAAACCAGATGCTCACTTCATCGAGTGTGCGCGGCGAACCCTCCGCCTTGAGCGTCTCCGGTAGCGATCCGAGATCGCTCGGCAGGAGCAGGCACCAGCGAGTTCCGTCCAGGTCGAATCGATCCCGGTCTGTGACCGTCCGCAGGTCGTGCCCGTGCTCGACCACCCAGGTTCCGTCGGGGCGACGAAAGATCGTCGCGCGCGGGTCGTCCGTCGATGGCAGCGCGAGGAGCCCGGACGTGGAATAGGTGATCTCGGCGGTGCTCTCGTTGCGGGCCGCGGGGCCGGGCGGATGATCGTCGACGAGCATCCACGCGTCGCCCGCCTCGCCGAAGCCGAGCCTCGAATCGCGACGCAGCGGCAAGCGCTCTCCCGTCGTGAGCCGCCGGCCATCGAGCCACGTACCATTCAAGCTGCCGAGATCGCGGATCTCCCAGCGCTCGCCCGACCAGCTGATGGTCGCGTGCTCGGCCGATGCGCGGGGATCTTCGATCACGACGGCGCACGCCGGCGAACGACCGACGAGCACGCGAGCAGACAGCGTCACCGCCCACCCGGTATACGTATCCACGAGAAGCCCCATGCACGACAGGATAGCGTGTCGACGCACGAGCATCGACGGGGGAGCGCGGCAACGCAACCGGATTGCTCCAATGTCGGATCCCTGCCGCGTGCCTCGCCGACCGCGGTGCGGGTCCTGGGGTGCGGGGATTCGCCGGACCGCATGGGGGCAGCAGCCTCGGTGGGGAGCCGTTCTACTTCTCGCGCACCGTCGCCGGTGGCATCGGCGACGACAACCTCGGTGACTTGCCGACTACTGGCGTTCGCGCTGCGCTTCCGGCGCGGTCCAGCGCAGCGGCAGGGCGGCGCGGCGGCGCCAGCCGCGCTCGACGCGGACGCGCCACAGCCGCTCGGCGCCGTCGAGCGCGCTGACCTCGGGGCCATGCCACTGGATCTCGGCGCGGCCCTGGAGGTGGAGCAGGTCGCCGCGCGCGAAGTCGACGAACATCAGCGCGACGCGCGGATCGGACACCAGGTTGCCGAGCGTGTTGAAGTAGCGATTGCCGGTGTAGTCGGGGATGGTGAGCATGTCGCCGTCGACCCGGACGAAGCCGGGCGGGCCGCCGCGGTGCGAGATGTCGACGCCGCCGGCCGGCTCGCCGGTGCGCGCGGCGGTCGCGACGAAGAAGGTATCGGCGGCGCGGATCGCGGCGGCGGCGTCGGGGTCGAGGCCCGGGAGCCACTCGGCGGGAGCGGCGGAGGCCGGTGCCGTGATGACCTCGCGCGGGTGGATGTACTTGGGGCAGTTGCCGAAGCTCTGGCGGATCGCGACGGTGAGGCCGTCGGGGTCGATCGCGGTGATCGCGCCGTTGGCGCGGTTGCGCCGGCGCGTGGCGAGCTCGATGCCGAGCAGGCCGAGCGGGGCGCCGGCGACCAACGCGCGGCTCGCGGGGTCGGCCGGATCGAGCGCGATCGCGATGCGCAGCGTGTGCGGATCGGGGGAGCCGACGAACCCGCGGTGGCCGGTCCACAGCGTCGCGACCGGGCCGCTGTCGTCGGCGGTGGCGACGGCGACGAACGGCAGCTGGGCGAAGAACCGGCGGTGCTGATCGGGCATGAAGCTGCGGATCGCGCCGCCCGCGGAGCCGCCGCCGGCGAGCTGCTGGGCGGTGAGCTCGCCGGGGTGAAACGGCCCGTCGGCGTGGGTGACGGCGTCGTCGGGCATGGTGGCTCCGTCAGCCCTGGGGGCCGGGCGCCACCGGCATCGCGGTCCAGCCCGGGACAGCCTCGAGCCGTGCGAGCCAGGCGCGGATGTGGGGATACGGGTCGAGCGAGATCTGCCCCTCGGGGGCGCGCGCGGTGTAGGGATAGCCGGACACGTCGGCCAGGGTCGGGTGATCGGCGGCGAGGAACGCGCGGGTCGCGAGCTGGTCTTCCATGAACCGGAACAGCCGCGCCGCGAGGGCGTGGGTCTCGGCCAGATCGCCGGGGCCGTGCCACACCAGGATCACGCGCGCCGCGGCGGGGCCGAACTTCATCTCGCCGGCGGCGATCGACAGCCAGCGCTGGACCCGGGCGGCGGCGACCGGCTCGTCGGGCAGCCACGGCGAGCCGGGTGCGTAGCGGCGGGCGAGGTAGACCAGGATCGCGTTGCTGTCGGCGAGCACCACGTCGCCGTCCTGGAGGACCGGGACCTGGCCCAGCGGGTTGAGCGCCAGGAACTCGGGGGTCCGGCGGACCGCGGCCGGGCTGTCGACCAGCCGGTGCGGCAGGCCGAGCAGGCCGAGCAGGTTGGTCACGCGGTGGGTGTGGCCGGACAGCACGGTGCCGTGGACGACGAGCGGGGCGGTGATCATGGGAAACTCCCTGTCGATCGATACCCGCGGCCGGCGCCGCGGCCCAGCCCCGCCGCGTACAAGGCAGTCTTCCGTGATATGAAAGAATCGTGGATCGGCTCGACGAGCTCGCGATCTTCGTCGCGATCGTCGACGAGGGCAGCCTGGCCGCCGCGGGCCGCAAGCTGCGGCGCTCGCCGCCGGCGGTGACCCGCGCGCTGGCCACCCTGGAGGAGCGGGTATCGACGCGGCTGGTCGAGCGCACGACCCGGCGGTGCCGGCCGACCGAGGCGGGGCGGCGGCTCGCCGAGCACGCCCGCCAGCTGGTCGCCGGCTACGGCGACGCGGTCGGCGAGGTCGCGGCGGGGTCGGTGCGCGGCGTGTTGCGGGTCACCGCGCCGCTGGTGTTCGGCCGGCGCCACGTCACGCCGATCGTCGCGAGCTTCCTCGACGCGTATCCCGGCGTGCGAGTCGACCTGGTGCTGAGCGATCGCAACCTCGATCTGATCGCCGACGGGCTCGACGTCGCGCTGCGGATCGGCGTGCTCGCCGACTCGAGCCTGGTCGCGCGCCGGGTCGGCGAGGTCCGCCGCCTGCTGGTGGCGAGCCCGAGCTACCTGGCGGGCCACCCGCCGCTGCGCGCGCCGGGCGATCTGGTCCGCCACGACGTGGTGTTCACCGCGACCCGACCGGGCCCGGTGGAGTGGCGGTTCGGCGATGGCGCGCGGGCGCAGGTGGTGCGGCTGGTGCCGCGCCTGACCGGCAACGACGTCGACGCGATGCTGCTCGCGGTACGCGCCGGGCGCGGCGTCGGGCGCGCGCTGTCGTACCAGGTCGCCGACGACCTGGCGTCGGGCGCGCTGGTCCGGCTGCTGCCGGAGCTCGAGCCGCCGGCGCTGCCGGTCCAGCTCGTGGTGCCGAGCGCGCGCCACCTGTCGGCGAAGGCGCGCGGCTTCGTCGATCACGCCGCGCGCGCCCTCGCGACGCTGGGTGTGATCCGGGCGCCTGCCGGGACGCGCTGATCCGGGCTCACCAGACCTGGCATCGATCCGCGGCTGTCCGCGGGCGAGCATGCCGACGTCCCGCTCGCGCTGCACGGAGGCGCACCGCTACCGCCGCTCAGGGGGCCGGCAAGGCGGCGCGCAGCCACGCATCGAGCGTGGGGAGGTACGCCTCGGCGGTGAACAGGTCGTTGTGGCCGTGGCCGGCGAAGCTGACGAAGCGGCTGTGCGGGTGCGCCGATGCGTCGGCGATCGCGCGGCCGTCGGCGGGGGCGATCAGCTCGTCGTCGGCGCCGTGCAGGCCGAGCAGCGGGCCAGGGTAGGCGCGGACGCGCGGCAGGACGTCGAACTGCGCGCGGTCGGCAGCGGTGATCATCGAGGGCGGCAGCCCGCGGCGCGCGACGAAGCCGTCGAGGCTCGAGAACCCGCTGTCGATCACGACGGCGGCCGGGGCGGTCCCGGCGAGGGCGTGCAGCGCGGCCTGCGAGCCGAGCGAGCGGCCGAACACCACGAGGTTCGCGGCGCCGCGCTCGCCGGCAAACGCGGCCACCACGCGGCGCGCGTCGTCGAGTAGATCGGGCAACCGCGGTGTGCCGGTGCTCTTGCCGTAGCCGCGGTGATCGGCGACCGCGACCGCGACGCCGCCGGCCAGCGCGCCGAGGGTGTCGGCGAGGCTGTCGTAGGAGCCGGCGACCTCGCCGTTGCCGATGAAGCAGAGCAGGCAGCGCGGCCGCTCCGGGCGATGGACGCGGACGCGGATCTGCGCACCCGCGACGTCGATCCGGAGATCGATCGCGCCGGGCGGCGGCGACGAGGGGTCGGCGCACGGGAAGAACAGGGTCCGTTCCAGCTCGGGGCTCACGAAGATCGATGTCGACATCGCGGCCATGGCCCATCCTATCAGCCGGTGAGTGGGCGCGCCAACGCGGCGACGATCGAGAGCAGAGCACGTGGATCGACGAACCGGCGTTCCGCCGGTGGCGCAGCTCAGCAGACGCAGCCGGCCGTGCAGCCGCTGCAGCAGCGGTTGCCGGTGCCGCACCAGTCGCCGGCGGGGCAGCACCGCGTGCCGCACACCGTGCCGCCGCAGGAGCTGCAGGTGTCGGGCTGGCCGGGCGGGGCGATCAGGCAGGCGTTCGCGCAGTGGCTGGTGCCGGTGGTCACGTGGCCGCTGCAGCTGTACAGCGTGTGGGCGTCGCCGAGGCCGGAGAACCCGTCCATGGTCGAGAAGCCACAGTAGACTCCGTCGGCCGCGCCGGCGCAGTTGTTGACCGCCGGGGCGCAGAAGTCGGCCTGGCCGCTCGGCGCGACGACGCAGTTGGTCGAGCAGTGCGACGTGCCCGTGGTGCGATGCGCGCTGCAATCGTAGATGGTGTGGCCGTCGCCGTGGCCGGAGAAGCCGTCCATCGTCGAGTAGCCGCAGTACGCGCCGTCGAGCGCGTGGGCGCAGTTGTCGGCGGTGGCCGCCGCCATGGCGGTGCCGAGCGAGCGGTCATCGTCGCGGTCGCCGGCGCCGGTGCAGGCGGATGCGAGCAGGACGATCAGGCTGCCGAGGATGATCGAGAGACGTGCGGTCTGCATGCATACCTCCGTGTGACGATGTCTCGCGGGTCGCACGCAGGCTCCCCACGCGGCGACCCTAGGCGAGCCCGCGCGCGAGCTCGTCGAAAATGTGACGACGCGCGGAAGCGTGGGACGAGTCGCGCGCCGGCGGGTCCGAACCGCGGACGCTCAGATCGCGTTGCCGAACACGTCGCGGATCCGCCCGCGGTACGTGCGGCTCATGCGGAGCTGTGCGCCGCCGCGCAGGCGAACCGAGAAGTCGCCGCTCGGGGTCGGGTGAAACTCGACGACGCGATCGAGGTTCACGATCGCGGTGCGATGGATCCGCGCAAACTGCGCCGGGGCGAGCTTGTCCTCGAACGCGGTGATCGTCTCGCGCAGCAGGTAGACCTGGCGATCGACGTGGAGGTGGACGTAGTTGCCCGCGGCCTCGATCCAGTCGATGTCGGCGAGCTCGATGCGGAGCACCTTGGTCCGGGTGCGGACGAGCACGGCGCCCATCCGCACGTCCTGCGGGGCAGCGGGAGGCGCGGCGTCGCCGACCGGCGCGGCGTCGGCGACCGGCTCGGCGCGACCGAGTGCATCCCGCGCGCGCTGCACGGCGAGCCGGAGCCGTGCCGGGTCCACCGGCTTGAGCAGGTAGTCGCACGCCTTCACCTCGAAGGCCTGCACGGCGTACTGCTCGTACGCGGTCACGAAGATCACGGTGGGCACGTGCGGCGCGAGGCCGGCGAGCAACTCGAACGCACCGACGCGCGGCATCTGGATATCGACGAACATCAGCGCGGGCGCGGCGTGCGCGACGAGCGTGCGGGCCTCGCGCGCATTCCTCGCCTGGCCGACCAGCTCGACGTCGGGCTCGTGAAGCAGCAAGCGCTGGAGCCGCCTCCGCGCGAGGCGCTCGTCATCGACGATGAGGGTCTTCATCTTCTGCATGCGGCGCTCCGGGTGCGATGTGCTTGAGCGGCAGGCGGAGTGCGGCACATGTACCACCACCGTCGACCGTGCGGACCGAGAAGTCATGATGCTCGCCGTACAGGCGCTCCAGCCTGCGGCGCGTGTTGTGCAATCCCTTGCCCTCGACCAGCGGGCGGTCGGCGCACGCGAAGCCGGGGCCGTTGTCGGTCACGCTCAGCGCGAGCGACGATCGGTCCAGCGCCGCGCGGATCCGGATCACGCCGTCGCGCTCGCGGTCGGCGATGCCGTGAAGGATGGCGTTCTCGACCAGCGGTTGCAGGATCAAGCTCGGCACGACCGCGCTGTGCGCGCCGGGGTCGAGCTCGATGTCGACGGTGAGCCGATCGTCGAACCGTACCTGCTGGATCGCGAGGTAGCGGCGCAGGAAGTCGATCTCCTGGGCCAGCGCGACCTCCTGGGTCTCGCTGCTGCGCAGGTAGATCCGGAGCAGGTCGCCGAGGCCGTTGACCATCTGCTCGGCGGCGTTCGGGCTGTCGTGGATCAGCTCCGCGATCGAGTTGAGGGCGTTGAACAGGAAGTGCGGGTGCATCTGCATCCGCAGCGCCTGGAGCTGCGCGTGGGTGAGCTGCTCCTGGAGCTCGGCCTGCCGGAGCTGGGCCTGGTCGAGGCTGCGCACGTAGTCGAACGCCTGACCGAGCAGCAGCACGAGCCAGTACAGCAGGAACCCGTAGTCGACGTTGATCATCGCCGAGCGCGCGAGGTCGGAGAGCACCGGCTGCGGAAACCACCCGGAGAAGATCTGCGACAGCAGCGAGCCGTGCGTGATCTGGACGATCACCGAGCACGCCAGGCCGGCCGGCAAGTGAACGGCCGCCCGCCACCAGAAGCCGCGCGCGCGGCGCGCCCGCGGCGCGAGGACCGGGAAGCGGCGGCCGAGCCAGAGCACGGCCGGGGTGACCAGGGCCCAGATCAGGCAATAGTGGAGCTGCAGCGCCATCGCGTGGCTCCACACGCCGGCGGGGCCGCGGCCGTCCTGCAGGACGTAGACCTGCTGTCCGAGCGAGAGGCCGAACAGGCTCCAGGCGGCGAAGATCAGCGCGCCGGCCCGCAGCTTGCTCGGAGCGACGAGCGCCATGTCAGCCGGCGGCGGGGAGCCAGGTCACGGCGAGGTGACCGAGCCCTCGCCGCTGGGCTCGAGCACGTCGCCCTGCGCTGCCTCGGATGGCAGCACGAGGTCCGCCTGAGGTTGCAGCTCGCCCAGCAGCATCGTGCACAGCGGAGCTGCGCCGAGCGCTTCCGGGTCCGCGATCGAGTCCAGCGAGCCGAGCTCGCGCTCGGGACCGTCCGCCGGCGATCCGGCCGGCGCGTCGACGACCGCGAGCCGCTCGCGCGGGATCGCCGGCTCGGTCACCATGCGATCGCGATCGGCGTCCGCCAGCTCGCGCTCGACGGCGGCGTGGAACGCCTCGGCGAACGCGGCTGCCGTCGCGAACCGCTGGCCCGGATCCTTGGCCAGCGCCGTCATCACCGCCTCGTCGACCCCCGGCGGGATCCCGGGGACGAGCTCGCTCGGCCGCGGCGGTACGTGATGCGCGACCTGCAGCGCGACCGCCGCAAGGTTGTCGCCGTCGAACGCCCGCTTGCCGGTGAGCACGTAGTAGATGATCCCGCCGAGCGCGAAGATGTCGGTGCGGCGGTCGACGGTCCCGCCCTTGAGCTGCTCGGGCGACATGAAGTGCGGCGTGCCGACCACCGAATGCTCCGCCGTGTGCTCGCCGATCACCTTGGAGACGCCGAAGTCGAGCACCTTCCACGTCCCGGCGTCGGCGCGGAACAGATTGGACGGCTTCAGATCGCGGTGGACCACGCCGGCACCGTGCGCGGCGTCGATTCCCTGCGCGACCTGCTGCAGCAGATCACTGGCCTCGGCCGGCGACATCCGGCCGCCGCGGCGCGCCCGCATGTACCGGCGGAGATCGAGGCCGTACAGCCGCTCCATCGCGATGTACGGCAGGCTCGCCGACGGATCCGCCGTCTCGAGCACCCGCGCGACGTGGTCCGAGTGCAGCGCCGTCACGATGCGCGCCTCGGTCAGGAAGCGCTGCACGATCCGCCGGTTCTCCATCACCCCGCGCCGCAGCAGCTTGACCGCGGCCGGCGCGCCGGTCCGGGTATCGATCGCGTCGTAGACCTCGCCCATCGCGCCCTCGCCGAGCAGCCGGCCGAGCCGGTACGAACCGAGCACCTGGTGGCTGAACCGGCCGCCCCCGGCCGCCCGCAGCGATGCCTCGAACGCCCGCCGCGCATCCTCGAGCAGCAGCTCGTGATGGCCGATCGCCCGCGCCCGCTCCTCGAGGTCGCGCACCGTCCCGACCATGCTGCGCCGGATCGCGCACGCCGCGATCAGCGTGGCGAGCAGGAGCAGCTGGATCAGCAGCTCGGTCACCACCAGCTTGCCGAGCTCGCCGCCGGAGAACGGCAGCGTGCCGAGCTCGGGCGCGCCACGGGCCAGCACGCCGACCAGCGCGACGTGGAACACCGCGAACAGCGCATACACCATCACCACCACGCGCCGCTCGTCGCGGGTTCCCGCGAAGAACACCACGAACACCGCGACCATCAGCCCGGGGGCCGAGAACAGGCCGTAGTACAGCATCGTGCAACACGCCCCGACCCCGACGATGAACCACGCGATCGTGGTCTTCTTCACCGTCATCCGCTTGGTGCGCGCCATCCATCCCATCCACACGCCGGCCGCCGCCGTCGCGGCCATCCCGGCGATGAACACGCGCTGCACGAGCGCGGAGCCGCCCATCACGAGCGTCGAGGCCATCGCCGCCACCGACAGCAGCACGGTCATCGACGACAGCCACCACAGCCGCATCCGCAGCCGCAGATCCATCGGCCGCTGCCGCGACTCCGACTCCAGATCGCGGAACGTCGCATCATTCCACGGCGCGATCGGCTCCGGGGACGACGATGGGATCCCGGGGTCGACGACCGTGGTGCCGTGGGTGGCGGAGTCTGCGAGCGCGTCGGCGGAGCTACGCATCGCCCGGCATCGTACCCACCCGGGTTGCGATCGGGGAGTCCATGACTGCAACCGAGACTGCACTGTGTGCCGATATGACACGATGTGGGATCAGGTGATCCGCTCGGTGGGAACCGAGGCGAACAGCCTCGGCGGGCGTCACGGCTCACATCGTCATCGTTCCTAGCCCCGTACGGATTGCTGCCTGGCGACCGAGGCAACACTCTGCTAATGGACGTCGCGGGACATGGTCATCGGCTCGCGTCGGCAGCCCGGCTCGCCCGGGCCTGAGGGTCGCTGCCCGGGCGCGACGCGACTCGTCGGGCTGCTCTCGCTGCTGGTCGGCTGCTCCGGACCGGCGGCGCCGGCTGTCGCGGTCCCCGCCGCTCCGCCGGCGACCAGCACGGTCTGCTACGCGGGCGTGACGACCGGGATGGGCCAGCGCGTACGGACCGTCCTGCGCCGGACGGTCGATCCGACGGCCCGGCAGATCGTCGAGGACGTCAGCCACGGCGACGCCGGCTCGCATCGCGTGACGCAGCTCCACGTCGTGATGGACGTCGCCATCGATCGGTTCACGATGAAGGAGACCGGCGGCGCGTTCACCGGGACGGGCACGTTGACCGGCGCGCCGTGGCGGTGGACGGCGTGGACCTCGACCTCGCAGCTCGCGGGCGCAGGCGCGGGCGTCGAGGTCGAGTCGGATGGCGAGCTCACCGAGACGGGGATCAAGATCGCCGATCAGATCCGCAAGGACGGTCACGTCGTGGGGACGACCGCCGAACAGCTGAAGCCGTTCGATTGCGCCGAGTGGGACAAGGCCACGGCGGTGCTGGCGACGCCGGTGCTCGACCGCGCGATGTGCGATCGCGCGTGCCGCAACTACGCCACCCTGAAGTACTGGAGCGTCGTCGACGGCGAGATCGCGAGCCTCCCGCCAGCAGCTCGCGACGACGCGCGCACGCAGAAGTCAGCGGAGCTCGCGACCAAGCTCGAGGCCGGAATGGCCACCTGCGTGACCCAGTGTCTGTCGGCAGATAATCCGGCCCAGACGGCGTGCATGGGCGACGCGAAGTCCCTCGAGCAGCTCGCCGCCTGTGATGGCGAGTGATACGGCGGACGGCTCGATCTCTGCTACCCTGCGCCCCGTGCCCGACCTGCGCGACGATCTCCCGCTCCGGGCGCTGCTCGACCGCCTGCATGCACAGAGCCTTGCGCAGGAGGGCGACCTTCGCGCCCACTTCGCCGAACAGGGAAGCACGAGCATCGTCGGCACCCATGCCGAGCTCGAGCAGGGCCGCGCGTTCTGGCGCGACAAGCTGGTCGCGCTCGACGCCGACAAGGCGCAGTTCTGCTACGCGCTGTGCCGGGCGCTCCATGCGCGGCGCATCGTCGAGGCGGGTACGTCGTTCGGCATCTCCACGCTGTACCTCGCGGCGGCGGTGCGCGACAACGGCGGCGGCATCGTGATCGGCGCCGAGCAGGAGCCCGGCAAGGTCGCGGTCGCCCGCGGACATTTCCGCGAGGCGGGACTCGAGGCCTATATCGACCTCCGCGAGGGCGACATTCTCGAAGCGCTCGAGGGCCTCGAGGGGCCGGTGGACTTCCTGCTGCTCGACATCTGGGCGCCGCTGGCACGCCCCGTTCTGGAGCGGGTCGCGCCTCACCTGAGACCCGGCGCGATCGTCGCCACCGACAACACGACCAAGCGGCGCCACGCGTACGGCGCGCTGCTCGCCTTCCTCGGCGATCCGGCCAGCGGCTTCGTCACCCAGACGCTGCCGTTCGAGGGCGGCTTCGAGATCTCGGTGAAGCTGACCGCAGCGTAGCCCACGGCCAGGCGGGTCCGAGCTTGCTGCGCCTGGTCGTGCGCAACCCGACTGTTCGTGTGCATGTCGATGCACATCGGACCGGCGCGCGAGGGCTTGTGTGGTGGCACGCCACGCGCAGTGGACGGCTCGCCCAAGGAGGTTTCATGCCAGCCAACAAGCAGCTCATTCTGTGTCTCTGTACCGTCGGCGCGTTTGCGACGGGGTGCGCGACTTCGCCGTCCTCGGACCCGACCGCGGGGAGCGCGGCCGTCGATCCCAAAGGCTATCCGGCCGCGATCGGCACAGGCATCACGACCAGCGACAGCCACGTCCACGTCGTGTCCGCGACGGACCAGACCAAGCTCGCGCTCGGAGTCGCGTCCTACGAGGTCACCACCCAGGACAGCCACCGGATCTTCGTGCGCGCGCTCGATGCAGCGGGCGCCGAGGTCGGCACGCTGGCGATCGCACAGGCCGACGGCGGCCAGATGTCGCTCGCCGTCCAGTCCGGAGGCTCGACCCTCGAGCTCACGCTGTCGGACCACGACAAGGCCGCCGTCACCAGCGCGCGGCTCGACGGTCGCGACCTCTCGATGGACGAGCTGATGAGCGCGGATCGCGCCGCGCCGGTGTCGGGCGCGACCGTTCGCGGCGATGCCGTCCGGGTGTTCTCGCGGTTCGACGAGGATCGTCAGCAACCCGAAAACAAGCCCGAGGTCCGAGCCGCGCGCGGGTTGGGGGGCGATTTCGACGAGGACCCCAGCGGCGGGCCGTGCCTCGCCTGCCTCGGCTCCGCACTGTCATCGCTCGGCGCCGGCGCCGCGTGCACCGGCACCGTGCTCGCGTGCGTGGCCGGCACCACCGTGACCATCGGCGGTACCGCCGTTCCCTGTGCGGTCGCGATCCCGATCGCGTGCGGCGCCGCGACCGGCTCGATCATCGCGGCGTGGAACAACTGCAGCAGCTGCTTCAGCCCGCCCTGCATACCGGCGACGTGCGCGACCTGGTCGTTCAGCGTGTGCGGCCCGCAGGCGGACGGCTGCGGCGGCACCATCAACTGCTCGTGCACGCCCGGCAACACGTGCAACTCGCAGCAGCTGTGCGTGCCGGCCTGCACGCCGCAGACCTGCGCCGCTCACTCGGGCGAGTGCGGCACGTTCAACGACGGCTGCGGCGGCTCGATCACGTGCGGCAGCTATGACGACTGCGGCGTGTGCAACGGCGACGGCTCGAGCTGCGGGTGCGCGTGGTACGACGACTGCGGCGTGTGCGAGGGTGACGACTCGTCGTGCGGCGGCTGCGCGTGGTACGACGACTGCGGCGTGTGCGAGGGCGACGACTCGACCTGCGGCGGTGGTGGTGGTGGTGGCGGCGGTGGTGGTGGTGGCGGTGGCGGCGGCGGGTGCGACGAGTGGGGCGATTGCGGGTGCGGCGACGAGGACATCTGCCCCGAGGACTTCATGACGCACGGCGCTTCGTCTCCCATGGTCATGCGCGCCAGCCGCGCGCCGGTCCCGATGCTCCGGCTGGCTCCGGTGAGCCCGCACTAGCCGTTGTGTCCCGCTCCGCCCCCTGCCGTGATCACGGCTTGGGGCGCTTGCGCGGGCGGGCGACGCCCCAGGCGTCGAGCCGGTTGACCAGCGCGCGGCGCGACATGCCGAGCACGCGGGCGGTCTCGGTCTGGTTGTTACCGCAGGCGTTCAGCACCAGGAGGATCCGCTCGCGCTCCAGCGCGTCCATCTCGCGGCGGATGTCGGCGACGGTCGACTCGCGCGGCTGGGCCGGGAAAGCGAGCGGGTCAGCCGGCGCCGGCGCGGGCACGAGCGGCTCGCTGCGCGCGGCGATGGCGGCCCGCTGGGTCATGGTGGCGCGCATCTTCTCGACCGGCAGGTGCTCCAGGCCGATCGGGCCGCCCGCGCACAGCAGCACGGCGCGCTCGATCACGTTGCGGAGCTCGCGGATGTTGCCCGGCCAGCTGTAGCGCTCCAGCATCGCCATCGCCTCGGGGCCGATCGCGGGGACGCGTGGCTCGCCGGCGAGCCGGCTGAACTCGGTGGCGAAACCGCGCGCGAGCCCGGCGATCTCGCCGACCCGCTCGCGCAGCGGCGGGATGACCAGCGAGATACCGTTGAGCCGGAAGAACAGGTCCTGGCGGAACGTGCCGCGCTCGATCTCGGTCTCGAGATCGCGGTTGGTCGCCGCGATGAACCGCACGTCGATCGGCCGCGACTTGAGCGCGCCGACGCGCAGCACCTGGCGGGTCTCGATGACGCGCAGCAGCTTGACCTGGATCGACACCGGCAGCTCGCCGATCTCGTCGATGAACACCGTGCCGCCCTGGGCGGTCTCGAGCAGGCCGGGCTTGGCCTGGATCGCGCCGGTGAACGCGCCGCGCTCGTGGCCGAATAGCTCGCTCTCCAGCAGCGACTCCGACAGCGCCGAGCAGTTGAGGCGCAGGAACGCCTGGGCGGCGCGCGGCGACAGCTTGTGGACGGCCTCGGCCATCACCTCCTTGCCGACGCCGGTCTCGCCCAGGATCAGCACGCTGATCGTGCCGGCGGCGACGCGCTCGACCACGCGGTGGAGTTGCTGCATCGCGCCGTCGGTGACGACCAGGTTGCCGGTCGCGCCCTCGACGCGCCGGCCGCCGATCGCCGCGGCGCGCGCGGCCGCCAGCAGCGAGTCCGGGGCGCGGCCGTCCTGCGGGTAGCAGGCGACGCCGACCCGGCTGCGGGCTCCGCGCTGGGCCAGCGCCGACACCGCCCTCGCCACGATGAGCTCGGCCTGGACCGGCGCGGTCTCCATCATCAGGACCTCGTACTCGCCCGGCGCGTACAGGCCGACGATGTCGCTGGGCTGCAGCAGGTCGGCGAGCGTCTCCTCGACGACCGCCGGCGGCGCGCTGGTGCAGTGGATCTGGGCCAGCACGAAGCTGTCCGAGGTCCGCTCGGCGAGCGCGCACTCCTCGCCGAGCCGGGCCTCGAAGTAGCCGTGGCTCCACAGCCGCCACGACCGCAGCGGCTGGGTCCGGTGCTGGACGATCGCGATCATCGCGCCGATGTCGACCGCGTCGCTGGCGTCGAACGGCGTCGCGACCCCCGGCTTGATCCACTCGCCGCGCACCCGGGTGCCGTTCGCGCTGCCGAGGTCCTCGATCGACATCGGGGGCCCCATTCGCAGCTGCGCGTGGCGCCGCGAGATCGACAGGTGATCGATCACGACGTCGCACCCGGGCTGGCGGCCGATCAGCACCGTGCCCGACTCGGGGAGCAGGTGGGTCGCGTAGATCCCCTCGCCGATGATCAGCAGGCACAGCTTGCCCGCCTCGCTCGGCTCGCGCGCCGCGCGCACGGTGGAGGTCTGCGGTCCGTGGTTCGACGGGTTAGCCATGCGGCGCGGTCTCCAGGTAGTCGAGGTCACCGATCCGGGCGACCGGCAGCGCCGTGCGCACCGCAGCGGCGGTCGCCGCGTCGATCCGGATCGCGCCGCGCACGCGCTCGGGGACCGCGCCGTGGGCGAACAAGATCGCGATCGCGACCTCCTCGGCCATCTGCACGCTGCGCTCGATCGCGCTGTCGAGCACGTCGCCGTCGGCGGTCGGCTCGCTGACCACGACCATCACCGCGTCGGGGAGCAGCCCGCGCAGCGCGATCGCGCACCGGGCGCCGCGCAGCGCGGCCGTCGCCGGCGCACCGGCGAGCGCGACCACCACCGAGCCGTCGGCGAGCAGCGCGAGCTGGCCGTCGAACGGCGCGATCTCCCGGTCCAGCCGCGCGACGCGGTCGCGGCGCTCGCCGGGCGTGACCGTGTGCGTCCGCCCGAACTCGGCGACGTCGCGCGGGATCGCCATCACGACGCACACCGCCTCGCCGGGCTCGCCCGCCTGCAGCCGGCGCAGCGTGAGCGTCGGCGGGCCCGGATCCAGCGTCCGGCGGCGCACCACGCCATCGAGCCCGCTCAGCCCGCGCAGCACCCGGCCGACCCCGGCGGCGTCGGACGGGCGGGCCTCGCGGTCGCGCTCCAGCATCCGCTCGACCAGCGCCTCCAGCGCGACCGGCGCCTCGGGACACAGCGTGCGGACCAGCGCCGGCCGGCCGAGCAGGATCTTGGCGCGCAGCGCGATCTGGTTCTTGCCCTCGTAGGCGGCGCGCCCGGTCAGGCACTCGTAGATCACGCAGCCGAGCCCGAACAGGTCGACGCGCTCGTCGAGATCGCGGCGGCCCTCGGCCTGCTCGGGCGCCATGTAGCCCGGCGTTCCGAGCAGCACGCCCGATGCGGTGAGCCCCTGCTCGTCCCGGGTCCGCCGCGCCAGCCCGAAGTCGACGACCTTGATCCGCCCGTCCAGGAACAGCAGGTTATCGGGCTTGACGTCGCGATGCAGCACGCCGCGCGCGTGGGCGACGGCGAGGGCGTCCGCCACCTGGATGCCGATGTCGACGCACTCCACCACGGTGACACCTTCGCGATGCAGGCGCTGCGCCAGGGTCTCGCCCTCGATCCACTCCATGACCAGGAACCGGCAGTCCTCGGCCTCGCCGTGCGCGACGTAGCGAACGATCGACGGGTGATCGAGCTCGGCGAGCACGGCCGCCTCGCGCAGGAACCGCTCGCGCTCGCCGGGATCCTCGGCATCGACGACCTTCACCGCGACCGTCGTGCCGTCGAGGTCGCAGGCGCGGTACACCGTGCCCATCCCTCCCACCGCGACCTGGCGCTCGAGCTTGTACCTGCCCGCGAGCCGTAGGCCGATGCTCACGAGATCATCTTACCGTGAACTGCGATCGCCCGGCGGCGGAACGGCGGATCGCAACCACCGGCGCCGCCTCGGGTTCCGGCGCAGCTGCCGCACCCTGCGGCAGGGCGGCGGCGGTGCGTTGCGGACTGCGCGCGGTCGCCAGCGACAGATACCGTTCGCGCTCCTGGTAGATCAGCCCGGCGGCGGCGAGCTCGGCGAGGAACTCCGCGATCTCGGCCGGGTCGGGCACGTCGCCGCCTCGCGCGACCAGCGCCTCGCGGACCTGCGCCACGGTCGCGCCGGCGTCGCACGCCAGGTAGATCGCGGCCTCGGTGTCGTCGAGCGTGTAGCGGGCGTGCGGCAGGCCGGGGCGCTGGTCGACGATGGTGATGAACCCGGGGCCCCGCGACCAGACCAGCGCGCGCCGCGCCTGGCGCAGCATCCACGGCTTGACCGCCGCGCGCAGCGCGCCGATGTAGCTCTCGGGATCGCGCCCGTCGGTGTGGCGGTACTCGAAGTTGTAGGCGAGATCGGCGAGCGTGGCGCGGTCGTCGATCGGATAGATCATCGCGTAGTGCCGCCGCGGCCCGACGACCTCGAGGCCGAACCGCGCGGGATCGGCGTGGTACGGGCTGAACCGGTCGAGCTCCAGCCGGCCGAGCGTCGACGGCGGCTGGAGGTGCGCGATCAGCGGGACCAGCCGCGCCATGCGCTCGAACTCCTCGGGCGGCTCGCCGGGCAGGCCGTAGAGCAGGTTCCAGGTCACGTCGAGGTCGAGCTCGGCGGCCCACTTGAGCAGCCGCAGGTTCTGCAGCGCCGTCACGCCCTTCTTCATCAGCTGCAGGATCGGCGTCGACAGGCTCTCGATCCCGGGCTGGATCCGCCGGATCCCGGCGTCGCGCATCGCGACCAGCTGATCGCGGCGCAGGTTGGCCTTGGTCTCGTAGAAGATGTCGAGGTCGAACCCGGCGTCGCGCAGCCGCGGCGCCAGATCGCGGAGGTAGTCGAGGTCGAGGATGTAGTCGACGACCATGAACTCCGTGCGCCGGTAGGTCCGCGCCAGGGCGATCATGTCGTCGTACACGCGGCTGGCCGTCTTGCTACGGAATGGCATGTCCATCCGGCTGATGCCGCAGAACCGGCAGTGCGACTTCTCGCCCCACCAGCAACCGCGCGCGCTCTCGTAGGCCAGCGAGACGTAGCCGGCGAGCTGATCGCGGAAGCTCGCGGCCTCGAGGTCGGCGAAGTAGGTGTCGAACCGGGGCAGCGGCACGTCGTCCATCCGGACGCTGCCCGGCGCCTCGGGGATCGCGACCGACGCGCCGTCGCGCCGCACGCACAGCCCGGGGCGATCGGGCGGCTCGCGGCCGGCGAGCAGCGCCGCGACGACCTCGGGGAACACCGCCTCGCCCTCGCCGCGCACGACGATGTCGACCCACGGGAACGCGCGGTGCAGGGCGGCGCCCATCGGGCCGTCGCAGTTGTGGCCGCCGAACACCACGTGCAGCGACGGATCGCGCTGCTTGAGCCGCTGCGCGAGCACGAGCGATGCGACGCTCTGGGTGAACGCGGTGGTGAACCCGACGATGCGCGGCGCGTCGTCGAGCACGGCATCGGCGCACAGCTCGAGGAAGCTCGCGGCCTGGTCGCGCATCCAGCGGAACAGCGGGATCGACGCGGCGAAGCCGCGGGCGTCGAGGTGGGCGAAGAACGCCGCGTCGCCCTCGGCGGTCGGCGCGCGGAACGGCGGGATCGCGAAGATCCAGTCGCCGACGCCGGAGAAGCTGGTCGCCACCCGCCGGTAGTCGTCGACCGTCAGCGGCTGGTCGCGGCTCGCCGAGGCCGCGGCGAGGTGCTCCATGAACGCCAGGTTGAGCTGGCGGATCCGCGACGAGAAGCCATGGCGGTCGAGCACCGCCTGGAGCGTGCCGAGCTGGAGCGATGGGACGTACAGCGCGTCCCACGGCATCGTGATCAGGACGACGTCCATGCTCCGCTCGCCGATTGCCGCGCCCGGTGCCTCATGGCTTGTCCGTGTCCGTGTCCGTCTCGGTAGGGATCGGGACGTGCATCCCGCCGCCGTTATCGGTGCCGCCGAGCACCCGGGCGAGATCGTGCTCGCGGAGCTCCCGGGTCAGGCGACGCAAGCTCTCCTTGTGCAGCGTGAGTCTCTTGGTGCGTGCCGAACGATTCATGAAGCCCCCTGGGAGCGGCGAAGAGCAAGACCAGGGCCGCCGCGCATGCGCCTGTCCGTGCGCAACTTTCCTTTGGCCACCACGGCGTTCTCGTGCATCGAAGTGCACAACAGGAGCGTGATGTGCATCCAGATGCACATCAACGTCCGCCCCCGTCCAAACAGGCTGCCGAATTGGCGCCCGACCGGAACAGCTTGCCGTCCACGAGCTCGAAGGGCACCTCGCAGCGCACGAAGCGCTCGACCTGCGCGGGGTCGGGGGCCGGCGCGGGCAGCGTCCAGACCGCGGCGAGGTCATCCCACGCGCCGGTCACGATCCGCGTCCCGTCGCGGCTGAACGCGACGCACTCGACCGCACGGCCGTGCAGGGCCAGCGAGTCGATCTCCTTGCCGGTCGCCCGGTCCCACAGCTTCGCGGTCGCGTCGGCGCCGGCGGTGACGATCATCGTGCCGTCGGGGCTGAACGCGGCGGCGTTGACCTCCTGGTTGTGGCCGTCCATCGTCGACAGCGCGCCGCGGTCGCGGCGTCCCATAGCCGCGCGGTCTTGTCGCGGCTCGCGGTCACGACGTAGGCGCCGTCGGGGCTGAACGCGGCGGACAGCACGGCGAGGTGATGGCCGGTGAGCGTCGCGAGCCGCGTGCCGCGCCGGGCGTCCCACACGATCGCGGTGCGATCGTCGCTCGCGGTGACCACGCGCCGGCCGTCGGCGCTCCACCGCACCGCGGTCAGCGCCGCGGTGTGGCCGGCGAGCGCAACCCGCAGGGCCCCACTTGCGACGTCGACGATGCGCGCCTTGCCGTCGCCGTGCGCGGTCGCGAGCTCGGCGCCGTCGGGCGACAGCTGGGCATCGGTCGTGTCGCGGGCCGCGAACGCGCGCAGCGGGCGGCCGGCGGCGGCGTCCCACAGCGTGGCGCCGGCGGGGCCGACGGTGACGAACCGCGTGTCGTCGGCGGAGAACCCGGCCGCGGCGGCGGGCCCGGCGGCGCCGGTCGCGATCGTGCGCACCAGGTGGCCGTCGCGCGCGTCCCACAGCCGCACCGTGTTGTCGTCGCCGCTCGTCCATACCCACGCGCCGTCGCGCGAGAACGCGACCGCGAACACGCCGCCCGACCAGGCCTCGGTGCTGGCCTCGGGCCGGACGTGGCCGACCAGCGCGATCGGCCGGCGGATCGCGTCGGGGTTCCACAGCCGCGCGGTGCCGTCCTCGCTGGCGGTCGCGAACCCGCCGCCGTGCGACGCGAGCTGGGCCGCGACGATGCTGTCGACGTGGCCGACGAACGCGCCGAGCGCGCGGCCGGTGGTCGCGTCCCATAGCCGCGCGGTCTGATCGCCGCTCGCCGTGACGATGGTCGCGCCCTCGCCGCGCCACAGCGCCGCCGAGACGTAGCCGTGGTGCCCGTCGAGCGAGTGCACCAGCCGGCCGTCGAGCTCCCAGATCTTCGCGGTGTTGTCGTCGCTCGCCGTCAGCACGCGGGTGCCGTCGGGACTGAGCCGCGCGCTGTGGACCTTGCCGCGATGGCCGGCGAGCACCGCGCGCGGGGCCCCGGTCGCCGCGTCCCACAGCCGCGCGGTCCCGTCGGCGCTGGCGGTGACCGCGAGCGCGCCGTCGGCGGACAGCTCGGCGTGGCGCACACCGTCGCGGTGGCCGGCCAGCGTCGCGACCAGCGCGCCGGTCGCGGCGTTCCAGATCCGGGCGGTGTGATCGAGGCTGGCGGTGATCACGCGCCGGCCGTCGGCGCTGAACGCCGCCGACCACAGCTTGTCGGTGTGGCCGCGCAGCGTGCGCTCCGGCCGGCCGGTCGCCAGGTCCCACACGATCGCCACGCCGTCCCACCCGGCGGTGACCAGCCGCCGCCGATCGGGCGATAGCCCGGCGCTCCAGATCCGGTCGGTATGGCCCTGGATCAGCGTGCGGCGCGCGCCGTCGCCGGCCCACACTCCGACGCGGCCGTCGAACCCGGCGGTGACCACGCCGCCGTCGATGAACGCCGCGAACGACACCGCGTCGGTGTGGCCGGTGAGCGTGGCGAGCAGCGCGCCGGTCGACGCCTGCCAGATCCGCGCGGTGCGATCCCCGCTCGCGGTGACCACGCGCTCGTCGTCGGGGCTGAACGCCACCGACCACACCACGTCGGCGTGCGCCAGCACCATGCGCTGCACGGCGAGCGCCTCCAGCGCGTGGCCGATCAGGTAGCGCAGGCCGGGGGCGCTCGCGTCGCGGTCGCGATACGCCTCGGCGAGGTAGGGGATGCCGCGCAGCGGATCGCCGGCGATCACCCGCTCGCGGCCCTCCTCGACGTAGAGCGCGATCAGCCGGCCGCGCGACTCCTGGCTCGACGCCACGGCCGCGCGCTGCTCGACCTCGGCGTGCGCGCGGGCGCGGCGGGCCTCCACGGACGACAGCCACAGCACCGCCATGCCGGCGGCGAGCACCGCGAACGCGCCGATCACCAGCATCCGGCGCGTCCGCCGGCCGCGCACCGCATCGGCCAGCGCCGCGGCGGCGAACGCCTCCTCGGCCGCGGTCAGCGCACCGGGCAGCCGCGCGCGCCACAGTCGATACTCGGCGAGCAGCTCGTCGCGCCACAGCAGGCCGCGCGGGCGGCCGCGCTCCTCCCACTGCCGGGCCGCGGCGCGGAGCTGATCGCGCAGCCACGCACCCTCGGCGTCCTCGTGCCGCCACTCGGCGAGCCGCGGCCACGCGGCGAGCAGTGACTCGTGGATCACCTCGACCCGCTGCTCGCCGCGCTCGCCATCGGTCGCGACCAGCAGCCGGCCGCCGACCAGCTGCTCGATCACGGTCTCGGCGTGGCCGCCGCCGCCGAGCAGCTGCGCGAGCTCGCTGCGGGTCAGCACCGCGCGCGTGCCCTCGGCGGTCACCAGGTGGCGGAACGCCTCGCGCAGCAGCCGCTGCTCGTCGGGGATCAGCCGGGCGCGGACCGCCTCGGCGTGATCGGCGAGCGCGCCGCCGACCCCGCCGATCGCGTGGTAGGCGCGGCGAGACAGCTGGTGGAAGTGCCGGTTGCGGCGCTTCCACAGCTCCGCGGCGGTGAATGACAGCAGCGGCAGCGCGCCGGGCTGCCCGGCGACGGCCGCGACCATCTCGTCGACCAGCGCCGGATCGTCGAAGTCGTACCCGGCGCGGTGGGCCGGCTCGATCACGATCCGGCGCAGCTCGGCGGCCGCGGGGACCCCGAGCAGCTCCAGGCTGACCGGCAGCCGCTCGCGCAGCGGCGCCAGCTGCTCGGCGCGCATCAGGAAGTCGTCGCGCAGCGTCACCACGACGCGCAGCGGATCGTCGGCCGCGCGCGCGATCGCCGCGAGCACGGCGGCGAACGCCACGCGCTCGGCCGGCGCGCTGCCCAGCGTGAACAGCTCCTCGAACTGGTCGACGATCACCACCCGGGTCTCGCCGGCCGGCACCGCCGCGCGCAACCCGGCGGCCAGCGCCTCGGGATCCTCGGAAGGCACGGCGCCGAGCTCTCCGGTCAGCCGCGCGCGCAGCGCGGTGAGCGGCGCCGCGCCCGGGCGCAGCGCGATCGCGCGCCACCCCGGCGGCAGGCTCGGCACCACGCCCGCGTGCACGAACGAGCTCTTGCCGACTCCCGACGGCCCGACGATCGCGAGCAGCGGGCAGACCCGCAGGCGATTGACCACGGCCTGGACCTCGCGCTCGCGGCCGACGTAGTTCGCGGCGTCGCCGGCGCCGAACGCGGCGAGCCCGAGGTAGGGCGCCTGCGGCTCGGCCGCCGCCCCGACCACCTCGTCGGCGGTGTCGAGCAGGTGCTCGCCGAACCACGTCCACAGCTCGTCGTCCTGGCGCTCGAAGCCGCCGGGCAGCGTGACCAGCCGCGCGCCGCGGCGCGCGTTGCCGTCGAGGAAGAACAGCTCGTCGGGCGCGCCCGGCATCGGCGGCGCGAGCTGCGCGAGCGGCCACAGCGACAGCAGCGGCCGTCCGCCGGCGTCGACCAGGACCGCGCGCCCGTCGGGGATCACCGGCGCCCCCGCGGCGAGCGTCGCGCGCGGCGACCGGCGCGCCCCCATCCAGCGCGTCGCGACGCCGCGCTGCACGACGACCAGCGGATAGGCGTGCAGGAACGCCAGCGCGTCGAGCAGCGCGGCGACGTGGGGCAGCGTGTTGGCGAGCAGGCGGCGGACCTGCGCGTCGCTGGTCGCACCCGCGTGATCGACCTCGGCCTGGCACGCGAGCACGGCGGCGAACGGATCGGCGGGCTCGGCGTCGCCGCGCGGAAAGAACGCCGTCACCAGCTCGGGCACCGGGTGCGCGTCGGGGTGGGCCGCGAACGGCCGTGCGAGCTCGCGCGCGAGCTCGACCCATTCGCCGTCGCCGAGCGCGCGCCGGCGCAGCGCGCGCAGCGCCGCGACCACCGGCGGGGCGTCGGCGGCGGCCCCCGGCCCGACGCCGGTGCGCGCCGCCAGCGCCACGATCCCCGCGACCCGCACCGCGGCGCGGACGATCTCCCACATCGCATCGCGCGCCTGGTGGGCATTGCGCGCGGCCTCCAGCAGCGCCACCGCATCGGCGATCGGCTGCGGCGCCGCGGCGAGCGCCGCCTCGCGGGCGGCCGCGGCGAGCTGGGGCAGCGCCGCCGGCTCGGCGGCCAGCCCCGACGCGGCGCGAAACGCGGCTGCCAGGGCGAGCGCGTTCGCGGGGCGGTCGTCCCGGCGCTTTGCCAGCGCGCGCGCGATCACCGCGTCGAGCTCGGGCGGGAACCGCGGTCCGAGCGGCGGCGGCGCCTGGGTCGCGTGCGCGCTGGCCACCGCGAGCCGGGTCGCGCCGGGGAACGGCACCTGTCCGGTGAGCGCCTCGTAGGCGAGCACGCCGAGCGCGTAGAGGTCGGTGCGCGCGTCGACCGCCGCCGCGTCGGCCCACTGCTCGGGCGCCATGTACAGCGGCGACCCGATCACCGCACCGCGCTGCGTGAACTCGGGCCGGTCGGGCGGCGCGTCGCCGTCCGCGGCGTCGGCCGTATCGTGATCGTCCAGCAACTTGGCGATGCCGAGATCGCACAGCTTGGGCAGCAGCCGCCCCGCGCGTGCGATCACCATCACGTTCGCCGGCTTGATGTCGCGGTGCACGATCCCCTGCTCGTGTGCGGTGTGCACCACCTCACACAGCTGCTCCAGGAATGGAATGAAGCGGTCGATCGACAGCGGCCCGTGCAGCCGCAGCAGCTGGTCGAGCGCCGTCCCGCGCACCAGCTCCATCGCGATCCAGCGCAGCCCATCGGGCTCGGCGCCGAACGCGTAGATATGCGCCGCGTACGGGTGATCGAGGCGCGACGCCAGCCGGGCCTCGCGCAAGAACCGCTCGATCCCGCGGGGATTGGCGCGCTGATGCAGGACCTTGATCACCGCATCGCGCTGCAGCGCCGGCTGCTCGGCGCGATACACCGTGCCGAACGCGCCCTGCCCGAGCCGCTCTCGCACGATGAAATCGCCGAGCTTGCGGCCCTCGGTGCGCGCCGTGATGATCGTCGCTTCCACCGCGGCGTGAGCGTAGCACTCCGTTGCTCGATGCGACGCCTTATTACGGTGGATGGCGCGCACTCAGAAATCATCCGGTCTCGCGGACCGCCACTTCCGCATCGCGAACCTTCTATGGGGCGGCCTGCTGTGGGAAGGTACCCGTCGGACGAGGTCCCGGTGGTTGCGATGGACGAGCATATGGCCGCGGGTAGTCTGCGCGTCTATCCGTCCGTCACGCTCCGCTGGTTCGTGCGAGATGGTGTCGTTCGATCCCGGAAGGAGACATGACATGTCCATTCCCGTTGCTCCCGGCAGGCTGCCGCTGGTCGGCCACCTGGTGCAGCTGTTCGCCAGACCGTTGCCGTTCCTCAGCTCGCTCCGCCACGTCGGCGAGCTGGTGCGAGTCGACCTCGGCAGCGCGCCGATGATCACGGCGATCTGCTGTCGATGCTGCTGGCTCATCGCGAGGACGACAGCGCGCTGACCCCGCAGGAGGTCCATGACCAGGTCCTCACGCTGTTCCTGGCGGGGACCGAGACCACGGCCGCCGTCATCGCATGGTCGCTGTACCTGCTCGGCGCTCATCCCGCGATGATGGAGCGGCTGCGCGCCGAGGTGGATACGGTCGTCGCGGGGCAGGCGGTGCGCTGGGAGCACCTGACAAAGCTCCTGGAGACCCAGCGAGTCATCACCGAGGATCCACCGGCCTGGCTGTTCACGCGAGTGACCACAGAGGACAGCGCGCTCGGAGCCCACCACCTGGCCAAGGGGACCGGCATCGGGTGTAGCCCGTACCTCCTGCATCACGATCCCGATCTCTTCGAGGCGCCCGATCGGTTCGATCCCGATCGCTGGTTGCCGGAGCGCGCGCGCACCGTGCCGAAGGAAGCGTTCATCCCGTTCGGCGGGGGCGCGCGCAAGTGCATCGGCGACGCGTTCGGCCTGGCCGAAGCCACGCTGGTGCTGGCCGCGATCACCGCGCGCTGGGACCTCCATCCCACGCTCGACCGACCGGTCCGGCCCGTTCCGCGCCGCGCCGCGCTGACGCCTGGTGCGCTGCCGATGCGCGTGCGCTCGAGGGCGCATGGCGCGAGCTAGTCACAGACTTTACATGCCCGGGAGTGTGACATGGCGGCCATGGCAGCGACGTGAAGTGCCGAGGAAGCTTGCGTTCTCGGCACTCCTGGTTGGCGGAGCGGACCTGGGCGGCCTGGCACCCGGCGCGCGGCTCGAGCAGCGGACATTGCTGAGCGCCGTCTTGTACGCCGGTGTCACGGCGGCCGCGCTGTACGCGATTCCTTGTTACTTCATCGATCATCTGGGGCTCGAGCACGGACAGGGCGGTTAGCGCGAGATCTCCCGAGCGCGGACCATCCGTCCGCGGCTCAGTCGCGCACGTCATCGACGAGCCGGCGCACCGCGGCGCCGATCGGGTCGCTCACCGCCGCCCACAGATCGAGCCGGGCGCCGAGCTCGCGCGCGGCCTCGGCGAGCGCGGCGATCGCGGTGCGCGGCGCATCGGTGGTGACCTTGATCTGCGGGGCATTCCGGTACGTGAGGTGGTCCGGGACCTCGATCGCCAGCTCGCAGTCGCGGCCCAGCCGCCCACGCAGCGCCGGCTCGATCTCGGCGACCTCGACCCGGCGCAGCCAGCGCGGACCCGATCGCCCGGGCGGCGCCTCGAACCAGATCACCGCGCTCAGGCAGACCCTGCCGTCGAGCGCAGTCACCTGGCCACCGCGGCGACAGGCGAGCACCGCGAGGCGCTTGCGATCCGGGGCCGGCTCGATCAGCACGACCGATCCGGTGTGCGTGGTGCGATCGCCGGGCAACGTGCGCGCGAACGCGGCGGCCGCCTCGTCGCGCTCCGGCCCCCAGAACTCGACCCACATCCGGCGCACGTCGGCCGGGCGGTGGCCGAGCCGCTGGATCGCGGCGACGATCGCGGCGTCGGTCACCTCCTCGCACAGCTCGGCGGCGAGCGGACGATCCCCGGCGTGGCGGACCAGCGTGTCGCGCGCCTCGCCGAGCGTATCGAACGCGGCGTCCCGGGTCAGCATCGGCGCTGCGAACAGCACCACATCGCCATGGACGTGCACGCGCGCCACCAGGTGGGCCAGCTCGGCGGTCAGCCGCGCGCGGTCGTCGGGACCGGCAGCCCGGATCGCAGCGAGCAGCGAGAGTGGGCCGTGGCAGTGGATGCCGCCGGGCACCACGAACGCGCCGCGCTTCCACGCCAGCGCGCGCAGCTCGGGGAATGCGTCCTCGACTGCGTACTGCGCGGCCAGCACCGAGCGGCCGATCGCGACCAGCTCGCGCGGTGAGGCGGCGTCGCCCGACCGCGTATCGACGTCCGCGGCGAGCACGCCCTCGTCGGCGAACAGCTGGCGCCATGCCGGCGGATACCGGTCGGCATCGGGCTGCCACGCCGGCAGCAGCGCGGCGAGATAGGTCTCGGCATCGGCGACCGTCGCGAACCGGGCGACCATGATGCACTCGCCGCTGTTGTTGCCGGAGAACGCCTGCCAGATCGCGATCGGCGGCGGCGAGCTCGCCGGTCCGCCTGGCGCCGCCCGCGCGCAGCCGCGCCGCCACGCCGGCGCCGCCAGCTGCACCTGATGCAGCCGCCACGCCGCGAGGATCTCGTCGCTGGTCCTCCCGGGCAGGCTGCGGTCCTGGAACGAGCAGCCCTGGACCCGGCGATCCGGCGTGATCGAGACGAAGTCACGGCCGGCCCCGCAGTCACCGTCCGCCAGACGCGGCACCGGCACGCGGTCGCCGAAGCACACCGACAGCCGGCACGCGATCGGGCTGTCGGCGATGATCGCAGCCAGCCGGGCCGCGCCGGCGGCGTCGAGGTGGCGCGCGGCCTCCGGCCCGACGTACGACAGCAGCGAGACGTCGCCGCAGCCGCGGGCGGCGAGCTCGGCGAGCAGCGCCGGCAGGGTCGCGAGCGCCGTTGCGTCGACGATCCGGTTGGCGCCCCAGCGCTGGCGCGCGCCGGTGAGGGTCTCGGCCGCCGGGCGCCAGTCGACGCCGTCGTAGATCGACACGCGGACCTGGCCGAACCGGCCGGCGAACCGCGGCCACGACGCGGCGCGGATCAGCGTGCCGTTCGTGGTGACGTGCTGCGCGAGCGCGGTGGTCGCGTCGAGCTCGGCGACCAGCTCGGCGAACCCGCGGAACGCGAACGGCTCGCCGCCGCCGTAGGCGACCTCCAGGGTGCCGGCGTCGTGCAGGCCGCGCAGCACCGCCGCTGCGTCCGCGATCGTCCAGGTGCTGGCGCGCGCGGCGTCGCGCGAGCAGAACTCGCAGGCGAGGTTGCACGCGTTGGTGATGCCGAACATCGCGACCCGGGGCGCGCGGCGGCGCAGCCCGGCCGTCGCCGCGCGCTCGACCCGGACGTGGACGCCGGTGCGCGGCTGGAAGTACAGCACGGCGCCGTCGAGCGTGTGCTCGCGAAACGCCTGGCGATCGGGTGCGGCCATGGCTGATGGTAGCCGGGGATGGACTTCTACACGTTCCCAGAACATGCAAGTTCGTCGCCTGTCGGATGCGGTCATGCCTCGAGTCGCCCACGGGATCCAGAACCCGCCGTTCCAGTGGACGATCACGCCTTCCTCGCAAACAGCCGGCGCGTCCGGGTCCCGGCGATGAACCAGGCGCGGCGGTAGAACGGCCGCAGGTAGACCGCCTGGATCAGCACGACCAGGCCGATCGCGATCGCGCGCACCGGCTCGGTCCGGTGGTATAGCCGCTCGACGTCGAACGCGACGTCGGGGTCGGGGGTGTGGATGTCCTTGAAGAAGATGTCGAACGCGAGCGTGACGCCGAGCTCGTTGAAGATCAGCGCGGCGCCGACGCCATAGGCGATCGCGACCAGCTTGCGGACCAGCGGGCGGAACGCGAGCAGCGCGGACGCCGCGGACAGGACCAGCAGCGCGAAGCCGGTGATGTAGGCGGTGCGCAGCACGCCGCGTGGCGTGATGTCGAGCCGGAATGACAGGTAGATGGTGAGCCGGACGACCACCAGCGTGACGACGAACGCCGCGAGGGTCAGGAACGCGAGATCGCGGTGGTGGTTGACCACGAGCTCGCGCCAGACCCGCCGGATCGAACCGGGCGCGGTGGCTGCCGGCGCGTCGGTCGCGGCGGCGGTGGTGGGATCGGCGAGCAGCGCTTCGATCGCGCGATCGGTGTCGACCAGGCGCTTGCCGAGCGTGCCGAGCAGCGCCACGGCGACCTCGGGCCGGCGCTCGCGCAGCCGGTCGAAGTCGGCGTCGCGGATCACCAGCAGCTCGACGTCGTCGGTCGCGATCACGGTCGCCGACCGCAGCTCGCCGGTGAGCGACGCCATCTCGCCGAACGCGCTGCCCGGTGACAGGGTATGGAGCACGCGGCGATCGCCGCCGTGCGGCTCGACGACGACCTCGGCGCACCCGGCGACCAGCAGGAACACGTCGGCGCCGGGCTCCAGCTCACCGACGATCGCCTCGCCCGGCGCGTAGCGTGCGACGCGGGCGCGCCAGGCGAGCTCGGCGAGGGTCTCGTCGTCGAGAGGCGCGAGGAACTCGACGTTGCGCAACAGCGCGAGCCGGTCCGGGGTCACCGTGTGCCTCGCAGGCCGAGCCAGGCGCGGCGGGCCACGGCGCGCCAGAACGCGCGGAAGTAGACCAGCTGGAGCAGCACGCCGGCCGCCATCCCGGCGGCGATCACGCTGAGCTCCTGCGAGTACTCGGGATCGAGCCGCCAGAACAGCGCGAACTCGTCGAACACCAGCCCGGCGCCGAGGCCGAACACCAGCGCGAGCGCGCGCAGCACGCGCCGGCCCAGCGGGCGCAGCGCTGCGAGCCCGGCGGCGGCGACCAGGATCAGCCCGTAGTTGAAGTGGTGCACGTGCATGGGGTTCGGCTCGTTGCCGGGCACCAGCGCGAACAGCCGACTCTCGAGGTGGTACTTGAGGATCAGGTGGACGACCGTGCGCGCGCCGCCGAGCGACAGCAGGAAGCCGACCAGCATCCAGAACGGCGGCTCGGCGCCCTGCTCGACGACCAGCCGGTGAAACAGCCCGCGCGTCGAGCTTCGGGTGACGTGCGCGCCGCGCCGGTGCTGCGCCGCCTCGCGCTCGCGGATCGCCGCCTGCAGCTGGTTGACCGGCAGCCGCGCGTGCTGGAGCTCCAGCAGCTGGCGCAGGAAGTCGTCGCGCACCGCGACCTCGGTGGCGAGCTCGCGCGCGAGCGGGAGCGCGACGGCGGGGAACTCGGCCAGCACGGCGGTGAACGCCCCGCGCTCGAGGACCGCGATGCTGGCCCGTGCGCGGGCCACGACGGTGAACGGCCGGACCTCCGCGGTGACCAGCGACGATGTGCCGAACCGATCGCCGGGCGCCATCCCTGCGCGCAGCGCCCCGCCGCGCTTGGCGATCTCGACCTCGACCTCGCCGGACACGACGATCACGAGCCGCGCGCCGGCCGCGGGATCGCCGTGGCGCTGCCCGGGTGCGAGCTCGACGACGTCGCACCGCCGCGCGATCCGGCCGATCTCGTCGGGCCGCAGCTGCTCGAAGATCGCGATGTGGGCGAGCACCGCCTCCAGCTCGGATCGCGAGAGCACGCCGGATCGATCGGGCTCGGACATCCGGCGATGCTACCTCGGCCGCGCGCGTTGCCGCAGCTCATCCCCGGGGCACCGAAACCTGCTTGTATCTCGACCCGTGGTCCGGTTACGAAACCGGGGCGCCGAAGGATGAAGATCAATGCAAGCGCATGACATCAAGGTGCGGACCATGGGGCGGCACGATCTGGAGCTCGCCCTTTCCTGGGCGGCAGTGGAGGGCTGGAACCCCGGCCGGTACGACGCAACGCCCTTCCATGTTGCCGACCCCGAGGGCTTCTTGATGGTCGAGGCCAGTGGCGAACCGGTCGCTTGCGTCTCGGCCGTGCGCTACGCGCCTGACTTCGCTTTCCTCGGCCTCTACATCACGCGGCCGGAGCACCGGGGGAAGGGCTTCGGAATCACCGCGTGGCGCGCAGGCATGGCACGGCTCGCTGGCTGCCGGGTCGGCCTCGATGGTGTCATCGCCCAGCAGGCCAACTATCGCAAGTCCGGCTTCGTGCTCGCCCACCGCAATGTCCGCTACGCCGGACAACCGCCGCGCGTGGCGCCTCCTGCAGGGCTCATCGAGTTGCAAGCCGTGCCGTTCGATCAGCTGCTCGACTACGACCGGCCGCTGTTCCCGGCGGGACGGGCAGCCTTCCTGGCGGCATGGGTCGGGATGCCGGAGGCAGTCGGGCTCGCTGCGCTGCGGGCCGGTGCCCTCGTGGGGATCGGATTGGCGCGCCCTTGTCGCGACGGCTGGAAGATCGGCCCTTTGTTTGCTGATGGGGAAGGCATCGCGGAGGCGCTGTTCTTGGGCCTGGGTGCGCGGCTGCCGGGTGGGCCGATGTTCCTCGACGTACCGGAGGAGAACCGAGCGGCAGTGCACCTCGCCGAACACTACAACCTTGCGCCCGTCTTCGAGACCGCGCGCATGTACACCGGCCCGGCGCCCGCCATCGACCTCGCACGCGTCTACGGCATCACGACATTCGAGCTGGGCTGACGCCTGACCTCGGGTCCCGGCAGCATCGATCGTCTCGTGAAGATGATGGCTCCGGATGTCACGCGCCGGCTTCGGCGGCGATCCCGGCGGAGTTGCAGGACAAAGTGCGTCGAATCGTGGCTGAAGCGGCGCGCCGGCTTCGACCGCGGGGTGCGCGAGATCCTGAGGGATTCGGTCACCGGTGATATGACCATGGGCGCCATGCAGCAACCTGTGCTTTCTGAGATTGGCGCCGCCGGGTGATCAGCGTCGCGGCCGCGCTCGCGGTCGGCACGGCGGGGACGGTCGGCCTGCTCGCGACCCGCACGAGCGGCGGCGCGTGCTCGCCTCCCGCGCTCGATCCCGACACCGTGTGGACCGCCGCGCGCGCCGACGCGATCGCGAAGCGCGATCCGGACTCCGCAAAGCTGCTTGCCGGCGACGTCGACAGCTGGCGGCGCGTGCGGGTCGGCGCGTGCGATGCGCCGACCACGGAGCGCTCGCTCCAGCTCGCGTGCCTCGACGGCGTGATGGCGCGCATCGACGTCGCGGCCCGTGCGGCCGAGACCGACGTGCCGGGCGTCGAAGGCACATCGTCGCTGCTCGTCGATCCGGCGCTGTGCAGCCACACGCCGCCGCCTCACCTCGTGACCGCGATCGGTCCCGCCCTCGCCGGCGCGCTCGGCCAGCTCCGGCTGGCGCGCAACGGCAGCAAGCCGCCGTCGACGGCGCTGCCCGACGAGCCGTGCGCGCGCGGGGTCGCACACCGGGCCCAGCTCGCGACGTTCGACGTGAACCGGATGGAGTTCGCCGACCTTCCGGCGATCATGGACCACCTCAAGGAAGTTGAGGCGCTCGCCGATCGATGCGGCGACGAGGTGCTCCGCGCGATCGTGCTGCTCGGGATCGCGCAAGCGACGGCGTCCCAGAACGAGCGCGCGCTCGCCGCGGTCACGGCCGTGCCGCAGGACGACTTCGTCGCCGAAGCTGATCTGATCCGCGGGCGCGCCGCACGGGCCGGCGATCCGGCGACCGCGATCGCCGCGTACGAGCGCGCGATGGACGGCTTCGGCAAGCGGTCGCGGCCGCGCGGCCGGCTTCGCGCACTCGTCGAGCTCGCCGACGTGTTACTCGGGCGCGGCACCTCCGCCGATGTCCACCGCGCCGCCGATCTCCTCGCGAAGTGGCGGCCGACCGCATCCGCCGACGACGCGCCGGAGATCGACTTTCGTATCGCACGCACACGCTGGCGGCTCGGCGACGTCGCCGGTGGCGATGCGCTCGCGGCGTCGCTGCCGTACATCCCGAACCTGCGCGGCCCGGTCCCGCTCCCCAGGCCGATCGACGTCCACGGGATCATCGTCGATGAGTCGGGCAAGCCGGTCGCCGGCGCCGCGATCGTCGCGTCGCTCGACGTCGACAGCGACTCGACGAGCGGTGCCGCGGCGGTCGAGCTCGCCCACCCGGTGCGCGCGCACAGCGCGGCCGACGGCACGTTCGCGCTCGCGAACGCGTACGGCTTCGTCGTCGCGTCGGCGGGTCCGCTTCGCTCGGCGTTCGCGAACGTCGCGCCGGAGCTCAAGCTGATCGTACACCCGACGTCGCACATCGACGGCCACGTCTCGCTCGGCCCGCTCGATCCGACCCAGGTGCGGATCACGCTGACCGCCGAGGCCAAGGACGTGCTCTACGACGCGATCGCACCGGTCCGCTCCGACGGCACGTTCGCGATCGACGGCGTGCTCCGCGGCAAGATGACGCTCGTCGCGCGCGAGTACGGCATCGACGTCGGAGACGAGCCGCTCCACATCGACATCGCCGGCGACGTCCACGGCCTGGCACTCACCGCGCAGGTCGCACGGCCGATCCACTTCATCGGCCGCAACGCCGGCGTCACGCCTCCCGACATTGCCCTCGTGTTCGTGTTCCCGGGCAAGCTTCCCGAGCCGCACCCGACGCTCGCGAGCCTGATGCCCAAGAACCGGCTGATCGCGCAGATCGCGGCGATACCCCAGCGCGGGCCCGGCTTGCCAGCGGTCGTGCGCGATCGCCTCCAGGCCGACGACTTCTACGCCAAGCTCGCCTCGCGGCCGGCAGGTCCGCTGTTCGTGTGCACCGCCGGCGCGAGCAACGAGATGTTCACCGTCCTGCGCACCGCCGACGCGATGAACAAGGCGTTCTCGACGGCCGAGCTCGGCTGCACCGACATCGCCCCGACCGACGACGTCGTCACCGTCGAGGTGCCACCGGTCCGCCGCCCCAAGCTGCCATGACAAGGACGACATCGGGTCGGGTACCACGTACCTGGCGTCGCGGCGTGTACGTCGCCGCGACGTGCCAAATCGGCGGCGCTGGCCGGCAGATCATCGCTGCGAAACACCTCCGGGTGGCTGAGGCCCCTGTCGGAGGACGGACGGGTCGGCTGGGATCGCAGCATCGTGTTCTCCGGCGACACGGCGCCCACCGATGCGGTCGTCGAGGCGTGCAACGGGTGCGACGTCCTGATCCACGAGGTGTACTCGCAGGCCGGCTTCGAGACGCTCCCGCCGGACGATCGGAGATACCACGCGGCGTTTCACACGTCGGCGCCGGAGCTCGCGGCGCTCGCAACCAAGGCGCGCGCGAAGACGCTCGTTCTGCATCATCAACTGTTCTTCGGTCAGACCGAGAGCGAGCTCATCGGTGAGGTGAGACGAGGCTTCCACGGCAGACTCGTCTCCGCGCACGATCTGCAGACGCTCTGACCCATGCTGTCTCGTCCCGCGCTGGCTGCGCGGCTGCGTGCAGGTTGGCGGCACCGCCCGCGTCGTGTCCGCGGTCGCACACTGACTCGCACATCAGCGTCCCCGCGACTCCGATCGCGCTGGAAGGGATCACCGGGGACGCGCGCCGATTACCGGACTGCTGTAATTCTGGGGCCGAGCGCATCACAGCGGCTTCGAGAAGGCTGCTCGCATTTCGATGATTCGTCGGAGATCGCGAATGTGCGACTCTGTCTTATCCGCCCCTATGCGTGCAGCGGTTCGCTGCCCACCTCATGAGGAGCCGATGTATTCCGACGAGCATCACGGTGACCTCGCTTGACAGCCAGTGGCCGGCAGTGGACTGTGATATCGCAGTGCTGGGGACATTGCTCGGTAACTATCGAGTCGATAATCAGCTTGGCGCAGGCGGCATGGGCGTCGTTTACGTCGGCCATCACGAGGCGCTCGGCCGGCCCGTGGTCATGAAGGTGTTGCAGCCCGAGCTGTGCAACGACGCCGGCATGGTCCAGCGGTTCTTCGACGAGGCGCGCGCGGTGACGGCGGTCCGCAGTCCCGGCATCGTGCAGATGTTCGACTTCGGCGTCACCCCCGACCACCGCGCCTACTTCGTGATGGAGCGGCTGGAGGGCGATTCGCTCGCCGCGCGTCTCCAGCAGCGCCGGTTCGACCACGCGGCGTGCTGCCGGCTGGGCCGTCAGGTCGCCAACGTCCTGCAGGCGGCGCACGCCGCCGGCCTCTTCCACTGCGATCTCAAGCCGGCCAACCTGTTCCTGATTCCCGACCCCGAGATCGCCGGGGGCGAGCGCGTCAAGCTGCTCGATCTCGGCATCGCCAAGCTCGCGGGCGAGGCCCAGTCCGCCGGCGTCCGGACCCACACCGGCCTGATGCTGGGCACGCTCCACTACATGTCGCCCGAGCAGTGTCGCAGCGCGAGCACGGCCGATGCGCGCTCCGACATCTACGCGCTGGGCTGCATCCTGTTCGAGATGGTCTGCGGCCGCCCGCCGTTCGTGTTCACCTGCACCGGCGATCTCGTGGCCGCACACCTCGACGAGCCACCGCCGGATTCGCACCAGCTTGCGCCTGACGTGCCGCCTGGGCTGTCGGCGCTGATCGCGCAGATGCTCGCCAAGTCTCCCGACTCCCGGCCACAGACCATGGCCACTGTCAGCCAGGCGCTTGACGAGATCCTGCGCACCCTCGATCCGGCCGCTGTGCCTCCATGGACGCCGCTCGGCGGGGTCAGGGCGAGCCAGCCGCTGCCGGGGCTGCCGCCCGAGCACCCGGTGGCACCGTCCGGCGTGCCGGCGGCGGTTGCGCTACCTGCACCGCCGGCCGTCGCGGCACCCGCACCGGCGGCGATCGAGCCACCCGCAGCGGTGGCCGTCGCCCATCCCGCAGCGCCGGGCATCGCCGAGCCCGTGCGTCAGCCGCGCGCCACGGTACCCGACTCCTCGTCGATCGCAACCACCCTCCCCCGCGGCCGCGTCCGCCGGCTGACCCACGCGCTCGGGGCCCTCGTCATTCTCGTCATCCTCGGCAGCGTCGTGGCGATCGTCCTCGCCAACGACCACCCCGGCCGACCCGCGCAGACGATGCCCTCCGCCGAGATCGCGGCGGCCCGGGTGAGCAACCCCGCCACGAGCGCCGCTCCGACCGCGGACCGCGTGGTGGCCGACTGCCGGCGATCCGAGGCCGACCGCAACTGGCCGGCGCTCGCACAGTGCGCCGTCCAGCTCCGGCTGCTTGACCCCAGGCTCGCGGCGGAGTTCGGCACCCGCGCCGCGGAGGAAGCTCGCTCGGCACCGCACGTCGCGGCCGCCCAGGCCGCCCTGAGTGACGGCGCGCTGAAGCAGGCCAAGGCCGAGATCGATCAGGTCTGGTCGGACGCGGTCGACGACGCCGAGCTCCAGCGCGCCTACGCGGCCGCCGAGGCCCAGGAGATCGACGCGCTCGCCACTCAGCTGGACAGCATGAAGGACGCTTCCTGTGCGGCCTACAATCAGCTCCTCACGGAGTACAGCGCTTCCGACCCGCCGCGCGTTGTCCAGGAAGCGACCCGCCGCGTCCCGTGCAAGGTGCTGCCGAAGTGCGATGCCGATGCCCGGGGGGCCGCGTGCGCACGACTCCACGGCGGCGCTCGAAGCCTACGCTGAAGCCCGAGCTGAGGTGGGCGCGTGTCGAGCGCGAACGCCCGGCGCTGGCCCTCACTGGCACTGGAAGTAGTCGGCCTTGTCGTTGGCGGAGGCGCCGACGAAGGACGACAGCGACTGTGCGGGCATCGTCCAGAGCACCGGATCCGGTTGCAAGGTGAGGTCGTTCTTGACCTGCACGGTGTGCGAGCCATTGTTCACCCACGACGAGGTCTGGTCGCGGAAGCCGAAGTTGCTGAGATCGTTGCGTGTGCAATCGCTGAACTGCAGGCGACGGCCGCCCCAGTTGGCATCCTGATAGACGCAGTACCAGCCCGAGGGGCAGTTGTGAGCGTTCTGGAGCGCCGGGTTCAAGTCGACCACCGGGCTCGGCTCGAGGCCGTGGTCTTCGGCCGAGCGCTGATCGGCGTCGTTCTCTGGCAGTGCCAGGATGACCTTGCCATTGTCCCAGCCGATCGAGTGGTCGTCGATCTGCGTGGCGTCCGGAAACTCTGCGAGCAGCTCCTGCATCTGAGCGTCATCCGCGGTGCGCGAGGGCGTGCCTGGCGGTGGCTCCGCAGCGCATCCGACGATACCGACGGTGCAGGACGCGAACAGCATTGATACAGCGATCTTCATATCCCTACCTCCGTATAACTGTTGTTGATACCAAACGACATCACTTGATGAATGAAAGCGCCTCGATCCGAGGAGCATCATGGGCTGGCCATCGATACAAGCCGAAACATTTGCCACCGCGATTGCAAACAGCACTGCCTTGATTCTTGTTGTCAGGGACTCTCCATTGTGCTGTGGCAATCGCTTTGTGCGTGCGTGACGGCATCGCACGGCACGACACGGCATCGCGTCGCCTCTCCCGTCATGCACCACGTCCATCTCTCCGGCTCGCAGTAGATTGTGGTTCCAGCCCGCGACCAGGTACAGGCTAGTCCGAGATTCGGATGGCCAACAGCTCCACTTGGCGCTATTCTGCAGGTACCACTTCGGAGGGCGAAGGCGATGCTGATTCACTTCGAGGGCGATGGCGCTCTCCACCAGCGGCTGTATCGTGGTCTGCGTGCCGCGATCCTCGACGGTCGCCTGCCACCACGTGCCCAGCTGCCGTCGACGCGCTCGCTGGCCAGCGAGATGCGCGTGTCCCGCAACGCGGTCGTCACGGCATTCATTCAGCTTCGCGATGAAGGCTATATCGAGGGCCGCGTTGGCTCAGGCACGTATGTGTCGGCGACATTGCCGGATCCTGCCATTGTATCTCTGCACGGTTGCACTTCGATGCCCGCGAGGCGACTCGAGACCAGGCTGTCGCAGCACGCTCGGGATGTCTTGTCGCTGCGACCGCTGCCGGCTCCGGGGGAGCCCCGGAGGCGACGCTTGCAGTACGACTTCCGCTATGGCCAGCCCGCGCTCGAAGACTTCCCGCACGCGACGTGGTCGCGGCTGGTCACGCGGCGCGTGCGCCTGATGTCGATGCGGTCGATGGCGTATGGCCGAGCCCGCGGGTTCGGCCCCCTGCGCGAGGCCGTCGCCGACTACCTGCGCCGCGCGCGGGGCGTTCATGCATCTGCCAGGCAGGTCATCATCGTCAACGGCACCCAGCAGGCCCTCGACCTGGCCGGGCGGATGCTGATCGATCGTGGAGATAGCGTGGTCGTCGAGGAGCCTTGCTATCAGGCGGCGCGTCAGGTGTTTCTCGGGGTCGGTGCCCGCCTCGTCCCAGCTCCCGTCGACGTGGACGGGCTCGACGTGACGCAACTTCCTCGCGGGGAGGCAGTGCGCCTGGCGTATGTCACGCCGTCCCATCAGTTCCCGCTCGGCAGTGTCCTGCCACTCGATCGTCGCCTCGAGCTCCTGCGCTGGGCCGAGCAGACCGGCGCGTACGTGCTCGAGGACGACTACGACAGCGAGTTCCGCTACGAAACCCGCACCATCGAGGCCATGCAAGGACTCGACCGTACGGGGCGAGTCCTGTACATAGGCAGCTTCTCGAAGGTCATGTTTCCGTCGCTGCGTGTCGGCTACCTCGTCGTGCCCGAGGAGCTGGTGGTCCCGGCCGCGGCGCTCAAGTTCCTGATGGACGGTGCAACTGCGACGTTCGAGCAGGAGGTGCTGGCCGAGTTCATCCGCGAGGGCCACTTCGAGCGTCACCTCCGGCGCATGCGCGTGCTCTACGCACAGCGGCGCCGCATCCTGCTCGATGCCCTGCGCCAGGCGTTTGGCGATCGCCTGGAAGTGGCAGGGGTGGATGCCGGGCTCCACGTCGTGATCTATCTGCGCGGCTTGCCCGCCAGCGCGGTGCCAGCCCTCGTCGCGCGCGCGGCCCACAGCGGAGTGGGCATCTATCCGGTCGCTCCGTACTACCTGAACCCGCCGCAGCGTGCCGGCCTCATCCTCGGCTATGCTGCCCTCCACGAGCGCGACATCCACGCCGGAGTCCGAGCGTTCGCAGACGTGTTGATGCAGGAGCCACAGCTCGGCGACGACCCGGACATCGAGCAAGCGTCGATCTGCTGATCCGACGCAGGCGGTCAGCCGACGGCTCCGGGCTGGACACCGGCCGGGACGGCGGGCGTGGGTGGCAGGCCACGACCGAGGACTCTACGTCCAGAACATCAACTTTGCGCTGCTCGGGCTCGTCGCGGCCGGCGTCTGGGGGCTCGACCGGGGCGCCAGCGATGCGCTCGCGACCGGGCCAGACGCTCTATGCGCTGCGGCTCGCCGGTCACGGCGAGGTTCGTGGATCAGCGGCGCACGGTCCGCCGTGCCACACCTGCGTAGCTCATCGGGGTCAACGGTCTGCCAATGACCGCCATTGCCTCCGATGCGAACGCCATTCCGAAGAGGATCACCGAAATGGCGATCTTGATTTTTCGATGGAACTGCATGGTATGGCTCCTAGCCCGCTTGCGGACATGTGCTCGGTAATTCGGCGACACGCTTGGCACCGGCGGGTGGCTGGAATCCGAACGCCGTGGCGGGGGGCGACACATCGGTCTTCCAGTTCGTCAGCCGCGCGGTGAACTCAGGTTGATCCGCCATCGACTTGGTCGTGATGACGTAACGCACGGGAAGCGGTTGCGGCCCTTGCTTCACCCAGATCTGCCAGTCGACATCGTCTTGTTGAAAGGCGAGGTGATGCGCGGCGACGCCGTCGACGCTCTCGACGTCGAGATACTGCCCGCTCTTGGCATGCTCGGTGAGTACCTCGTACGGCTGGCTGTAGATCAGGTCCGCCGCTGGGGCGTCGACGCCGTACTTTTTCCGCGCGACGTCGAGGGTCTCGTCGATCGTCGGTGGCGCCGGCACGACCCCGTACGTGTTCGAGCTCTTGCAATAGAGCGCGAGGGTCTTGCCATCGTACCACGCGGTCAGCTTGGCGCCCGGGCCGATCTGCTCGCTGCGCAGCTTGTTGGGGCGGTGGATCGAGACGAGAGAGGTCGTGACCTGCTGGACCTTGCTGCCGTTCGTGAGCACGATCTCGTCGGTCGTCTCGCTCTGGACCTGGAAGTTCTCCAGACCCGAGAGATATGTGGCCATGTCATGCAGCACTTTCTCTGCTCGCGGATCGATCGATGGTTGGGAGGTTCGCGAAGGCGCTGGCTGTGCGAGGGTTGCGGACGGAGCAGCAAGGCACGCGGTCACCAGCGCAGCGCGTAGGACGGTGGATGTCATGAGAGCCTCGGGTCCTGGCACCACCACGGCGCCTCGGACGTGGTTGCTTGCCTGGACGAGGAGCAATTCACGTGCCCATCACGAGCTCCTCGCGCGATCGCCAGGTCGCCGTCATGCCGCCGGCTCCGCGCCGAGCACTGTCGCGACCGTTCGCGCGAGCGCGGTGAGCGCCGGCGCGAGCGCGCCGAGCCGGTCGAGGACGACCTCGGCCGCGGGCGGGCAGGCGGACCGAGCGGTATCCCGAGCAGCCGGCCTGCGGGCGTGCGCCCACCCGCACCAGCGTCGCGATGTCGGTCACCATGCCGTCCGCCTCGCCGCGCGGCACGCGCGCCGGCTTCGGCGGCGATCCCGGCGGAGTTGCAGGACAAAGTGCCTCGAATCGTGGCTGAGGCGACGCGCCGGTCACGCGCCGGCTTCGACCGCGGGTGCGCGAGATCCTGAGGGAATTCGGTCAGCGGTGATATGACAATGGGCGCCATGCAGCAACATCTGCTTTCTGAGATTGTCGATGGGCGCATATGGGCCAGTGAGAGGCCGGTGTGGTTTAGCGGGGTCCGGCTACGCGCGCGGACGTCGGTTGTTCGCCTCGACGACGGGCGGTTGTTGGTGCACAGCCCTGCTCCACCTTCCGACGGCCTGGTGAAACAGATGGCAGATCTGGGCGAGGTAAGTTGGCTCGTCGTTCCCAACTGTTTTCATCATCTCGGTACGCCAGCGGCGGCGGCGGCCTTTCCCGATGCGAAGATCGTGGGCCCCAGGAGCGCCGCCGCCAAGAATCCCGAGCTTCGCATGGATGTGGATATCCATGGGCCAAAGTTTACAGAGGCGGTACCGGAGTTTGCGCTATTTTTCCTCGAGGGGGTTCCGTTCCTGGACGAGACCCTTCTTTACCATCGGCCCACGGAAACCTTGTTTGGGGCGGATGTGGTCCTGCGGGCTGATGAGAACGACCACTGGTCCTGGCGCTTCGCAGCGCGCATCACGGGTTGCTTCAAGCGAGTGCGCGTGCCGCCCGACGTCAAGAAGAAGGTTGCGGACAAGCAGGCGGCGTCACGATCTCTGCAAGCCCTCCAGGCCCTGCCGATCAAGAGGCTCATCGTCGCTCACGGTGACGTCATCGAGGAAGCGCCCATGGCACAACTGGTTGAGGCCTGGCGCTTGGTCGGGGTGGGGTAGTTACCACGAGCGGTTCACCAGGCGAACCCACGGTGATTGCCAGCCGCGGGCGCGGACCGCGACTACTGCACCGTGATGTTCGCGGTGTAGTCAGTGCCGTTGATCGACGCGGTGATCGTCGCAGTGCCGAGTGCCACGCCGCGCACACCGAACGAGGCCTGCTGGCTACTGGGACCCGGGGAGATCGTGGCGGCCGTGGCTGTCACCGCTGCGACATCGGGGTTGCTCGACGACAGCGCGAATCTCCGGTCGGCAGCGACGACGGCGTTGGAAAAGATGCGGCCGCTCCCCGTCGCGTTGATCTTCACGGTACCGGGCAACTGGAGCGTGTAGGTCGGTGACGACACGACCGTGATCGTCGTGGTCTGCGAGACTCCACTCATGGTGAGGGTCACGTCGCTCGATCCGGCGACCGCTCCGATGACCGGAAAGTAGGCGGAGTAGTAATTCGACGAGATCGCGACGGTGGTCGATGGCGTGGTGAGGATCCCGGGGGTACCAAACGTGATCGTGCCGGTGTCACCGTTGGGCGGAGGCAAGGAGAAGCTCGCGTTCACCACGGTCGCCGCGCCGATCTCGAGTGTGCCGGCGCTGGCGAACAGATCCGTGAACACGCCGTTGGACACGCCCCCGACGTAGACCACCGCGCTGGCCGTTGCTCCCGCCACCGTCGCGGTGAGGATCGCAGTGCCGGTGTTGCCACCGCGGATCGTGATCGGGATGTAGGTCTGGGAGTCGCCCACCGAGATGCTCGCCGGCGCCGGCGCGATCGCGGCATTGCTCGTCGAGAAGGTGATGGTCGTGCCGACTGGTGGCTGGGTATCCAGGTACAGATAGCCGCTGACCGCTCCATTGATCGGCAGGTTGAAGCTCGGCCCGAACTGCTGGATCGCGGGCGACGCCACGACCGTGATCGGGAACGTCGCACTCGCGTTGGCGGTGCTCGCCGTGATCGTGGCGGTCCCCGTGTGCAGCGCGGTGAGCGGCGCGACCTCCGAGTAGCTGACGACGATCGAGGATGGCACACTGACCACCGACGGATCGCTGGACACCAGGTTCACCGTGGTCGACGTCGAGTCACCCTGGATCGAGAGCTGGCCGAGCGTACCCACGACCTGGCGGCTCGAACCGTAGAGACCGAGCGTGTATCCCGAGGCTCCGGCGTGGATCACGGTCTGGCGCGAGATCCCGTCGTGCGTCGCCGTGATGACGGCGTCGCCGGTACGGGCCGGCGTGACCGGCGTGCTTGCGCTCGACGTCCCCGGGAGCACGGTGATCTTCGAGGGCACGGTGACCACATCGGGGTCGCTCGACGTCAGCGTCACGTCGTGTGCGGTCGCCACGGCGACGTCCATGGAGACCGTCAGCTGCGCGCTGTATCCCGCCGATGGGATGCCGCTGAGGCGCACGCTCTCGAGCTGCGCCTTGCTCACCACCGCGATCGGCATGTTCTCGACCGAGCCGTTGAGCGAGAGCTGGAGGTTCGTCGAGCCCGGAGCCACCGCCTGGAGATCGAGGTAGGCGAAGTCCGAGCCCGCCGAGAGCGTGTAGCTTGGCGCGATGCTGATCACCGATGGATCGCTCGACGTGACTGCGATGTCCGTCGCTTGCGCCAGCTGCGCTGTGAGGTAGATCTGCACGGTGTCGTGACCGCCGACCTCGATCAGGTTGGGACCGTAGGCCTGGCTGATCCGCGACTTGTCGATGACGGTGACGGTCTGCGTCGCCTGTTGCCCGCTGTAGCTCGCCGTGATCTGCGAGATGCCGGGGCTCACTGCGGTGATCTGCGCGACCCCGGTGCTCGAGAACGCGGGGATCGTCACCGTGCTATCGACCGTGGCTGTCGAGGCCTGTGAGCTCGCGAGCGACAGCGTGAGTGCTTCGGGTACGCGGATGTTGACATTCTGCGACAGGAGGCCGTGAGCACCGACCTCGAAGGTCGGGCCGCTGGTAGCGGTGACTCGCAGCATGTCGACGACCGTCGTGGTCGTGACCTGCGTCTCGCCTGCGGCGGTCGCACGGAGCACCACGCTTCCCGGTGCCACCCCCATGTACGGCGCCTCGGCGGAGACGGCACCTGCCGGCACCGTGATGTGATCCGGGACAGTGGCCGTCGCCGTCGATCCCGACGTCAGCATCACGTCGGTTACGGCCGCGACCGGGTTGGAGAACGCGACCCGGATCCTGCCTTTCTGGCCCATCACCGCACCCGAGGCAGAGATTTCGACGAGCGACGACGATCCGCCGGGGCCGCTGCCCGAGCCGCTGTCCGACCCACCGCCAGGAGACCCACCATCAGAGCTGCAACCACTCGCGATCCCGACACAACCAACGAACACGAATAGCCAAGATTTGTGCATTTGTTCCACGGGCCTCTCCTCCTGTAGGCGGAAAATCGCGCGCGATTTCTACAACAGGTCAGCGCCCAGGTGGAAAGAAGCGGCGTTCTGTGGCGCCGGCTTTGGACTGGCCGCGGGAGTGGGCCAGCAGCGGCGTGTGTCGCGCGGGTGTCAGGGCGCGAAGCGTAAAGGCACCATACCGTAGGGCAGCATAAGGACAGAAGCGCCCGAAGCTCCACCTCGTTGATCAGGGAGCGGGTGGGGGTGGGGGCACGTGGAGCAGCCGGCGCC
>DATAPF010000380.1:0-5053 GCA_036265355.1 Kofleriaceae bacterium | reverse complement strand
CTGTGCGACCACGCGCGCGGCGTCATCGTAGCTCAGCACGCCGGCGACCGTGGCGGCCGCGATCTCGCCCTGGCTGTGGCCGACCACGACATCGGGTTCGATCCCGGCGTCGCGCCACCGCTCGGCCAGCGCCACCGACATGGCCCACAGCACCGGCTGCAGCATGTCGACGCGGTTCATCCATGCGTTGCTCGCGTCGCCGGCGAGGCAGGCGACGAGATCCCAGTCGACGTGGGGGGCGAGCGCGGCGGCGCAGCGGCCGATCACCGCGGCGAACTTCGGATCGTGGGCGAGCAGGTCACGGCCCATGCCGAGCCACTGCGCGCCCTGGCCGGGGAACACGAACGCGATGCGCCCGCCCGCGCGAGCCGTGCCGCTGACCACGCCGGCGACATCGTCGGCCGGTGCGCCGGCGAGCGCAGCGAGGCGTGCGCCGAGCTCCGCGGCGCTGCCCGCCACCACGGCGGCGCGGCAGCGAAACTGATCGCGCTTCCACGCCAGGGTGGCCGCGAGGTCCCTGGCCGTGACGCTGCCGCGCGCGACCACGCCGCCGAGGTCCCGGGCGCGCTGGCGGAGCGCCTCGGGGCTGTGGGCCGACAGCGGCACCACGACCGGCGCGCCGTCCGCGCGCGCGGCGCTCGCCTCGCAGGTTGCCACCGGCGGTGCGCTGCACAGGATGACGTGCGCGTTGGTTCCGCCCCAGCCGAACGAGCTGACGCCGGCATGGACCGGCCCGTCGGCGGGCAGCGCCAGCGGCGCGCGCACGACGCACAGGTTCAGCGCATCGAACGCGATCGCCGGGTTCGGCACGTCGCCGTGCAGGGTCGGCGGGACAACGCGATGCTCGAGCGCGAGCACGGTCTTGACCAGCCCCGCCAGCCCGGCCGCGGCTTCGAGGTGGCCGATGTTGGTCTTGACCGAGCCGATCGCGAGCGGCCCCCGTGCGCGGTCGCGCGGCTGGCCGAGCGCCCGGCCAAGCGCGTCGGCCTCGATCGGATCACCGACCGCCGTGCCGGTGCCATGGGCCTCGACGTAGGCGACGTCGTCGACCGAGAGCCGTGCGTCGCGGTATGCGCGGGTCAGCAGATCGTACTGTCCCGCCGGGCTCGGCGTGACCAGGCTGTCGCCGCCGCCGTCGTTGTTGACCGCCGTGCCGACAATGACACCGCGGATCTGGTCGCCGTCGGCGAGCGCGCGCGACAGCGTCTTGACGTACAGCGCGACGACGCCCTCGCCGCGCACGAAGCCATCGGCCGCCGCCGCGAACGCCTGGCAGCGACCGTTGGGAGACAGGCCACCGAACCGGGTGAGCGCGACCGAGACGTCGGGAGCGAGGATCAGGTTGACCCCGCCGACCAGCGCGCCGTCGATGTCACCGCCGCGCAGGGCCTGGCAGGCCAGGTGCAGCGCGACCAGCGACGACGAGCACCCGGTCTCGACCGTGAGGCTCGGCCCGGTCAGCGCGAGGAAGTACGACACCCGCGCGGCGATCATGTCGAGCGCGTTGCCGACCCCGCTGTGCTGGGTGGCGCGCGCGCGGCGCTCCTTGCGCAGGATCTCGTAGTCGTGCCATGACGCCCCGACGTAGACGCCGGTGCGCGAGCCGCGGAGCGCGCGGGCGGGCTGACCGGCGTCCTCGAGCGCCTGCCAGGCCGCCTCCAGCATCAGCCGGTGCTGCGGATCGATGTCCTCGGCCGCGCGCGGCGAGATGCCGAAGAATGTCGGGTCGAATGCGGCGATATCGTCCAGGAAACCGCCGCGGTCTTGCACCGCGACCTCGGGATCGAGATCGGCGGCGCGATCCCACCGATCGGCCGGGATCGGGCGGATCGCGTCGCCCCGCGCCATGAGCAGGCGCCAGAAGCTGTCGATGTCGGCGGCGCCGGGAACCCGGCCGGCCATGCCGACGATGGCGATGAGCTGCTTCGGATCGCGGTTCGAGTCGTGCGCGGAAGGAACGAGCATGCGGGGCCTCACGGGGGTCAAGCGCGGTGGTTGAGTGCAAGCGCCCGGTCGATGCCGCTCGACCAGGGGCGGGCGGGTGATTGCGGCGCCCTGCAATGGAGATCGGTCGGCGAATTTGTGAGCGAATTTCTCCCGATTTTTTGAATCCAGTAACCAAGAATACGGGTGAATCTCGAGGCGCCCGGGGCGCGTGGGCGTTCGGCCGAGCCGCGCTATCTTGCGATCCGGAGCTCGGGCACCCCGGTGCCGGAAAGCAGCAGGTCCACCGATGGATGTTGAGGCGGAGATCTCCCAGTTGCGCGCGGCCGGTCAGCTGAAAGAGGTCGCGACGCTCACGATCGAGGGCTATGGCCCGGAGATCCTCAGTTTCCTCGGGATGATGCTCCGCAATCACGCGGACGCGTCGGATGCCTTCGCCCAGGCGTGCGAGGATCTGTGGAAGGGTCTGCCGCGCTTCGAGGGGCGGTCATCGCTGAAGACCTGGTTCTACACGCTGGCGCGCCACGCGGCGTCCCGCTTGCGGCGCTCGTCGCACTCCGGCCAGCTCGTCGCGATCAGCGAGATCACCGACGTCGCCCACCAGGTGCGCAGCCGGACGCGGCCCCACCTGCGCACCGAGGTCAAGACCGGCTTCGCCGAGATCCGCGCCATGCTCGACGACAGCGATCGCATGCTGCTGATGCTGCGCGTCGATCGCGCGATGAGCTGGACCGACGTTGCCCGCGTGATGATCGAGGAGGGCGAGGACGACTCCGACGCGGCGATCGGACGCGTCGCGGCCCGGTTGCGCAAGCGCTTCCAGTCGGTCAAGGAGACCATCCGCTCGCGCGCGGTCGCGACCGGGCTGATCGGCGAGCTCGAGCCCGGCCGCAAGGCGTGACGCCGGCCGTCCGTCACGCCACCGGCGAGCTGGCGTACGGCCCGATCTCGCCGACCAGCTCGCGCGCGAACCCGGGGAACGCGGCGCCGAGGAAGAAGAAGTGCCCGCCCTCGAACTCGCGCAGGCGGAAGTCGCTGCGGGTCTCGCGCGCCCACGGCCGCATCGTGGTCGGAGGCGCCCAGATGTCGCTCGTGCCGGCGAACGCGGTCAGGGGGACACCGAGCGCCGCGCGGTCGGGGGCAGGCCGGTACGACTCGAGAACCGCGATGTCGGCGCGCACCACGCGCAGGAAGTGGTCTCGAAGCTCGGGGATGTCGGCGACCCGCTCGGGCGTTCCGCCGAGCGCGAACACCTCGGACAGCAGCGACGCTTCATCGAGCGTGCTCAGCCGCCGGGTCTGGGCCTGGAGGGTCGGCGCCACGCGCCCCGACACGCCGACCCAGACCGGCGGTGCGCCGAGTCGTTCGCATGCACGACCGACCTCGGCCGCGAGGATCGCGCCGAGGCTGTGGCCGAACAGCGCCACCGGGACATCGAGCCACGGGCGCACGTCGTCGACGACGCGATCGACGAGCTCGGCCGCGTCGCTGATCGGTGCCTCGGCGTAGCGCTTGCCGCGGCCCGGCAAGTCGAGGATGAGCAGCTCCCAGTCCTGGGGCAGCTGCGCGCTGATCGGGTGGTACATCGCGGCGGAGCCGCCTGCGTGATGGAACACGATCAGGCGAAGCGATGGATGGGCGTGGGGACGCGGTCTCGCGAAGAAGCTCATGCGACCCTCCGGTCGTTGGCAAGGCGGCAATCGGTCACTGGACGAGGCGACCCGGTGCGGCCCGATGCGGTCCGTACCTCGCTCCAGGCGAGCTGCTGGCCCTGGGCGTGGAGCGCGTCGACGGCGCGGAGCATGGTCGCGCGATCGCCGGTCCCGCGGTGGAGCGAGGCCAGGCCGCCCCCGGCGGGCAGTAGCCCGGCGGCGGCGAGCAAGTTGACCAGCGTGCCCTGGGGGCCGATCTCGAGGTACACGTCGATGTCGAGCGCGCGGAGCGCCTGGGCGGCGTCGTGGAACCGCACGGTCTCGCGCACCTGGCGGCACCAGTAGCGCGCGTCGTACTCGCCGGGGACGCTGCGCCGGCCGGTCAGGTTCGAGACGATCGGCAGGCGCGGCTCGTGGAACGCGAGGCCGGCGATCGCCCCGTGCAGCGCCGGCAGGATCGGCTCCATCATCGGCGAGTGCGAGGCGTGCGAGACGGCGAGCGGCTGCGCGGTCACGCCGCCGGCGCGCAGCCGGGCGGTGAGCGCGTCGATCGCATCGCGCTCGCCGGACACCACGACGGCCTCCGGTCCGTTGATGGCGGCGACGGCAAGGCCGGTGGCTTCCAGCCACCCGGTGACGCACGCGTGCGGAGCCTTCACGGCGAGCATCGAGCCGTGCGCGGTCGACTGCATGAGGCGGGCACGATGCGCGACCAGCGTGAGCCCGGACTCGATGTCCATGACGCCGGCGTGGATCGCGGCGGCGACCTCGCCGAGGCTGTGGCCGAACACGGCCGACGCCGTCACCCCCCACGACGCCCATAGATCGGCGAGCGCGAGCTGGAGCGCGGCGATCGCCGGCTGGGTGACGCGGGTCTGATGGATCGCGTCCCGATCGTCACCGTGCATCATCACGTCCCTGATCGACACCCCGATCAGCGGCCGGAGGATGCGGTCGCATGCGTCGATCCGCGCCCGGAACACCGGCTCGGTGTCGTACAGCTCGCGGCCCATGCCGAAGTACTGGCCGCCCTGGCACGAGAACAGGAACGCGATGCGCGGAGCGCGCGCCGCGGTCACGGTCGCCGCGGGATCCGGCGCCGGCTTCGCCATGACCGCGGCCGGGATGCGCGCGAGGAACGCGACGGCGAGCGTGTTCACGGTCGCGTGCTCGTAGATGTCGGTGAACGCCAGCTCGATGCCGAACGCCCCGCCCAGCGCGCGCGCGAGGTCGACCGCCATCAGCGAGTCGAGCCCGAGGTCGAAGAAGTTCGTCCCGTCGCACACCGCGCTGTCCTGGTCATGGCCGAGGATCTTCGCGACCCGGCCGCGCACGTGATTGCGCATCGCCTTGATCCGCGCGTGCTCGGGGACCGCGAGCAGCGCGGCGAGCGCCGGCGGCTCGCTGGCCGGTGCCGCGGGCTGGAGCTGCGAGGCAAGGCGGGTGACCGAGTCGTT
>DATAPF010000379.1:0-2074 GCA_036265355.1 Kofleriaceae bacterium | reverse complement strand
TCGGCGCGTGGAACCCGTAGTCCATCAGGCGCTTCGCGATGTCCTCGGCCTCGATCCCGGCGGTCTTCTTGAAGCCGCGGCAGTCGAGGATCAGCTCGTGGGCGACCCGGCCGTTCTGGCCGGTGTACAGCACCGGGTAGTGCGGGTGGAGGCGATGGCCGATGTAGTTGGCACCCAGGATCGCGACCTGGGTGGCGCGGCGCAGGCCCACCTCGCCCATCATCGCGATGTACGCGAACGAGATCGACAGGATCGATGCCGAGCCCCACGGCGCCGCCGACACCGCCCCCGTCGGCTGGCTGCCGGGCGCGGCGAGCGGATGGCCGGGCAGGTAGGCCGCGAGGTGCCGGGCGACCGCGATCGGCCCCATGCCCGGCCCGCCGCCGCCGTGCGGGATGCAGAACGTCTTGTGCAGGTTGAGGTGACAGACGTCGGCGCCGATGTCCGCCGGGCGGGTCAACCCGACCTGCGCGTTCATGTTGGCGCCGTCCATGTAGACCTGACCGCCGTGGCGATGCACGACCTCGCAGACCTCGCGGATCGTGCCCTCGAACACGCCATGGGTCGACGGGTAGGTCACCATCAGCGCGCCGAGCTGGCCGGCGTGCTTCTCGGCCTTGGCGCGCAGGTCCGCCATGTCGATCGTGCCGTCGGCCGCCGACGCCACGACCACGACCTGCATCCCGGCGAGCACCGCCGACGCCGGGTTGGTGCCGTGCGCCGACTGCGGGATCAGACAGACCGTGCGGTGGCCCTCGCCGCGCGCCCGGTGGTACGACCGGATCGCGAGCAGCCCGGCGTATTCGCCCTGAGCTCCCGAGTTGGGCTGCAGCGACACCGCGGCGAACCCGGTGATCTCGGCGAGCCAGGCCTCGAGCTGCTCGAACATCGCGCGGTAGCCGCCCCACTGCTCGGGCGGCGCGAACGGGTGCAGCCCGCCGAACTCGGGCCAGGTCACCGGCAGCATCTCGGCGGTCGCGTTGAGCTTCATCGTGCACGACCCCAGCGGGATCATGGACGTGGTCAGCGACAGGTCCTTGGTGGTCAGCCGGTTCAGGTAGCGGAGCATCTCGTGCTCCGCGTGGTAGCGGTGGAACGTCGGGTGGGTCAAGAACGCCGAGGTCCGGCGCAGCGCGAGCGGCGGCAGCTCGGTCTCGGCGGCGAGCGCCGCGACCTCGAACGATAGCTCGTCGCCGCGCGCGAACGCCTCGAGCAGATCGTGGACGTCGGCCTGGCCGGTGGTCTCGTCGCACGAGATCCCGACGCCGTCGTCATAGCGCCGCAGGTTGATCCCGCGGTCGAGCGCGCGGGCGAGCAGCTCGGCGCGGCGCTGCGCATCGAGGTCGATCCGCAGGGTGTCGAAGTACGCCCCGGGGCGGACCGCATAGCCGAGCCGGGCCAGGCCGGCGGCGATCACCGCGGTGAACCCGCGGACGCGCGTGGCGATCTGGACCAGCCCGTCGGGGCCGTGGTAGACCGCGTACATCGAGGCCATCACCGCGAGCAGGACCTGCGCGGTGCAGATGTTCGAGGTCGCCTTCTCGCGGCGGATGTGCTGCTCGCGGGTCTGCAGCGCGAGCCGGTACGCGACCTTGCCCTTGGCGTCGCGCGACACGCCGATGATCCGGCCCGGCATCTGGCGCCGGAACTCCTCGCGCGCGGCGAGGAACGCGGCGTGCGGGCCGCCGAACCCCATCGGCACGCCGAACCGCTGCGCCGAGCCGATCGCGACGTCGGCGCCGAGCTCGCCCGGCGGGACCAGCAGGGTCAGCGCGAGCAGATCGGTCGCGATCACCACCGCGGCCCCCGCCGCGTGGGCCTGCCCGATCAGCGCGCGGGGATCGTCGATCCGGCCATCGGTGGTCGGGTACGACAGCAGGACGCCGGCGACGTCGGGGCCCAGGCCCGCGGCGATCTGGGCCGCCGTGCCGATCCGCAGCGCGATGCCGAGCGGTTCGGACCGGGTGTGCATCACGGCGATCGTCTGCGGGTGGGTCTCGGCCTGGACCCAGAACGTGTGGCGGCGCGCCCCGCCCGCGGCATGGCCCGCCGACTCCGCGGCGTGCGCGACGCA
>DATAPF010000378.1:0-32151 GCA_036265355.1 Kofleriaceae bacterium | reverse complement strand
CCGCCGCTGCCGGCGTTGAACACGGCGAGGCCGGTGTTCGGGTCGGCGACCGCCGAGACGTCGGACGCCGCGCGCTTGGTGCAGGCGGCCGACGGCACCACCGACTGGAAGCTCGGCTTGGTGATCAGGGTGCTGCACGAGCTGCCGGCGCCGCTCCACGCGCCCTCGACCCAGCCGCGCGCGTTGCTCGACTTGGTGAGGCTGGTGCCACCGACGCCGATCACGCGCGCCGACGTGCTGGGGTAGTCGGGCTGGGTGTTGACGCCGTTGTCACCGCTGGCCACGAAGATGTTGACCGCGCTGTGGGTGAAGAACTGCGAGTCCTCGGACAGGTCCGAGCCGTCCGACGGGCCACCCCAGCTGTCGCTGATCGCGACCACGCCGGCGACGGCGGCGGCCGCGTTCTGCGCCACGAACAGGCCGTTGCCCTGGTCGTCCTGCGCCTCGACCAGCACGATCTTGCAGCTCGGACACGCGGCGCTGACCATGTCGAGGTCGAGCGCGGCCTCGACCGTCCAGTCATCCCCGGACGGCGCGTTCCCGGGCAGCGGCGAGGTCCCGCCGGTCTGGTTGATGATCTTGAGGCAGCCGTTCGCCTTGGTGCACGACGGCAGGCCGAACTGGCTGCGGTACGTCGCGAGGTCGCTCTCGGCGTTGGGGTAGTTGAACGCGTCGACGATCGCGACCGCGGCGGTCGACGTCTTCGTGGAGTCGAGCTTGTACGCGGACGCGAGGTCGGCCGGGCCGAGGCCGGACGGCGTCGCGAACGGCTTGATATGGCTCTGCGCATCGGTGCGTACCCGGGCCTTGCAGGCGAACCGGGCCAGGCCGGGGCCGCATACGGCGCTATGGGGCTGCGGTTGGATCGCTGCGAGCTCGTCGGCCGCGCGATCCCCGTTGTCCTCGCGTTCAGCGGTCGCACAGCTCGTGAGCACGAGCGCGCCGGCCGCCATGGCAATGGTGGTGATCGATCTGATGGCGTTCATGATGGCGGCGAGCTTGTTCACCGGAAATGCCAGGATCGATTGCGCGACTTGTGCACGCGCCGCCGGCACCGAGGTCGCCTGTGGCGCGCATCCCTCGCCGTGGAGAGCTGCCACAGATGGCTGCAAGTCAAGTAGTCAAGTTCACAGTTATCGTCCACTCACTTTCCAGTTGGGTAAGCTAGTTTGCGAAAGGAACCGGCCTCTGATGCAGTTTTAGGCAGTCAGCGGAGTCTCACGACGTGTGGGCTATGTAGTTGTTAAACCAATCGTTAAGCCCCTCCGACTGCGACAGATCGTCACAACGGCGACCTGGTTAGGCGGCCACCGGTCTAGCCGGTGCGAACTGCGACGGTGCAGAGTCGCCACATGCTCGACGAGTCGATGAACCAGTGGTTGCGCGACCTGCTCGGCCGGCACGGCGCGATCGCCGGCACCGTCCACGTGGTCCGAGGCGACGCGCTGGAGATCGCAGCTGCACACAATATCCCACCCAAGGTCCAGGAAGTCACCGCCAAGATCCCGCTCGGCAAGGGGATGGCGGGGCTGGCTTGGCAGCACGACCAGCCGATCTCGACGTGCAACCTCCAGGAGGATGCGACCGGCGCGGTCAAGCCCGGCGCCCGGGCGGTCGATGGCAAGGCGGCCATCGCCCTGCCGGTGCACGAGGCCTCCGGAGTGGTGCGCGCCGTGGTCGGCCTGGCGTGGACCGACGAGCGCGATCTGTCCGACGCGCTCGTGGCGCAGATCGCCGGGGACGCCGCCTCGCTGCCGTAGCCGGTCCGGTCCGATCCTCAGGCCACGAGCTGGGCGATCGCGGCGACGACCTGGGGAACCGGGCGACCGGTCGTATCGATCGTATGGTCGGCCTGCGCGTACAGGTCCCGGCGCGCCGCGAGCAGGGCCTTGAGCTCGGCGAATGCGTGCGGGTTCTCGGCCATCGGTCGCTGATCGCCCTGTGCGACGACCCGGTTCCAGTGGTCCTCGGCGCCGGCGCACAGCCAGATCGTCCGGCAGCGCGCGCGCAGCAGCGCATAGTTGGTCGGATCGTTGACGATCGATCCGCCGGTGGCCAGCACCATCGGCGCCGGGTTGGCGAGCAGCCGGGTCAGCACCTCGCGCTCGATCCGCCGGTAGTAGGCCTCGCCGTGCAGCGCGAACAGCTCGCCGAGCGGCAGCCCGGCGACCTGCTCGATCCGGTGATCGAGCTCGACGAACTCGACGCCGAGCTGGTGGGCGAGCGATGACCCGACCGACGACTTGCCGGCGCCGCGCACGCCGAGCAGCGCGATCGGCGTGGCCGCGCCCGGTGCGTCGGCCGGTCCGAGCAGCGCCGACGGCGACGTGCCGAGCGCGCGGGCGACGTCGGCGAACCGCCGCAGCGAGATGTTGCCGTCCCCGGTCTCGAGCTGGGCCAGGAACCGCTCGGACACCCCGCTGTGGGTGGCGAGCTCGCGGCGCGACCAGCCCAGCCGCTCGCGATGACGGCGCACCGTCGCGCCGACGGCGTCCAGGTAGCGTTCCACGCAGGAACTATAATGCAGGAACAAGCCGCGTGACAAGCATTAAATTGCCTGATACGACCAGACCATGGATCCGACGAACTTCGAGACCCATCCGTCGCGCTACCGGCACTGGAGGCTCGGCCTCGCCGGCGACACCGCGACGCTGGTGATGGCGGTCGACGGCGAGCACCCGCACCGCCCGGGCTACGAGCTCAAGCTCAACTCCTACGACCTCGCGGTCGACCTCGAGCTGGCCGACGCGATCCAGCGGCTGCGGTTCGAGCATCCCGAGGTCAAGGTCCTGGTGCTCACCGCCGAGCTCGACCGCGTGTTCTGCTCGGGCGCCAACATCTACATGCTCGGCCAGTCGAGCCACTCGTTCAAGGTCAACTTCTGCAAGTTCACCAACGAGACCCGGCTCTATCTCGAGGACGCGTCGGCGAGCGCCGGCCTGGCGTCGCTGTGCGCGTGCAAGGGCACCACCGCGGGCGGCGGTTACGAGCTGGCGCTGGCGTGCGACGAGGCGATCCTGGTCGACGACGGTAACTCCGCGGTGTCGTTCCCCGAGACCCCGCTGCTCGCGGTGCTGCCCGGCACCGGCGGGCTGACCCGGCTGGTCGACAAGCGCAAGGTCCGCCGCGACCGCGCCGACGTGTTCTGCACCACCGCCGAGGGCATCAAGGGCAAGCGCGCCAGGGACTGGGGGCTGGTCGACGACGTGGTGTCGCGCAGCAAGTGGGACGACGCGGTCGCCGCGCGGGCGCGCGCGCTCGCGGCCCGGCAGACGGTGACCCGCGGCCCGGCCGTCGCGCTGACCGAGCTCGCGCCGAAGGTCACCGACCGGGCGATCACCTACCGCCACGTCGAGCTGGCGATCGACCGTGCGGCCCGCACCGCGGCGCTGGTCGTGAAGGGGCCCGATGCGCCGCCGCCCGCCGAGCTCGGCGATCCGCGCGGCGGCCCTGCGCTGGCCGACGTCTGGAGCCTGCGGGCGTTCCGCGAGCTCGACGATGCGCTGCTCCGGATCCGGTTCGACCTGTCCGACATCGGCGTGATCACCGTGCGGACCGCCGGCGATCCGGAGCTGGTGATCGCGCACGACGAGGCGCTCGCGAGGTCGACCACCGGGTTCGCCCGCGAGGTCCGCCTGCTGCAGCGCCGCGTGCTCAAGCGGTTCGACAACACCGCGCGCAGCTTCTACGCGGTCGCCGACCGCCCCGACTCGTGCTTCGCCGGCTCGCTGCTCGAGCTCGCGCTCGGCGCCGACCGGTTCTACATGCAGATCGACAAGGGCGAGAAGATCGCGGTTGCCACCTCGGTCGCCAACCAGGGCTTCTCGACCATGTCGTCGGGGCTGTCCCGGCTCGACGCGCGGTTCTACGGCGAGCCCGGCCAGGCCCAGAAGATCCTGGCGCGCGGCAGCGAGGGGCCGATCCCGTCGGAGGAGGCGGAAGCGCTCGGCATCGCGACGATCGCGGCCGACGACATCGACTTCGAGGACGAGCTCCGGATCGCGATCGAGGAGCGCGCGTCGCTGTCGCCCGATGCGCTGACCGGGATGGAGCAGTCGCTGCGGTTCGTCGGCCCCGAGACCCTCGAGACCAAGATCTTCGGCCGCCTGTCGGCCTGGCAGAACTGGATCTTCACCCGCGCCAACTCGACGGGCGAGCACGGCGCGCTCACCCTGTACGGCCAGCCCGAGCGGCCGCAGTTCCAGTGGAAGAGGACCTAGTCATGACGTCCGTGCTCACTGACGAGAAGATCCCCAACAACGTCAACCTGTCGAGCGACAAGCGCCTGCAGCGCGCGCTCGAGGCCTGGCAGCCCCAGTTCATCGACTGGTGGAAACAGATGGGCCCGGTCGGCTGGCAGGAGCGCGACGTCTACCTGCGCACCGCGGTGTCGGTCGAGACCGACGGCTGGGCGCACTTTGACTACGTCAAGATGCCCGACTACCGCTGGGGCATCTTCCTCGAGCCCAGGCGGGACGGCCGGACCCACGGGTTCGGCGACTTCCACGGCCAGCCGGTGTGGGACGAGGTCCCCGGCGAGTTCCGCAACATGCTGCGCCGGCTGGTCGTCACCCAGGGCGACACCGAGCCGGCGAGCGTCGAGCAGCAGCGCGACCTCGGCGCGACGGCGCCGTCGCTGTACGACCTGCGCAACCTGTTCCAGGTCAACGTCGAGGAGGGCCGCCACCTGTGGGCGATGGTCTATCTGCTCCACACCTACTTCGGCCGCGACGGCCGCGAGGAGGCCGAGGAGCTGCTCGCCCGGCGCTCGGGCGACGCCGACAAGCCGCGCATCCTCGGCGCGTTCAACGAGCCGACCTCGCACTGGCTGTCGTTCTTCATGTTCACGATGTTCACCGACCGCGACGGCAAGTACCAGCTCAGCGCGCTCGCCGAGAGCGGGTTCGACCCGCTGGCGCGGACCTGCCGGTTCATGCTGACCGAGGAGGCCCACCACATGTTCGTCGGCGAGACCGGCGTGCAGCGGGTGGTCAAGCGCGCCTGCGAGCTGATGAAGCAGGATCCCGGCGGCGATCCGCGCGCGCTCGGCGGCATCGACCTGCCGACGATCCAGAAGTACCTGAACCTGTGGTACTCGCTGTCGCTCGACCTGTTCGGCGGCGAGGTGTCGTCCAACGCCGCCGACGCGTTCGCGGCCGGTCTCAAGGGCCGCTACAAGGAGGACCGCTACGACGAGCACAAGCTGGTCGGCTCGCACTTCGCGATGGACGTGCTCGAGGGCGGCAAGGTCGTCCACAAGGACATCCCGATGCGCAACGCGCTCAACGAGGTGCTGCGCACCGAGTACATCAAGGACTGCCAGCGCGGCGTCGATCGCTGGAACAAGACGATCAAGGACGAGGGCATCGCCTTCGAGCTGCGCCTGCCGTCGAACCGGTTCCACCGCCAGATCGGCATGTGGGCCGGCCACTGGTTCACCCCCGACGGCGAGCGGCTCGACGCCGCGGCGTTCGCGGCGCAGCGCGGCGAGTGGCTGCCGAGCGACGCCGACGAGCTGTACATCAAGAGCCTGATGCGCCCGGTCCACGAGCCCGGCAAGATGGCGAGCTGGATCGCGCGGCCGGCCAAGGGCATCAACGGCCTGCCCGGCGAGTTCGTCTACGTCCGCGTGTAGCGAGCGGACCGAAACGACAACGCCCCCGACGCGGTGGCGGCGGGGGCCTGCGGCCGGTACGTGCGATGTACCGGCCGGTCGACGCGATCAGGTCAGTTGTGGACCGACCAGGTATTCAGCGTGCCGGTGTCGCCGAACGCGTCGGTATCGACGATGCAGAACGTCCAGGTTCCCGACGCGTCGCCGGACAGCCCGGGCACCGCGCGGTTGGTGAAGCTGAAGTTGCAGGCCCCGGCCGGGAACGTGCCGGTCGGGAACGCCGCCACGGTGGTGCCGTTGTGGGCCAGCGTGCCGCGCAGGATCGAGCAGAAGTCGTGGCGGCCCGCGATGTTGAGCTTGGCCTGCGACGAGTCGCTGCCCGGGGTCGACGGCACCGTGAGGCTGGTGCACGCCGTGCCGTTGTCGATCGTCGCCAGGTTCGGGCTCGCCGAGCCCGACCAGTTGACGCCCGTGGTGCAGCTGCCGACGATGTTGAGCGACCACGAGTTGAGCGTGCCGACGTCCTGCGCCGCGAGGTCCTGGACCTTGAGCTTCCAGGTGCCCGCCGCGACGTGGCCGTTGAAGTTGGTGATCGCCTGGTTGGTGATGATGATGTTGTCGGCCGAGCCACCCGCGCGGTTGCTGACGACGAACTGGGTGTTGTCGGGGGCGATCAGCGTGACGACCAGATCGCCGCGGAACGTGTGCGTGATGTTGAGCGACAGCGACAGCGAGCCGACGTTGCCGGTGCCGGTGACCACGTTGTTCGAGGTGATGCCGGTGGCGTTGTTGTCCGGGATCGTCTGCCCCACGTTGGTCGAGGTGAACGTGCCGTTGACGCAGCCGCCGCCGCCACCACCGCCACCGCAGGTCGGGTCGGCGGCCTGGGCCGGCACGCTGACCGCATCCCAGGCGGCCTTGACCGTGTTGAACTGATCGCAGCTGCCGGGATTCAGGTTGATGGCCGCCTGCAGCGTCCAGGTCCGGTATTTCAGATACGAGGCGTTGGTGGTCTTCATCAGCATCGCCGTGTACATGATCTTGTTCGCGGCCTGCACGCCCAGACCGACCACGGTGGAGCTGTTGCAGGTCGGGCTGACCGGCTGCCCGTTGGTCGGGTTCGTACCCTCGGCGAGCAGGTAGAACCAGTGGTTGCCGGGACCGGCTGCCGCGTGGACCTCGGTGGAGGGGATCGCGTTCGAGTAGCAGTTGGGATCGCCGAGCGCGGACGGATTGGACATGTTCCGGATCGGGCCGCTGCCGACCAGGTTGATCTGCTCACCCACGGTGAAGTCGGGAACGTCGAACGGTGCGGGCTCGTTGGCGAACCACTCGGTCGATGCGCCCCACGTGTCGGCGACGAACTCCTGGGTGCCGTTGCCCGAGATCCCGCCCGGGGTGTGGTCGTCGATGCCGTGACCATTCTCGTGGGCGATCACGTCGATCGCGCCGATCCACTGGTTGTTGTTGTTGTGTCCGACCTGGACCTGGGTACCGTCGTAGAACGCGTTCACGTCGGCGAGGCCGACCCGGATCGGCCAGGCGCCGCCGGCCCCGTCCATCGCGTTGCGGCCCAGCCACTGGCTCAGCATCCGGGCCTCGGTCTGCGCGCCGAACAGCGCGTCCACGCAGCCGGTCTCCCGGACGGTGGCGTCGCCATTGCCCCACAGATCGTCCGCGCCGGTGAAGGTCGTGTTGTTGGCGGCGTCCTGACAGCTCAGGTTGGTGATGGTGGGGTCGCGCATCGAGAACGTGCCCCCCGACTGGACCGTGTTGAGCGTGACCGGGTTGGGGCCGTTCCAGGCCGAGGTCCCGGTGCCGTACATCACGTGCTCTTGCTGGCGCAGCACGCTGCCGTCGATCGCATCGACGTCCACGGTGAGCCGGCTGATGCCATTGGCGCCGAAACCGTCGACGGTGGACTCCCAGGCAAGCCGCGCCGTGGGACCGAGGGCGTTGACCACGAGCTGGGTACCCTCCACGCGGGTCACGGTACTCAGCAGCCGGGTCGCGATCACCTCTGCGGCGGACTGGCTCAGCGTGGGCGAGATCGAGGGGAGGTCGATCGGGTGGTCCAGCGCGGCCGAGTTGTGGACGTTCTGGCCCGCGCCGTCCATCACCATCACGAAGTCGCCACCCACCACGGGGATCCCGGCAAAGGTGCGCTCGTACGGCACATAGAACATGCCACCGGACGACGCCACGTTGCCCTGCACGAATGCGTCGTGGGGGCTGGCCTGGAGAAATGCCGGGCCGGTGGCGATCAGCGCGGCTGCATTGTTGCTGGCGAGCGCGAAGGGCGCAGCCAGGGCCGGTGCCGTCGGGGCGCCGATCGCCTGTGCCCGCATGGCGCCTTGCGCCGGAGCGACCGTGCCGGGGCCTATGCCCCCGATGTCCGGATCATTTGCGCAGCCTGCGAAGAGCACTGCCGTCGGTATGGCAAGAAACAAGGATCCAATCGTGCGGTTCATCTAGTTGCCTCCTCTCGCACTGACCGGACTTTATGTCTCGCGACGCGTCCGGAATGCCCCTCACCTGTGGGCATTGCGCTGCATCTGCTGGCAAGGGCCGACACGCACATCAGGTACTCCTGGCGGCATAAGTAAGTTTTACACCTACTTACTGCCTGCCTGATTCCAACCACGCTCTCGACGGAAAGCCGATCCCGTTGACCCGCATGTGGGCGCACGGTTTCGCGCCACCGCCGACCGCGAACCGCAAGCCGCACGAGATCTCGGACATCGCCATCCCGCCGATCGCAAGCGGCTCGAAGGCCGCTGGACCGGCTTCGCCGGAACACCTCGTGGGTTCCAGCGCGTGCTCCGGCATGTTCCGGTCGGCCGTAACTCGCGAGCCATGCGCGGTTCGTGCGGAACATCCTGTTCCAGAAACGAAACGAGAAAAAGGGACATGTGATCGCGGGGCCCGTTCCAAGAAGATGTGGCCGTGATTGCCAGTCCGACAGGAAGGGAGTCTCGACACATGATCAGACGTATTCTGTGGGTCTTCGCCGCTTCGTGCTCTGCCGCGTGCGGCTGGACCGCGCCCGCCGACGGCGTGCCGGAGCTGTCCAGCATGGCAGGCGCCGCGATATCCTGTCCGGGCACTCCGCCGCCCCCGCCGCTCTGTGAGGAGTGGTTCTGCAACACGCAGGACGTATCGTGGGACACCCGGCCGGCCGCCACGGGCACCGCGTGCACGCTCAACGGCAGCAACGGAGAGTGCGACGGACAGGGCACGTGCGTCGTACCGCAGCAGCCGCCGAACATCTCGGATGGCTACTTCTTCGTCGAGAGCCTCGGCGCGCGATGCCTCGATGCGGGAGGCCAGGCGTTCTGGCGCAACGGCGAGCCGGTCATCTTGTATGCGTGCAACGGGACGGTGGCGCAGCAGACGCGGATCTCCGAGCTCAACGACGGCAGCCATGACGTGCGGCTGCGGTTCGGCAGCTTCTGTGTCGGGGTCCACGGCGGGACGGTGACCGCGGCGGCGGCGCTCGAGCTTCAGGACTGCAACCCGGATCCCAACCTGGCGCCGCCGCCGAGCCAGCGGTTCGCGATCGACGGCGACGCGCTGCTGATGGGGGCGCAGGCCGCCGGCCAGCGAGTCAGCCGGGACTACGCGATCGCGCCGCAGCTGTGGCAGACGCCGAGCCGCACGCCGCTGGTCGTCGAGGCGCGCCAGCTGTCGGACGCCGAGTACTTGCGGTTCGTCGCGACCGACGGCTCCGCGCGCCGGCCGACCTCCGGGTTCGTGCGGGTCTCGAACTCGGCGATGCTCGACGCCGCGCTCACCCAGGGCTGGGGGACCGTGATCGAGATCGACGACAGCCAGCCGCTGCTGCTCGCGGCCCCGTTCCCCAAGGTGCTCCATGCCGGCGTCACGCTGCGCGGCTACCGCAAGTTCACCTACCAGGGACCCGACGCCCGGCAGTGCTGCCCCCGCAGCGTCGACCACGGCGAGCCGGCGTTCTCGATCACCGAGACCAACGTGCGCGTCACTGGTTTCCGGCTGCGCGGGCGCGCCGACCTCGACAGCCCCACCCCCGAGATCAAGGCGCTCTATGTGCAAGCCGGGCCCGGCTCGCACGTGCTGGTCGACCACATGGACATCGGGTACTGGACGCAGTCGGCGACCGACGTGTGGGGGGTCGGCGGCGAGTGGGGCGCCCCGGGCTCCGACCCGTCCCCGCAGAACTACCCCGCTGACTGTCCGAACCCGCCCCACACGGCGTGGCCGGTCGCGCCGGACATCGTGGAGTTCGGCAACTTCATCCATCACAATCTCGACGGTGGCATGGTCAACGGGACGGGATCGTTCGCGTTGGTCCAGGGCAACGTGCTCTACGGCAACACCCAGCCCGTGATGTGCGACGGGCTCGGCGGGTTCGCGGTCTACGACAACCTCCACCTGAGCGAATCCGGCGGCGGGTCGGACGACTTCGACATCCACGGCCGGCTGAATCCGGGGCACTGGCATGACGGCATCTCGGGAGATGCGGTCGACGTCGGCTGGAACACCTTCCTGTTCACCAACCACCTCAACTTCAACCAGCGCGGGACGTCGTGCCGGTTCATGGCGTTTCACAACAACGTCGCGCAGGAGTCGGCGAGCCAGGCATTCAACAGCCAGGCGGTGGACCCGATCAAGGTCAACTCGTACCTCAACACGTTCGGGGTCCCCGATCCGACCGGCGATCTGGCGGTGGGCGACCTCGACGGCGACGGGATCGACGACGTGTTCGTGGGCACCGGCGCGGGCTGGTACTTCTCGTCGGGCGGCCAGGCCGAGTGGCGGTTCCTCAACCGGATGACCGAGCCCGCGAGCCAGCTGCTGTTCGGCGACTTCGACGCCGATCTGCGCACCGACGTGATCGCGATCCACGGCTCGTCGATCGACATCTCGTGGGGCGGGGTCTCGCCGTGGCAGACCATCAACACGCTGCCGGCCGGGTTCACCCGCAGCGATCTCGCGGTCGGCGACTTCGACGCCGACGGCTACGCCGACCTGTTCCTCGCCACCGGTTCGGAGTGGCGGCTGGCGCTGACCGGCAAGCTGGCCTGGAGCCACTTCGCGAGCTCGTCGCTGCGGACCCCGGACCTGCGGTTCGGCGACTTCGATCGCGATCGACGGACCGACGTGCTGTCGGCGAACGGCGGCGCCTGGCAGTTCTTTCCGGGCACCGGCGCCGGCTGGGTCGCGCTGCCGGGGTCGCCGAACACCGTGACGCTGGCCGGGACCGTGATCGCCGACTTCGACGGCAACGGGATCCCCGACGTCGCGGCGGCCGGCACGCAGCCGGACGGAACACCGGCGTGGCTGTACTCGAGGGACGCTCGGACCGGCTGGCTGGTCCTGGCCTCCGCCTCGACCCCGCTGCTCGGTCATCCGATCGGTCGATTCGACGGCAACGCCAGCGCGGACGTGATCGGGTGGTCGGGCTCGGACTTCGCGTACTCGCCGGGCGGCAGCGGCACGACGACGATCCTGAGCCGCCAGCTGATGCGTTGATCGGCGCGGACTTGCGCGGGTTCGCCGCCGCGCGCGCCGGATCGCCTTGCGCGACAGTCTTACTGTGCTATCTCAGTAGTACAGTTGACGCGTGATGCGAACGGCATGCTGTTTCGCCCCAACCCCTCGTCCGGCGTTCCGATCTATCTCCAGCTGATGGAGCAGGTGAAGCACGCCATCGAGACCGGCGCGCTTCGCCCGGGGGAGCAGCTGCCGGGCATCCGCCCGCTGGCGGAGGAGCTCGTGATCAATCCCAACACCGTGGCCAAGGCCTACCGCGAGCTCGAGCACGAAGGTGTGATCGAGCTGCGTCACGGCGCCGGCGCATTCGTCGCCGCCGGCCCGCGCGCCCGGAAGGCGACCGACAACCTGCGCGCCGGTCAGGCGCTGGTCGCATCGACCGTCGAGCGGCTGCGCGCGCGGGGCCTGAGCGACGACGAGATCCGCCGGCTGTTCGAGGCCGAGCTCGCCGGCCGGGCCACCGCGTCGCGGACCGGAGGCCAGCGTGGCTGAGCCGCTCGTCATCGAGACCCAGGGGCTGTGCAAGCGCTACGGCGCGCGCCAGGGTGGGAGCCAGGGTGGAATCGACGCGCTGCGCGGGCTCGATCTCGAGGTCCCGGCCGGGTCGATCTGCGGCTTCCTCGGGCGCAACGGCGCCGGCAAGACCACGACGATCAAGCTGCTGCTCGGGATGGCGCACGCCAGCGGCGGCCACGCCCGGGTGTTCGGCCTGCCGGCGGGCGACGAGCGCGCCAGCGTCGCGATCCGGCGCCGCACCGGGTTCGTCAGCGACGACAAGGACCTCTACGACTACATGGACGTCGCGGCGCTGATCCGGTTCACCGCCGGGTTCTTTCCGCGCTGGCGCGCCGACCTCGCGACCGATTACCTGCGGCGGTTCGAGCTCCCGCTCGATCGCAAGGTCAAGTCGCTGTCGCGCGGGATGCGGACCAAGCTCGCCCTGCTGGTCGCGCTGTGCCGCGGCGCCGAGCTGCTGATCCTCGACGAGCCGACCGCCGGGCTCGATCCCGCGATGGCCGAGCAGGTGCTGCAGGCGCTGGTCGCGCACGTCGCGCGCGAGGCGACCACGGTGTTCTTCTCGTCGCACCAGATCGCCGAGGTCGAGCAGATCGCCGACCGGATCGCGATCCTCGAGCGCGGCCGCGCGGTGCTGTCCGGCGCGCTCGACGATCTGCGCGCCCGGTTCCGCCGCATCCAGCTGGTGTTCGACCGCGATCCGCCGGACCTCGTGCTGCGCTCGCCCGTGGTGGGCCGGGTGCGGCGCCAGGGCCGGGTGATCAGCGTGGTGACCAGCGCGGGCGCCGACCCGATCCTCGACGAGGTCCGTGCGCTCGGCGCGGTCTCGATCGACGTCTCCCCGGTCGGCTTGAAGGAGATCTTTCTCGAGACCGTTGCCGCGGAGGATTGACATGCTCTGGCACAAGTCGTGGCTCGAAACTCGCTGGCGGTTCCTGATCGGACTCGGTATGCTGGCGTGCTCGGCGGCCGGCGTCGTGCTCGTGTATCCCCGGGTCGTCGAGCTGCTCGCGGCCATGCCTGCGCCCGACACCGGCGGCGCGCTCGGCCGGCAGATCCGCGAGTCGGCCGAGCTGGCGCGCGACTACCGCGGCTACGTCTGGTCGCAGTGGTTCGGCCAGCGCATGATCCAGGGCTGGACGCTGTTCGCGGTGCTGCTCGGCACCGGCGGACTGGTCTCGCAGGCGGTCCGGGGCGGCGCGCTGTTCACCCTCTCGCTCCCGGTGTCGCGTCGCCGTCTGGTCGCCGTGCGGGCCGCGGTCGGTCTCGCCGAGCTGCTGGTGCTCGCGGTCGCGCCGTCGCTGGTGCTCGCAGCGCTGTCGCCGGCGGTCGGCCAGCGCTACGCGATCGCGGACGCGGCGGTTCACAGCGCGTGCCTGTTCGTCGCCGGCACCGTGTTCTTCAGCCTGACGTCGCTGCTGTCCACCGCGTTCAGCGACATCTGGCGTCCGCCGTTGATCGCGCTGCTCGTCGCGGTCGTGCTCGCGGTCGCGGAGCAGCTGGTCGGCGAGGTCGCGCGGTTCAGCGTGTTCCCGGTGATGAGCGCGGAGCGCTACTTCCGGGGTGGGGGAGTGCCGTGGCTGGGCTTGGTCGCCAGCGCGGCCGTATCGGTGGCGCTGCTGTACGGCGCCGCCCGCAACGTCGCGCGTCAGGACTTCTGACGCAAAGGAGAACGCCATGGGCTCTGTCACTCGTGTGTTGATGGCTGTGCTGTTGCTCGCGCCGGTCCGCCTGGCCGCGGCGCCGCCCGACGCCGACCCGTCCGGTCACTGGGAGGGCACGATCCAGGCGCCGGGCCGGTCCGTGGCGTTCGAGGTCGACCTGGGCAAGAACGCGCGGGGCGAGCTGATCGGCACGTTCGGCAACCCCGCGCAGGGCGAGAAGGCGCTGCCGCTCGGGACGATCGCCGTCACGGGCCGCGAGGTCCGCTTCGCGGTCAACGCGACCCGCGGCGGCACGTTCCACGCCACCCTGGGCGACGATGGCCGGGCGATGGCGGGCGACTTCACGCTGGGGGGCGGCGGCCAGGCGGTCCCGTTCCAGCTGACCCGGACCGGGGCGGCCCGGTTCACGCCGCCGCCGAGGAGCCCGCCGATCAGCAGGCGCCTCGAGGGCCGCTGGACCGGCACGCTGACCGCCGACGGCAAGCAGCTGACGATCGGGCTGGCGATGGCGAACCAGCCCGACGGCACCGCCACCGGCACGGTCCGCAGCGAAGGCCTGCAGCTGCCGATCGCGATCACCGAGACCGGCGCGCGTGTGCGGATCGACGTGCCGTCGGTCAGCGGCTCGTTCGCCGGCGAGATCGACGCCGCCGGTGCCCGGCTGGTCGGCACCTGGAGTCAGCGCTCGTTGTCGCTGCCGCTGACGTTCGCGCGCGACGCGAAGTAGAGGGAGGCCCTTCTTGCAACGATGGGTCTCGATGGCTCCGGGCCGTCAGTGCGGCTTCTGGCCGCCGTCGCAGGGGTCGCTGATGCGCGGAACGGCGCCGGGCTCCGGCTTGGGCGCGGCCTCGGGTTTCTTGCCCTGCTCCTCGGCGGGCGGCGGCGGGGCAGGTTGCTTGGCCGCGGGCTTCTTCGCTCCACACGCCGCGCACAGGAGGAAGACAACGCAGAGCTTGTTCATCACCGCCCATCCTAGCGAATGTTGCTCGATCGCGGTCGACTCGCGCGGCGAATCCGCCGGCGCGCACCGCCGCGGCGCTGCGCCAAGGCGCGGCTAGGACTTCTTGAGCAGGTCCGCGAACGTGCCGAGGCGGGTCGGCGCGTGGGCCTTGGTCACCGCGGCGACATCGGCGTCGGTGCCGCCGGCCGAGGCGGCCATCGACAGGCCGATCCGGCGGCGGTCGTGGTCGACCGCGAGCACGACGGCCTCGACCTCCTGGCCGACCGACACGACTTCCTTGGGGTGGTTGATCCGGCGGCCGGCGCCGAGCTCGCTGATGTGGACCAGGCCCTCGACGCCGGGGGCGATCTCGACGAACGCGCCGAACTGCGACAGCCGGGTGATCTTGCCGCGGACGCGTGCGCCCTCGACGAGCGAGGCCGCTGCCTCGCGCCACGGGTCGGTGGCGAGCGCCTTGAGCGAGAGGCTGATCCGCTCGCTCTTGTCGCCCTTGGCGGCGGGCTCGATCTTGAGGACGGCGACGTCGAGCTCCTGGCCGAGGCTGAGCGCGTCCTCGGGGCGGTCGACCCGGGCGTAGCCGAGCTCGGAGATGTGCAGCATGCCCTCGATGCCGCCGAGGTCGATGAACGCGCCGAACGGCTTGAAGCCGACGACCTTGCCGCGCAGGACAGCGCCGGGCTCGAGCTTCTTGCGGGTCTCGACGGCGCGCCGGGCGTTGTCCTCCTCGAGCAACGCGCGGCGCGACAGCACGAGGTTGCGCGGCTCGTAGCGGGTGATGCGGAACGTCAGGCGCTGGCCGATGTAGATGGACAGGTCGTCGACGAACCGGGCGTCGAGCTGGGACGCGGGGCAGAACCCGCGGACGCCGGCGACGTCGACCGAGACGCCGCCCTTGACGACCTCGGTGACCACGCCCTCGACCGGGATGCCGAGCTCCATCGCCTGCTGCAGCTCGGCGCGCGCCTCGGGGCCGCGGCCGAGCTTGACGCGCAGGGTGAGCACGCCGCCGGTGTCGCCGATCACGCGGGCCTCGATCGTGTCGCCGAGCTTGACCAGCAGCTTGCCCTCGGGGTCGCTGACCTCGGTGCGCTCGAGCTGGCCCTCGGCCTTGCCGCCGACGTCGACGAACACCGCGTCCTTGCCGATCGAGATCACCTTGCCCGCGATCTGGTCGCCGACCCGCGGTCGCTTCTTCGCGCGGGGGGCGTCGCGCTCGCTCGCGGCGAGCATCGCCGCGAAGTCCTCGTCTTGATCGGCCATGCCGCGCGCACTCTACGCGGCAAACGCCGAGGAGGCCAGCGCGCCCCCGGGAAAGCCCGAAAACGCCGGGAACGCAGGTCAGCGCGGGGCGGCTGAGGCGCGGCGCAACTGCGGGATCTCCTCGATCATCGGCAGCGGGACGCCGAGCTGGTCGGACAGCAGCGTGAGGACGCGCAGGGTGATGCCGAAGATCACGCCGTGCGGGGTGCGGATCGCCGGATAGAGCAGGGTCTCGCCGTCGTGGAGGACGTGGCACGTCGCGTGGTCGAGGTCCCACAGCGCGGCGACCGGCAGCCAGAACGCGAGGTCGATCTCCGGGCCGGCGGCGAGCGGCGGCGCGGCGTCGGCGAACCACACGAACGGATCGAGCAGCAGCAGGCGCTCGCGGCCGGCGAGGCGGACGCGGAGCTGGGGGAGCGGCACGAGGTCGGCTTCGGAGACGTCGAGTCCGATCTCCTCGCGCAGCTCGCGCCGCGCGGTCGCCGGGGGTGCCTCGTCGCCGCTGCGCCGGCCGCCGGGGAGCGCGATGTGCTCGGACCACGGATCGCTCTGCCAGCGGGCGCGGCGGATCAGGCACAGGCTCGGCGCGTGCGCGGGGCCGGCGAGGACGGCGCACACCGCGGCGCGCAGCGGGTCGCCGGTCACCGGGCCGTTGGCCGGTGGCGTGTGCTGGAGGGCGGTGCGCAGCGCGGCGAGGCCGGTCATCGCGGTGGCATACCCGAGTCGCGCAGCGCGGGCTAGCCCGCGGCGCGCGCACCGGCCGACGGCGACGCCGCGCGCGGCTCGGCCGGCCCGGGGCCGGCCAGCGGCACCGCCGAGAGCTCGAGCCCGGCGGGCGTGAGGAAGCCGATGCGGCGCATCGCCCAGTCCCACACCCGCGTCGGCAGGATCGCGCTCAGCCACACCGCCGCGCTGTTGAGCCGCGGCGTGACGTAGCGCGCCGACGGGCGCCGGGCCTGGACCGCGCGGGCGATCGCGCGCGCGACCACGATCGGGTTCGCGGCGTAGCGGTCGGCTGCCTTCGACATCTTCTCGTAGTGAGCGAGCGCACGGCCATACGGCGTCGCCGCGAAGCTGTCGAGACCGGCCACCGCGGTGGCCTCGAACGAGGTGCGGATCACGCCCGGCTCGATCAGCACGACGTCGATGCCGAACGGCCGGAGCTCGTAGCGCAGCGCGTCCGACAGCGCCTCGACCGCGTACTTGGTCGAGTTGTACACGCCGAAGTACGGCAGCGTGATCCGCCCGCCCACGCTCGACACGTTGATGATGCGGCCGGCGCGCCGCGCGCGCATCGCGGGCAGGAACGCGCGGATCACGTTCAGCAGGCCAAACACGTTGGTCTCGTACTGGCGGCGGGTCTCGGCGTCCGAGATCTCGGACGTCGGTCCGAGCAGGCCGAATCCGGCGTTGTTGATCAGCGCGTCGAGCCCGCGCTCGCCGGTCAGCCGGTCGACCTCCAGCGCCGCCGCGGCGATCGACGATGGCTGGGTGACGTCGAGCGAGAGGACGTCGAGCTTGCCGGCGAGCCCCTGGCCCTCGGCCGCGAGCCGGGCGAGCTCGGCGGGCTTGCGCCCGCTGGCGATCACGTGGTGGCCGAGCCGGGCGAGGTGGAGGGCGGTGGTGCGGCCGATGCCCGCGGTCGCTCCAGTGATCAGGATGGTCTTCGAGGTCGACATGACGAGGCTCCTTGGAATGAACATTCATTCCCTACGACGGCAAAGATTTCAATTGGTTCGAGGATCACGGGCTTCCATCACCGCGCCGATCAGGTCAGGCGCGGATCGCTTCCCACATGCATTGCTCGGCCAGCTTCCAGTCGGCGTCGCCGAGCGGCCGGTCGTCATCGACGCAGCCGCGGATCACGCCGACGAACCCGCCCATCACCAGCCCCATCAGCACGCGCGGATCGCCGGGCTTGAGCTCGCCGCGTGCCTGGGCGGCGACCACGACCTCGCAGAACAGCGCGGTCAGCCGGTGCTCGACCTCGCGGCTGCGGGCGTCGAGGTAGCGCGCGTGGTGGTACAGCTCGAGGAACACGAACGAGCTCGGGTGATCGATCGCGAACCGCACCATCCGCATCCACAGCACGCGGAACTGCTCGCGGGTCGGCGCGGTCGCCGGGAAATCGTCGAGCGCGATCTGCCCGAACCGGAGCTTGTGCTCGCGGTAGAGCTCGTTGACCAGCGTCTCCTTGGACTCGAAGTAGCGGTAGATCGTGCCCGCCCCGACGCCCGCGTGGTCCGCGATCTCGGGCACCGCGGTGCCGTAGAACCCGCGCTCGACGAACAGCTCCAGCGCCGCGGCCAGGATCGCCTCGCGCTTGTCGCCCTTGTCACCGGCGAGCTTGCGGCCGCCGAGCGCCGTCTGGCTCGGCCGGCTCGGCGGATCGCTCGGCCCCGGCGCCGCCGTCGCGGACGGCCCGGGATCCGCGGCGGTGTTTGCGCGCGCGGGCGTCGCCTTGGGATGTGCGGGGCCGGTCATGAGCTTACGGAATGAATATTCATTCCTGGTGGGTCATGCAACCAGATCTCGCAGACTTTCTTTCAAGTGACTGGAAGTAGGGCTGAATCAGAGGGGCTTGCTGCGACCGTGCGAGCCTCTCGCGCGTGTCGCCGCTGGCGTTGCTGCACGGATCACGCACGAGCGCGGGATGTGGGGTGGACCCTGCAGGGGACTGCAGTTCCCGACAGGCGCTCTGTTCGCGCATGCGGTCGAGGACCCGCAGAGATGCGATGGCGATCGCGCTGCCGCACCGCCGCGAGCCGGCGCTCCGGCGCAATCGCGCAGATCGCATGTGGCGAGCCGCACGGTCGGCGAACGAGCTGGCTCGGCGCGCGAGTTGCTCTTCGCACTGCCATGCTCCGAGCTGTCTTGATCGCGTTGTGCGTCTCCGCATGCACCGCCGCCGATCCCGGCATGGCACCCGACGGTGGTGCCGGCACCGCGTGCGAAGTGGCGAACACCCACAGCGACCTGGCGTGGATCCAGGCCAACGTGTTCACGCCATCGTGCGCGGTCGGTGGCTGTCATCACGCCGCGGCCGCGGGCGCCGGCCACCTGAGCCTCGACGACGGCCTCTCGCACCTGCAGCTGGTGAACACCGCATCGACCACTGCCACCAGCTGGATGCGCGTGGTGCCGAGCGATGCGAGCAAGAGCTACCTGATGGTAGCGCTCGGCACCGAGTCCGGCCCGCGGCCGGTCGATGGCCTGATGCCGCTCGGCCGCGCGCCGCTGTGCAGCGACGAGGTCGCCGCGATCCAGCGCTGGATCATGGCCGGCGCGCCGCCGTGACCGGCAACGCACCCCGGGCACGCTATTGCGCCTCGCAGTAGCCGTAGTTGCACGTTGCACGCCGGGGCGCTGCTCGGGCAATCGGCCGGCCCGGCGCACGCGCCGCACGTCGTGTGGCCGGACGCCCGCTGGTCGAAGAACCAGTTATGCGCCTACGGTTATCTGCCTATCACGTCGACCGTCAAGCACGGGCTCAACGCACCGGTTACTGGGCTCGTCGACAGGCCAGTCTTCGCATCACTCGTACCTCAGGGCCTCGATGGGGTCGAGGCGCGACGCCTTGCGCGCGGGGTAGAGCCCGAACACGACGCCGACGGCGGCGCTGAACCCGACGGAGATCGCGATGATGTCCGGGCGGACGAGCGTGGGCCAGCCGAAGCGGACCGACATGCGCTGTGCGGCAAGGAGGCCCAGCGCCACACCGAAGATCCCGCCTATCACCGAGAGGGTCAGCGCCTCGACGAGGAACTGGGCGAGGATGTGGCGCCGCTTGGCACCCACCGCCATGCGCAAGCCGATCTCGCGCGTCCTCTCGGTGACGCTGACGATCATGATGTTCATGATGCCGATGCCGCCGACCAGCAGCGAGACCGCCGCGATCGAGGCGAGGATGATCGTCAAGGTCTTGGCGGAGTCCTGCCGCGCGTTGGCGACCTGCGCGAGGTTCCTGATGCTGAAATCGTCCTCCACGCCGGGCGCCAGGCGATGCCGCTGGCGCAGGAGATCCGAGATCTGCTGCTGCGCCCGCGCCGTCGAGTCGCTCGAGGTCGCCGCGACGAGGATCTGACCGGAAAGGAACTTCGAGAGGCCGCCCTGGATCTTGGCGGCAAAGGTGGAGGCCGGGATGATGACGGTGTCGTCGTAGTCCTGCCCGAACGGCGACTGGCCCTTGCGGACGAGGACGCCGACGATGGTGAACGGCACGTTCTTGATGCGCACCGCCAGGCCGACGGGATTGGCGCCCTTGCCGAACAGCTTCTCCACGACTGTCTGCCCGAGCACCACCACCTTGGCGCCGCCGTCGACTTCGGGCTGGCCGAAGGGCTCGCCGTAGACCGTCTTCCAGCTGCGGATCTCGAAGAACTCGGGCGCGGTGCCGATGATCTGGGTAAACCAGTTCTGGTCCTCGGAGACGATCTGCTGGCCCGTCATGAGCTGGGGCGCAGCGGAGCGCACCGACGGCACCTGGGTGCGGATCGCGTCGAGGTCGTCCCAGGTGATGGTCGGCTGCGAGCCGAAGCCGCCGCGAGCGCCGCCCGACTGGCTCGAGCCGGGCAGGACCACGAGCAGGTTCGTGCCCATCTGCTTGAAGGCCTCCTCCACCTGGGCCTTGGCTCCCTCGCCGATGGCGACCATGGCAATGACCGCACCAACGCCGACGATGATGCCGAGGGTCGTGAGAAACGAGCGCACCTTGTTGCGGAGGAGCGCCCGGACGGCGACCTTCGTCGTGGCCATGGGGTTCATGCTGACTTCTCGAGCGGTGGAACCACCGCGGGCACCGGAATGCGGCGCTCATCCGACTGGATGCGCCCGTCCTTGACCACCACCACCCGCGAGGCGTGCTCGGCAATGTCTTGCTCGTGGGTGACGAGGACGACCGTGATGCCGGAGCGGCCGAGCTCCTGAAAGAGCGCGATGATCTCGAGGGAGGTGCGCGAGTCGAGATTGCCGGTGGGCTCGTCGGCGAGGATGACCTTGGGCTCGCAAACGATCGCGCGGCCGATGGCCACGCGCTGCTGCTGGCCGCCCGAGAGCTGGCTCGGGTGGTGGTCGAGCCGCGCTCCCAGTCCGACGCGGTCGAGGGCGGCCCGTGCCCGGCGGCGGCGCTCGCGGGCGGTAACGTCGGCGTAGATGAGCGGCAGCTCGACGTTCTCGAGGGCGCTCGCCCGGCTGAGCAGGTTGAACCGCTGGAAGACGAAGCCGATGAAGTGGTTCCTGATCTCGGCGAGCTGGTCGGGGTCGAGGCGCGAGACCTCGCGGCCAGCGAGGAAGTAGCGGCCGCTCGTCGGACGATCGAGGCAGCCGATGATGTTCATGAGCGTCGATTTGCCCGAACCGGAGGCACCCATGATGGCCACGAAGTCGCCGGCGTCGACGTCGAGCGAGACGCCGCCGAGGGCGTGCACGGTGACGTCGCCCATCTGGTAACGCCTGGTGACGTCGGTGAGCTCGATGATCGGCATGGCTAGAACCGGAGAGCCGGCGACGACTGCCCCGTGGTCGGCTCGTCGGGCGCCTCGGTGATGATGTCGTCGCCCTCGTGGAGCTCGCCCTGCACGACCTCGGTGTAGGTGCCGTCGGTGATGCCGGTCTTGATCGGCACCGCGACCGGCTGGCCGGCGCGCAGGACCCAGACCGTGCGCTGGTAGCCGGCGCTACCAGACCCCACCAGGACGACGGGAATCGGGCTGCCGCCGGTGCCGCCCATGTGGAAGCGCAGCGCCGCGTTGGGGATGCGCAGAGCGTCGTTGTTCTGGGCGTAGATGAAGGTGACGTTCGCCGTCATCCCCGGCCGGAGCTTGAAGTCGCTCGAGCCGGTCATGAGCTGGTTCTCCACGTCGATGACGGCGTCGTAAGTGACGACGTTCTGCACCGTGGTGGCGGCGTTGCGGATCTGCCGCACCATCCCCCTGAAGTGCTCGCCGGGAAACGCGTCGACGGTGAAGGTGGTGGCCACGCCGGGGACGAGCTTGCCCACGTCGGCCTCGGCCACGCTGGTATCGACCTGCATCTTCTTCAGGTCCTCGGCGATCGTGAAGAGGATCGGCGCCTGCAGCGAGGCCGCGACGGTCTGCCCGACGTCGACGTTGCGCGAGATGACGGTGCCGCTGATGGGCGACTTGATGACGGTGTACTTGCGGTTCGTCTCCGCCTGCGCGAGGGCGGCGCGGTCGCGCTCGACCTGGCCCTTCATGGCCGTGACGTTGGCGCGGGCGGCGTCGGCGTTGGCCTGATCGGTGTCGGCGTTGGCCTCGGCGATGAGCTTCTGCCTGAACATCTCCTGGGAGCGCTTGGCGATGCGATCGGCGTCGGTAGCCTGCACCTTGGCCTTCTCCAGGTTGCCCTGGTCGGTAAGGAGGTTCGCCTTCGCCAGGTCGACGGCGGCCTGGAACAGCTCGGGGTCGAGCTTGGCGATGATCTGGTCCTTCTGCACCGGCGAGTTGAAGTCGGCGGCGAGCTCCAGGATGCGCCCGGAGACCTGGCTACCGACCTGCACGGTGACGAGCGCCGAGAGCGTCCCCGAGGCGGTGACGCGGGCGACGATCGGCCCCTTGTCGACCTTCAGGGTGGTGAACCGCGGCGGTCCGTCTTGCTTGCCGCCGAGGTAGTGGTAGCCGGCATACGCGACGGCCGAGACGGCGACGATCGGGACCGCGAGGCAGGCGAAACGAAGCGGCATTGCGGTGCGAGCCTGCGCGATGCGAGGTGCTTGCGCCGGGAGCCTGGCACCAGTCGCAGGATCGCGGGCACGGATCGCGGCTCCTGGCGCTCGGCGCGGCCCGCGCTGGATCGCAAGGGCCGGTGGCGCGGTCGATCACAGTTCGTGACGCGGGGACCGCGGCTCGTGGCGCCGGGCGGCGGTTTCAGGTCACACCTCGACCACCACGGGCGGCGTCGAGTATGGTGTCCGGTGTGCTGACGGTCGCGGTTCCGAGCCTGCCCCCGCCCCGCATGCTGTCGCGGTGGATCCTGATCGTGTGGTGGGGCGTGGCCGCGCTGAGCAGCGCGGGGCACCTGGTGTTCTTCAACCTGCTCGACAGCGACGACGATTTCACCTGGTGGGGGCCGATCTTCGCGCAGTTCATGATCTGCACGGCGTGGGCCCTGGTCACTCCCCTGGCGTTCCGGATCGCGCGCAACCTCGGCGATGACTTCCGGCCGGTCCGGGTCGCACGCGTGATCGCGTGGGGGCTGATGCTGAGCGCCGCGATGAGCACGGCACGCGCGCTCCTCCACGGCTACGAGCACCGTGCCGGCGTCGTATGCAGCGCATCGTTCACCCGGATCGCCGACTACATGACGCTCGATCTCCCGCTGTTCGCGGCGGTGCTGGCGGCCGGCCTGGCGCACCGCTACCTGCTGCAGCGCGAGGCCCAGCAGGCGCGCGCGGCGGCGATCGAGGTCCAGCTCGCCGAGTCCAGGCTGCACGCGCTGCAGATGCAGCTCAACCCGCATTTTCTGTTCAATACGCTGAACACGATCTCGGCGCTGGTCGAGAGCGACCCGGCCGCGACGCGGACCGTGGTCGCCCGGCTGAGCGAGCTGTTGCGCCGCACGCTCGACGTCGCGCAGCAGCCCGAGGTCCGGCTCGCCGAAGAGCTGCAGTTCATCCGCGGCTACCTCGAGATCATGAAGCATCGATTCAGCGATCGGCTGACCACGTCGTTCGCGATCGAGGACGGGCTCGACGATGCGCTGGTCCCGGCGTTCGTGCTCCAGCCGCTGGTCGAGAACGCGATCGAGCACGGGATCGGCCGGATCCGCGGGCTCGGCGCGATCGAGCTCCGCATCGAGCGCTGCGGCGACCGTCTCCACATCACGGTGCGCGACAACGGCCCGGGGCTCGATCCCACCGCGCGCGAAGGGATCGGGCTGTCGAACACCGCGGCGCGGCTCGCGCAGCTCTACCCCGGCCGCAGCGCGCTGCGGCTCGCGGATGACTGCGAGCGCGGCACGGTCGCGGTGGTCGAGCTCCCGTACCGCACGCTCGACGAGGAGGCCGGCGCGTGAAGCTGCGCGTGCTGGTCGTCGACGACGAGCAGCCGGCGCGCCGGCGGCTGATCGACCTGATCGCCCGGCGGCCCGACCTCGAGCTCGCCGGGACCAGCGCCGACGGCCGCGAGGCGATCGAGGCGATCCTGACCGGCGATCCGGATCTCGTGCTGCTCGACGTTCAGATGCCCGAGCTCACCGGGCTTGACGTGGTGCGCACGATCGGCGCCGAGCGGATGCCGCCGGTCATCTTCGTGACCGCCCACGATCGCTACGCGCTGCGCGCGTTCGAGCTGGCGGCGGTCGACTACCTGCTCAAGCCGTTCGATGACGCGCGGTTCGATCAGGCGGCGAGCCGCGCGCACGAGCTGATCCGGCTGCGCACGACCGACGAGCTGCGCACCCAGCTCGTCCACCTGCTGGCCGCGACCGACGGCAAGCCGGCCCCGCACGCACCGGCGCAGTTCATCGAGCGGATCGCGGTCCGCGAGCGCAAGGAGATCCGGATCGTCGCGGTGTCCGAGATCGACTACATCGCGGCGAGTGGCCCGTACGCCGAGATCCACGTCGCCGGCGAGGCGCTGCTCCACCGCGAGCGCATGCAGTCGCTCGAGGAGTTGCTCGATCCGGCGCGGTTCTGCCGGATCCATCGCTCGGCGATCGTCAACCTCGCTCGGGTCGCCGCGATCGAGCCGCAGCCGTCCGGAGACTCCAGCCTGCGGCTGTGCAGTGGCGCCGTGCTTCGCGTGAGCCGGGCGCGGCTGGCCGAGCTCAATGCCCGGCTCGGGATCGGATAGCTCGTGACCAAGCCCGTGCCGGAGAGCCGGCCCCGCTCGACGGGCGTGCGCCCGTACAGGATGGGCGGCGTCCTGGTGCGGCAGGCGTTGCGGGCGCTCGCGCAGCGCAAGGGGCGCACGGCGCTGACCGCGTTCAGTATAGCGATCGGCATTGCAGCGGTCGTGTGGGTGGTAGCGATCGGGAAGGCGGGCCAGCGGCGGGCCGAGGCGCAGCTCGCGGCGCTCGGAAAGGGCCTCGTGTATATCTCGGCGGGCTCGCGCAACATCAGCGGGGCGCGCACCGGCAGCCATGCCGCCGTCACCCTCACGGCGGAGGACGCAGCGGCGATCCTCGCCGAGGTGCCGCGCATGCAGAGCGTCGCGCTGCAGAGCGACACGGTGGTGTCGGTCGTGTCGCCGAACGGCAACTGGACCACGCGCGCTCGCGGGATCTCGGTCTCGTACCTGGACACCTGGAAGTGGACGATCGTCGAGGGCGCGGCGTTCACCGATCGCGACGTGGAAGGGGCGGATCCCGTGGTGCTGATCGGGCGCACGGTGCGCGAGCGGCTCTTCCGCAACGGGGAGGCCGTGGGGCGGAACGTGCGGATCGGGAGCTTCTTCTATAACGTCGTAGGCGTGCTCGGGGTCAAGGGGCAGAGCCCGTGGGGGCGGGACCAGGATGACGTGGTCTTCCTCCCGTACACTTCGGCGCAGCGTCGGATCCGCGGCAAGGGCTTCGCTTCCGTAGACGACATCATGTGCCGGACGGTCTCGCCCGCGGCGGTCAAGCGGGCCACGGCCGAGATCACGGATCTGCTCCGCGAGCGGCACCACATCGCTCCGGGCGACGACGACGATTTCCACATCGTCCACTTCGAGGAGGCTGCCAACGCCGAGCTCGAGGTGGGCCGCACGTTCGCCACCCTGCTCATCAGTGTCGCCTGCATCTCGCTCATCGTGGGCGGGATCGGCATCATGAACATGATGCTCGCCTCGGTGGTCGAGCGGACCCGCGAGATCGGCCTGCGCATGGCCGTCGGCGCGACGCAGCGTGCCGTGCAGGCGCAGTTCCTCGTCGAAGGCGTGATGCTGTGCCTCTGCGGCGGTATTGCAGGGGTCGCCGCGAGCGCAGCAGGCCCATACGCGATGAAACGCATCCTCGGCTGGGACGTCGCCATCCCCGTCAACGCGGTGCTCCTCGCGCTGGGGTTCTCGGTGGCCGTGGGCGTCTTCTTCGGATTCTACCCGGCGTGGAAGGCCTCGCGCCTCGACCCCATCACCGCCCTGCAGCAGGATTGAACGAGGTCGGCGACGCCGAACCGGCGGGCTGCAGGTTGATCGGATCACGCCGCGGTTCGCATACGCTTCAAGATCGTCATCAGGCACTCGCGCGTGACGAGGTCGAGCACCTGAGCCGGTGCTCCTCGACGCGGAACAGCAGCCGATGATGGATGCCGATCCGCGCCATGAGCACGCGCCGCGGCATGTCCTTCGCCGGCGCGGACATCGACGCGTTCCGTCACCGCGTGATCGTCGCGCGCGACTCCGTCGAGTTCGCGGCGACACCGCGCGTCGCGCTGCGCGCGCTGGTCGCGGATGCGCCGGCGTCGCCGGAGGCGGCCTCCGCGCTGCTCGATCTCGCGAGGCTGGCGGCGGCCGCGGCCGACGATGCCGCGGCGCGCGCGGCGCTCGATCAGCTCGACCGGCACCCCGATGCCGCGGCGCTCGCGATGCCCGCGCGCTACCTGCGCTGCACCATGGAGCAGACCGATCCCGGGCGCCGGGCCTGCCTCGCCGGGTTCCGCGCCGCGTTCCCCGGCTCGCCGCGCGATGCCGAGGTGCTTGCCCGGCTCGCCGTCGTGACCGCTCGCGACGGCGACTGTCGCGCGGCGCTGCCGCTGCTCGCCGAGTACCGGCGGCGTTACCCGGGCGGACCGAGCGCAGCGGACGTACGCGCCTGAACCGCGCACTGCCAGGCCGCCGCGGCGCCGTAGCAGAACATCGCCGGCGGACCCGGACGGACAGGTCGTCAGGTGCGGCGCGATGCTCCGGTTCTTGCGCCGGGCTTCGCGGTTCCGCGGCGCGCTGGCCCGGCGGCCCGCACCGGCTTGCTCAGGCCCTGGCGAACCTCGGCCGCGGCGCGCGCCTTCGACATCGCCCAGCTGCAGATCGGGCACGCCGCCGGTTCGTGGCCGCGCGCGGGGCAGTACTGGCGGCCGAAATAGATGATCTGCAGGTGCAGCGTGTTCCACCGCTCGCGCGGGAACACCGCCTTGAGGTCGCGCTCGACCTCCTCGACGCTGCGCGCCCGGGACAGCTGCCAGCGCCCGGCGAGCCGGTGGATGTGGGTGTCGACCGGGAACGCCGGCTCCTGGAACGCCTGCGCCATCACGACGCTGGCGGTCTTGTGGCCGACGCCGGGCAGCTCCTCCAGGGCCGCCATGTCGCGCGGGACCTCGCCCCCGTGCTCGGTGACCAGCAGGCGGCTCATGCCGGCGATCGACCGGGCCTTGCTCGGCGCGAGGCCGCAGGTCCGGATGTACGGCATGATCTGCGGCGCGGTCAGCTTCGCCATCGCGCGGGCGTCCGGCGCGCGGGCGAACAGCGCGGGGGTGACCATGTTGACGCGTGCGTCGGTGCACTGCGCCGACAGGATCACGGCAACCAGGAGCTGGAACGGGTCGCCGTGGTCGAGCGGGATGTCGACCGCCGGAAAGTAGCGATCGAGGATCTCCATGATGCGGGCCGCGCGCGCCTTGCGATCGCGCGGCAGGGGAGCGGCGGTGGTCTCGACCGGCGCGACGTCCGGCGGCGGCGCGCTCGCCGCACGGTCGGTCTCGGGGGGCATGGTCATAGCGGCAGGGCGGCCTGGGTCGCGACCGCCGCGGGGCGCGGCGGCGGGTGATAGGTGAGATCGTCGTCGATCCGGGCCCCGGGTGGCAACGGGGCGCGCAGCACGAGCTTGCCGGCCTCGAGCGACGCGACGGCGTGGCCCTCGACGTAGAGCACCAGGTTGCCGACGATCGCGGGGACGCGCGGGCCGGGCGACAGGATGCCGACGAGGTTCGCCGGATCGGTCGCGGCGACCCGGCAGACGTCGGGGGTCGGGCCGGGGTGGCGGACGGCGCGGAGCTCGTCGAGCGCCTCGGGCAGCGCGAACTGCTCGCCGACGAAGCCGGTGACGAACCGGCCACCGCGGATCTCGCCGCGGGCCTCGAGCCGCCGCAGGGCGATCAGCAGATCGCGCCACGGCGGGAGGCTGGACTCGCGGAGCAGCAGATCGCGGAACACCACGCCGTAGCGGTGCAGGAGCTGGCGCGCCGAGGCCTCGGCGTCGACCGAGGCGGTGTCGGTCGGCGGCAGCAGCGACCACCGGCCGGCGGCAGTGGGCAGCGAGCGCAGCGCGTGGCCGGGCCGTTCGCGATCGCGGGTGCGCGCCTTGCGGATCGCGTCCTGCCACTTGCGGACCGGGGTGGCGGCGGCGGTGGTCGCGGTGATCCGGTCGAAGTGGCTCTTGACCTCGCCCCGGCGGCGCGAGACCAGGACGCGCAGGCTGGCGAAGCCGTCGGCGGTCGCCAGGCCGGCGCCGACCAGCTCCCACAGCGCGTCCTCGATCTCGTCGGGTGGCAGGTCGATCGTGGCGACCAGGTCGGCGAGGAACGAGGCGCCGGAGGTGGCGAGGTGATCGCGAACCTGGATGGCCTGGGGGCCGAGCGCTGGCGGCTCGCCCTGGCTGACCGCGGCGGCTGCGCGCAGCCACGAGGCGTCGCGGCGGAGCATCAGCGTGAGCGGGGCCGACCGCGACGGGGCCGAGCGGCCGGGACGGGGTGGTGGAGGGGCGGCGGGGGGCTCTGGCAGAGGTACGCGGCGCGGTGGGGCGGAGTGGCGTCGCGGCGGCGCCTCGCGATCTTCAGCGATGAGCTCGAGGGTCTCCCGCAGGAACTGCTCGCGTTCGTCGGGTGGTTCCGCAGAGTCGTGGACCGGGACCGGGACCGGGTCCGGATCCGCGTTGGCGGAGCGGCTCGGCGCGGAGGAACGATCTGCGGACCCCCACGTGGGGGCGGGATCGCGTGCGTCGCGCTCGCCGGAGATCTGGTTGGCTTCATACGCTTCCGCGGAATCGTGGACCGGGACCGGGGCCGCGTTGGCGGTGCCGGTCGGCGCAGAGGAACCCTCCGCGGACCCCCACGTGGGGGCGGGGGGGCGGGGAGCCGCGGGTGCTCGGTTGCGCGCTCGCTCCAGCGCGGCGGTGAGCTTCGCGCTCCGCGACGGCACAGGCGCCTCCTCGATGCCCTCCGGTTCGTCGAGATCCTCGGAGCTCCGGCGAAGCATCGCGCTGCGCGTGACCAGTGTGACGATCGCGCTGGCGTCGTGGGGCGGGCACTTGCCGGCGATCGCCGCGGCGGCCGCGGCGGCGATCTGCTCGCGAGGCGCGCCGGTGAGCCGGGCGGCCTCGGCGCCGGCCTCGGCGAGGTTGTACGGTTCGCCCGGTTTGTCCGCGGGGCGCTTCGCGCGCGGATCGCGGCGGGCCGCGGCGGGTTCCGGCGCGGCAGCAGCCTCGGCGTCGGTCTCCTCGTCGGCGTCCGGGGACTCCGGTCCGGCTGCAGCGCGGCGCGGGCTGAGCCGGCACCACGCGACCTGGCCGGCGAGGCAGAGCTGATCGAGCCAGCTCTGGTCGTAGCCGTGCAGGCGCGCCGGCAGGACCTCGCGCTCCCACGCGCCGGCCGCGGTCTCGAAGCCCTGGAGCTGCTCGACGATGCGCGCCAGGCCGTCGGCGCCGATCAGCTGGGTGTGACGCGCGACGCGCTGCCAGCGCAGGAGGAAGCGCATCAGGGCGGCGGCGCTGACCGGCTCGATCTCCTTGCGCAGCCGGGCGAGGGTGAGCCGGTGGATCCGCGCGAGCACGCGGCGGTTGCACCACTCCAGGTCGTACAGCGCGCCGGTGTCGTCGGCGGCTGCCAGCGCCTCGCGCGCGGTGGTGGCGCCGCGCCGGGGCGCCGGGGCGGCCGACGTGAACGAGCCGCGGAGGATCGCGCCGTCGGCCTCGAGGGCGAGCAGCGCGGCGAGCACGTCGGGCAGCGCCAGGCCTAGCCCGCCGGCGAGGCCGCGCGCGTTGACCGGGCCGCGGTGGTCGAGGTGGGCCGAGACGATGCGGAGAATGCCGATCTCGCGATCGGGGATCACCGACCACGACGGCGTCGCGATGTTCGGCACGCACTCGAGGCTGCACGGGCCGGTCAGCACGGCGCGCACGGCGCCCAGGCGCTCGGTGGCAACCCACGCAGCGTGGACGACGGCACCGGTCTCGCCGCGCGCCTCCCAGCGGATCCGGCAGGCCCGGCCGGTCTCGGTCAGCGCGGCCAGCCAGTCGCGGACGCCGGGAGCGCCGGGGCCGAGGCGGTCGCCCAGGCGTTCGGGGACCAGCCACAGCGCGAGCAGCGCGTCGTGCAGCTCGTCGGCGTCGCGCACGGTGGGGGCGACCTCGTCGCTCGCCGCGGCGATCGCCGCGGGGTCGAGCGTGCCGAGCGCGCGGGCGTCGTCGGCGGTGGACGCGCCGGAGGTCGGCGGCAGGCCGCGGCGGAGCTGGACCGCGCGGGTCCGGCGCTCCTCGAGCGGGGCGTCGTCGAGGAACGCGTACGGGTTGGCGTTGAGCAGCTCGTGCGACAGCGGGCTGGGCTCGACGGTGTCGCGCGCGAGCACCCGGATCTCGCCGCGCTCGAGGCGCTCGATCATCGCGCGCAGGCCGGCGGCGTCCATCGCCTCGACCAGGCAGTCGCGGATGGTCTCGAACACGAGAGGGTGGTCAGGGATCTCGCGATCGCCGGGGATGTTCTCGGCGCACGCCTGGGCGGCGGGGAACACGACCGACAGCGTGTCGGCCGCCCGCATCTTGATCAGGTGGGGCGCGATGCGCTTGCCGGCGCGCCGGCGCAGCACGGTGAGCGACCGGGTGACGTTCCACCGCCACCGGATCTCGAACATCGGCCGGTCGAGCAGCGCCTGGACCAGGAGGTCTTCCGCCTGGTGCGATGGCACGTAGCCGAACACCGTGTCGAGCGGGAAGCTGTGGGGCTGGCCGAGCGAGATCACGATGCCGTCGTCGGTCGCGGCCGCCTGGAGCTCGAAGTCGAAGGTGCGGCAGAACTTCTTGCGCAGCGCCAGGCCCCAGGCGCGGTTGATCCGGCCGCCGAGCGGGGCGTGCAGCACGAGCTGCATGCCGCCGCCCTCGTCGAAGAACCGCTCGGCGATCAGCAGATCGTTGCGCGGCAGGCTGCCGAGCGCGGCGCGGCCGGCGGCGAGGTAGGCGACGATCTGGTGGGCGGCGCCGAGCGACATGCTGGTCTCGGCGGCGAGCCAGGCCGCGGTGAGCGCGGCGTCCTGGCCCGCGGCGAGCCGGGTGTCGATCTCGCCGCGCAGCGCGCTGACCTCGTCGGACAGCTCGCGGGTTCGCGCCGGGGCCTCGCCGAACCAGAACGGGATGGTCGGCGGCTGGCCGCGCGCGTCCTCGACCAGCACGCGGCCGGCCTCGATCCGGCGGATCCGCCACGCCGTGTTGCCGAGCTGGAAGATGTCGCCGGCCGAGCTCTCGATCGCGAAGTCCTCGTCGACCTCGCCGACCTTGGTCTCCTCGGGCCACTGCACGACGGCGTAGTTGTTGTTGTCCGGGATCGCTCCGCCCGAGGTGATCGCGGCGAGCCGCGCGCCGCGCCGGCCGCGCACCACGCCGGCGACCCGGTCGCGGTGGAGGTGGGCTCCGGCCCGGCCGCGGCGATCCGACACGCCCTCGGACAGCATGGTCAGCACCTGCTCGAGCTTGTCGTCGGGGAGCTCGGCGTACGGCGCGGCGCCGCGGATCATCTGCACGAGCTCGTGCTCGGGGATCGCCTCGGCGGCGGCGGCGGCGACGATCTGCTGGGCGAGGATGTCGAGCGGTGCGTCGCGCAGCGCGATGGCGTCGAGGTTGCCGCGCCGGACGCCGCGGACCAGCGCGGCGCACTCGACGAGCTGGTCGCGGGTCAGCGCGAACAGCCGGCCCTTGGGTGTGCCGCTGAGGTGGTGGCCGGACCGGCCGACTCGCTGGAGCAGGGTGGCGATCGAGCGCGGCGAGCCGAGCTGGACCACGAGGTCGACGGTCCCGACGTCGATGCCGAGCTCGAGCGACGCGGTGGCGACCGCGCACTTGACCTGGCCGTGCTTGAGCTTGTGCTCGGCGGCGAGCCGCAGCGCGCGCGACATCGAGCCGTGGTGCGCGACGACGTGGTCCTCGCCGAGCCGCTGCTCGAGCGCCGCGGCGGCGCGCTCGACCAGCCGCCGGGTGTTGACGAACACGATCGTCGAGCGGTGCTGGTGGACCAGCGCGGCGATCCGGTCGTAGATCCGCCCGAACTGCTCGTTGGACGCGACCGCGCCGAGCTCGTCGTCGCACAGCTCGATCGCCAGGTCGAGCTCGCGGCGATGGCCGGCGTCGACGATGTGCGGCAGCGGGCGGCGGGTGCCGACCAGCAGCCGGGCGATCGTGGCGATCGGCTTCTGGGTCGCCGACAGCCCGACCCGGACCGGCGCGCGCCCGGTGGCCTGGCCGACCAGGCGATCGAGCCGCTCGAGCGACAGCGCGAGGTGGGCGCCGCGCTTGTCGCCGGCGATCGCGTGGATCTCGTCGACGATCACGGTGCGCAGCCGGGACAGCCCGGCGCGGCCGCGCTCGGACGTCAGCAGGATGTACAGGGACTCCGGCGTCGTGACCAGGATGTGAGACGGCCGCCTGGCCAGCTTGGCGCGCTCGCCGACCGGGGTGTCGCCGGTGCGCACCGC
>DATAPF010000377.1:0-18165 GCA_036265355.1 Kofleriaceae bacterium | reverse complement strand
GCTGCGCGAGGTCGGCGATCTGACGCGCGCCGAGGCGGTGTGCCGGCAAGCCGCGAACGCGGCGGAGCCCAGGGTGCGCGCGGCGGCGCTGTACAACCTCGGGCGCGTGCTGGAGCGGCGCCGCGACACCGCGGCCGCGCTCGCCGCGTACCGCGACTCCCTGCAGGTCCGGCACACGCGGATCGTCCGCGAGCGACTCATCGCGCTCGACCCGACCGCGACCAGCGAGGTGACCCGGACGCACCCCCTGCAGGGGCCGGTGGCGAGCCTCGAGCCATGGTGCACCCAGCAGGGCGAGCGGTGCGGCCCGAGCGACGTCACGATCGTCGCGGCCCTCGCGGATCCCGACCCGTCGCAGAAACCGGATCCGGCGTGGCCACCCGGCCAGCATGCGCCCTGGGACGAGCTCCGGATCTTCGTCTCCCAGGTCCACGAGACCGAGTGTGTGGTCGGGCTGCGGACGAAGCGCGGCTGGTTCGTCGACCGGATCCCGGACTGCGCGGCCGCTCACTATTCCGGCCACGAGGCGGAGGTGCAGCTCGACGATGCGATCGCCGGCGCCGAGGGCAACGAGCTGCAGCTCGTGCTCCGCAGCTTCGATCCGTATCGAACCTGGGACCCCGCGAGCCAGCACTCGGCCTACGCCACGGAGGACCACGAGGCGGTGCTGGTCTGCGGCCTCGGGCCGTCCGGGATCCCGCACTGCACGCCCAGCATCGGGCTGATCTCGACGGACGACGCGACTCCCGAGAGTGGCGGGCTCGCTCCGAGCTGGGCGCACGGCCTGCTGGTCCTCGACCCGGTGGCCGACCCCTGGCATGACGCGGACGCCGAGCCATCCCCTTGCCGCGACGGCTGCGTCCTGCCAGCGCGCCTGCGCGAGCTCGCCGGCCGCCACCGGGTCAGCTTTCCGTGACGCGGGCAGCGCTGGACCGCGCCACCCGCTCGACGCCCCGGACATTTTGACCCCTGGGGCGGGCCGTGCGCGCTGCGTAGCATGAGGGCGTGGTGCGCACAGCCTGCGTGGCGATCGGCCTGGTGGTTGCGCTCGCCGGACCGGCGCGCGCGGCGTGCCCCCCGGGCCGTGCGACCGGATCGTGGGGCGACCGGCTGATCGTCGGGTTCGCGGCCGCTCCGCCGTTCGTGATCACCGGAGGCGCCGGCGCGGTCAGCGGCCTCGCGATCGATGCGCTGCGCGCGATGGCGAAGGCCGAGGACTGGCGGCTCGAGCTCGTCGAGCTGGCGCCCGACACGCTGCGCGCCCGGCTCGCGGCGTGCGAGCTCGACCTCGGGGTGCTCGGGGGGCCGGCTCGCGCCGAGCTGACCGAGGCGTTCGAGCTGTCGCTGCCGTACCTGATCACGGAGACCACCGCGATCGTCAAGGCCGACGACGCCGCGCGCGCGGCGCCGCGGGCCGGCAACACCCGCGGCGGCCGCTTCGGGTACCTGGCGCTGCGCGGGCTGGGCTACGGGCTGGCCGCGCTGGGCGCGCTGGCGCTCGCGTCGTGGCTGCTCAACACGTTCACCGGGTTCCCCGGCGGGCCGCCGCTGCGCTGGCGCCGGCTCGACGCCACGGTGGGCGGGCCGTGGGCCGCCGTGCGCTGGCTCGCGCGGTCGGGCACGGGGCGCTTGCTGGTCGCGCTGTGGGCGGCCGTCGGGATCGCACTCGGGGTGTCCGGCGCGCTGGGCAGCGGGCCGCCGCCGGTGCTGGGCGACGATCCGCTGCGCGCGCTGGTCGAGGCCGCCGCGCACGGCGAGGCGCTGGTCGGCGAGCGCTACCCCGACGGTGCCCAGGTCCACTGCGCCCCGGCCGACGTCGGGGACTGTTTCCGCGCGTTCGCCGATGGCACGCTGGCGGCGATCGCCGGGCCGCGCGAGGTGCTGTGCATGCACAAGCGCGCGCTGTCGCTCGACGGGGCGATCCTGCGCGGTGACCTCGCGATCTCCGAGCAGTTCGCCTACGTGCTGCCGCCCGGCAGCCCGCTGCATGCGCGGCTCGGCGCCGCGCTGCTCCGCCTGCACGACCGCGTCCGGCCGATGTCGCCGGCCGACTGCCCCGGAGACCGCCGATGACCGAGCGCGGCGCCGGCGAGCGCGGCTTCCAGGACGAGCTCGCATGCACGCTCGCGGTGTGGAGCGCGGGGGCGTCGACCGCGGTGCCGGGCGCCAACCTCAAGCGGCTGCAGCTGTCGCTCGCGCCGTACGGCTTCCGCGGCGAGGTCGTGTTCTGGGTCCGCGCCGACGACGCCGGCGAGGCGCTGCACCAGGTGCTGACCGGCGACGCCCCGATCGAGATCGAGGTCGGCGTGGCGCGCGCGCACTACCTCGGCACGCCGCCGCCGCCGCTGACCGTGCGCGGCGCGGTGGTCGCACGGCGGTTCGTCGAGCTGGTCACCGAGGACCTCGCCGGCCGCCCGGTGCGGTTCCGGCGCTACGGCCTGACGCTGGTCGATCCGGCGTGCGCGGCGTGGTCGGGGCATCACCCGACCGCGGTGTACGTCGGCCAGAGCCTGGCCGATGTGGTCCGCGCCCAGCTGGTCGGCGAGCTGACGCTGGACGTCGCGTGGCCCGAGCTGACCCGCAAGCGCCCGCTGATCTGCCTCGGCCTCGGTGAGGACGACGCGTCGTTCCACGACTTCGTCGCCTGGCTGGCCGCGTCGTGCGCCGGTCACTACTACCTCGATTACGCAAGCCGCGGCGTTCACCTGGCGAGCGCCAAGCCGCGGGTGGCCGCGCCCGGTGCGCTCGACCGCGACACCGTCGCCGAGCTCGAGGTCTCCGTCCCCGAGCCGGTGCGCCACCAGCAGCGATTCCTGAACTCGTGGACCGGCATGGACGCGGTCACCGCGGTCGACCTGCCGCAGGCGCGGCCACCGCTGACCCGCGACGTCCTGGTCCACACGCCGATCCTCGACGACGTGTCGGCGCGGGTCGAGCGCGACGCGCGGCGGCTGGCCGCCGGTCGCCACGAGCTGCAGGTCGCGTTTCGCCGGTTCCCCGAGCTCGCGCTCGCGCCCGGCGCCGGGATCCAGCTCGACGCCGACACGTTCAGCGCGCACCTCGCCGGGTTCGGCGAGACCCTGCGCGTGGTCGAGCTCGAGCTGTCCGCGCGTGCGCTCGACGAGTCCGCCGAGTTCGACGTCGACCTCGACTCGACGATCTACGCGATCGAGATCGCCGCCCGGCTCGAGCACGAGGACGACCCGCGCAGCCGCGTGCCCGCGTTCCGCACGCCGCGCTATCCGATCGAGGTCGAGGGTCGCATCGTGTCCGCGGTCGGCGAGACCGGCGATCGCGCGTACACCGTCTACGAGGACGACGCGACCTCGCAGGACCGCTACCGCGTGGCGCTGCCGACCTGGAACGTGACGATCGAGGTGCCGTTCGCGCCGCTGTTCCAGCCCGGCCACCTGTACTTCCCGGCGTACCGCGACGCGCGGGTCGTGGTCGCGGTGAGCCTGGACCACGCCCGGCTGACCCGGTTCCTCGACTGGGGGCCGAGCGTGCGGCTGCCGCTCGCCAGCCAGGGCAACCACATCCTGTTCGGCAAGAACGCGACCAGCGAGACCTCGCTGCGCCACTGGTACGTCGACAGCCTGCCCGAGCTCGAGCTGCGCCGCGCGCACAGCGGCAACATCGGCGTGGTCACGGTCAAGCAGGGCGCGATCCTGATCGAGACGTTCGACGACGACAGCGCGGCGGTGGGCGCCGCGACGGTCAGCGTCCAGCCCGACGCCGCGGCGGCCCAGGCCAGCCTGGAGGCGGGGTCGAGCGTCGCGGTCGGCGATCTCGAGGGCGCGGTCACCGGCGCCGCCGGCCAGCTCGACGGCAAGGTCGGCAATGCGAACGCCGCGGTCGGCCAGTCGGTGGCCGCGCTGCAGGCCGATGTCCAGCAGGCCACGGCCGACACCGACGCCAGCCTGCGCGGCCTGGCCGACGACGCCGAGGCGCAGACCCAGCGCGCCCGCAACGCGGTGGCCGACGCGCGCGCCCAGCTGGCCCAGCTGTTCGACGGCGACGGCGCGTGACGGCGCAGCTCGCCCAGCTCGGCGGCCACCTCGGCGGCCTCGAGGCCCAGATCACCGGCGCCGTGGCGCGCATCGAGGCCCGGGTCGCCGCCGCCCAGACCCGGGCGCGCGCGGCCAGGGCCCCGGCGGCGGACCTCGCGGCGCTGGCGGCGGTGGCGACCGGCGCGCGGACCCAGGCGACCCAGCTCGCCCAGCCGGTCGCCGCCGCGCGCTCGGCGCTCGCCGCGGTGGACGGCCAGCTCGCCGCGCTGCGCGGCCAGCTCGAGGCCGCGCTCGCCGCGATCGAGGACGACGTCGTCGGTCAGCTCGACACCGCGCGCCAGCCGCTGACCCAGGCGGTCGACGCGGCGCGCACCGTGCTCGGCGCGGTCACCGGTCAGGTCACCAGCCTGGCCACCACGGCGACCTCGGCGCTCGGCGCGCTCGGCGCCCAGGTCGCGACGCTGCTCGACACCGGCGACGCGCTGGTCGCCACCCTCGAGTCGGCGCTGGCGACGGCGATCGCGGTGATCACGGCGATCCCGGTCGACGACCTCCCCGAGGCGATGGCCGTGCCCGCCCGCACAGCCATCACCCAGGGCGCGACCCAGGGCGGCAGCGCGCTCACCAGCGCCGCCAACGCCGCGCAGCAGCAGATCGCACCGATCGTCCAGCAGCTCACGACGGTGATCGATCAGGCGCAGTCGACCGCCGAGCAGGGGCTCACCACCGGCAAGACCGGCCTGCTCGCGCAGCTCACCACCGCGCGCCAGACCGTCGAGACCGCCGCGCGCACCGCGTCGACGCAGATCGACGCGCTGCTCGCCACGCTGCAGCGCCAGCTCGCCGCCCAGCAGCAGGGCGTCGCCGCGCAGATCCAGCAGCTCACGGCCCCGCCGATCGCCCAGGCCGGCCAGGTCGTCACCCAGGCCACCGCGGGGCTCGCCCAGCTGGTCCAGACCAGCGAGGCCAGCGTCGCCGCGGTCGAAGCCAGGATCCCCCCGCGCTCCCCCGCGCGCCGCTAGGCCGCGACGCGGACCGCGTCATTTCAGCCGTTACGATATTTTCTTCTGGAGCTCCGTCGACCAGAGATCGGGGGTCAGGAACGGGAGATCGAGAAACGTGAAGACAAGCTCCCACAATTCGTGGGTCAGCTTCTGGCTCTTTACCAGCTCGTAGCACACCGCCTCCAGATCGCCCCAGTACCCAAACCGCATCGCGGACCCGAACTTCTGCATCATCGGTTTGTACCACGGTGCTCGCTGCATCTCGAAGCTGAGGAAACCGCAATACCGGTAGCGGGGCATACACTCAGCGATGTCATTGCACTCGACGGTGCGCGCGACCTCGTAGAGCGAATGGGCGCCCGGCGCGAGCAGGAATCCCAGGATGCCGAGGCAATACCAGCGCTGATCCGAGCGCGATAGTTTTAGCCAACCCGCCACCTGCAGGAATTTTTCCGCCGTGCCAGACTGACCGGAGACCGCCGGCATGTTGTTTGGGTTCGGGGCGCCTATCGTGGTGTTGAGCGAGCTCGCCGGAATGTGGCGCTGGGTCGTCGGGGCCAACACGATGCCGCCCATGTGTTCGACGGCACCGTAGCGAACGGTCTGCGTTCCCTTGCTGCCGAGCGGCTGCAGCTTACGATTGGTCGGCCCAGAGCGCACGCGGTACGTAGATATGTCGGCGATCTGCGCCACCAGCGTGCGGTGAGCGTTGAGCTGGACGGCGATCGAGGGCGACTTCAGCGCTCGCAGCATTTGATCGCGGGCAACTTCGTCGGTCTCTCCGGGGGGTTCTTCCAGGACACCATAAAACCTGCCCTGGGTGGAGCAGATATAGGGAGCGGCTTTTACGTAGTTGATATCCTGCTTTTCGAGCAGTGCGATGAACATCGAGCTCACCCGGCACACGACCTCGAGGAGCTCCTTGGGAGGCTCGTTGAGGATATAGTAGCCGAGGCACGCCTCGATCACGAATGCTCGTTCTTCGGGAGTGATCGCCGAAAGCTTGCCGAACTCGATCAGCTTGGTGAGCTCTGTCTTGCACATCGTCTTTGATGTTTCCCCCCTGAGTTCATCGAGAGAACTGGATCAGACCGCGCGCCAGAACAGGTAGGTCTCGCACGCCGCGATCGGGCCCTCGGCGACGTAGCCGAGCTTGCCCTCGCGCAGCGCGAAGTCCCACTCCTCGCCGTCGGCGACGATCTCGTGGAACGCGACGTCGGGATCGAAGTCGTGGCGGAACGGGACGCTGGCGAGCGGCCGGACCGCGACGCCGCGCAGCGCGTGGCGGTGGACGACCTCGAGCCGGCCGCACGCCGCCAGCTTGACCGCGCGCGCGGCTTCCCGATCGGTGCCCGGCGGGCAGCGCACCAGCCAGTACAGCCGCGTGCCGTCGATCGCGGCGGGCAGGGCGCACCCGGCGATCCGGCCGTCGCGGACGAACGGCGCGTACGGCGCGCGGCCGTGCGGCAGGCGGGTCCGGCTCTCGAGCTCGGCGAGCAGCGGCTCGAAGCAGCCGGCGAGGTCGCGGTGATCGTAGACCCGCCGCGCCAGGGCCGGCTCGTCCGCGGCAGCCGACTGGTAGGCGTGGACGTCGAGGTAGAGGTCGATCAGCCGGCGGTAGAGCTCGAACGGATGCACCGCGACGACGCTGTCGGCGTGATCGGCGCCGCCGGTGCGCTCCGGCGCGGCGGCGTCGATCTGGTTCAGGAACCAGCCGTGCAGGTGGCCGCGGCGCAGGCACTCGTGGGCGCGCAGGCTCTTGGCCATCGACAGCACGTGGCTCTCCAGATCGCCGAGCAGGATGTCCTCCCAGCCGGCGAGCAGCTTGCGGATCCGGCCGACGACGCGGGTGAACCACGCCGGCTGCGCGGCGAGCGCGATCAGCGGTGGCACGTAGTCGCCGCGGATCGCCCACACGCCGTCGGGGCCCTGCTCGAGCTCGGCGAGCCGGAGCGACTCGACGGCGCCGGGGTGGCCGGCCGCCAGCGACAGCTCGACGCGCTGGACCACGAGCTCGACCGCCTCGAGATCGCGCGCGGCCTCGTCGTCCTTCTCGTAGCTCGGCTCGGCCAGCAGGTGCGCGTACAACCCGACCACGCGGGTCTCGGCGCTCGCGAGGTCGAGCGGCGCGCTGCGCGCGTTGCCGGGCAGGTCGACGAGCCGGCCGCGCGGCGTCACCGCGACCAGCCGGGTCAGCCGGACGATGCCGCCGGCCAGCGCGTCGTCGTCCCAGCCGAGCTGCGCGATGCCCCACGCCGGCGGGGCGAGCAGGCCGGACCGCAGCTCGAGCTCGCGGTAGAGCCCGAGCTCCTGGCGCTCGAAGTGCTCGGGGAGCAGCGCCTGGCCGAGCCGCCAGTGCACGCGGCACAGCGAGCGTGGGCGGGTCGCGCCGGGGATTGCCATGGCCTACGACGCCAGCTTGTCCTTGGCGATCTTGCCGACCTGCAGGCCCCAGCCCTTGACGAACGGCTTGGTCTTGCCCTGCGCGAACCGCAGCGCGTAGGTCGCGTTCGCGCCCGGCACGATCTCGAAGTAGACCTGGAACACCTGGACGTCGATGTTCGCGGAGATCACGGTCGGCTCGTCGGCGACCTGCAGCGCGACCGACTTGCCGCCCTGGGCGTTGAGCTGGCCGGCGACGAACCCGTCCGAGGTCTTGGGGAACCCCTCCTCGAACCACGCCTTGTTCTCGACGTCGTAGTTGACGATCCACCAGCCGAGCTTCTTGATCGCGGTGGTCGTCAGCGTGGTCTTCTGCTTGGCCTTGAGCTGGTTGGCGAACTCGGTCGACACGTAGCAGCCGATGCAGATCGGATCGCCGGCGCCGCCGCCCCACGACAGGTGGTCGATGATGCCGATGCATTCGATGGTGCGCAGCCCGTCGTCGTTCTGGGTCGGCGCGACCTGGGTGTACTCCGGCGCCTCGGCGTTGAACGGCGTGAACACCGAGATCTTGTACTCCTCGGCGTCCTTGGTCGGCTCGGTGCCGAGATCAAGGCCGTTGAACGCGGTCAGGTAGCCGCAGCGCTGCTTGCTGGTCGGGTCCATCAGGAACCCGCTCTTCCAGTCACACGGGAGATCGATCGACATGGTTGCTCCTTAGGCGAGGCGCGCGTCGACGCGCAGGGTGACGTCCATGCCCTCGAACTGGATGTGCGGCTGGACGGTGAGGTTGCAGTCGTACCAGCCGGCCTTCCCGTCGACCGGGACCACCGCAAGCGTGTACGCCTTGAACGGGTAATAGCGCAGCGTCAGATCATCGGGATTGACGATCGTGGTCACGTAGCGCGAGATCCACGCGTCGATCTGGCCCTTGACGTAGTTGGCGTCGGCGCTCGAGCCGACGTTGTCGCGCATCATCCGCTTGAGGTAGTGCGCGAGGCGCGAGATCGAGAACGTGTAGGCGAGGTTGCAGGTCAGCTGCGAGTTCTCGGAGATGTGCGGATCGGCGCCGTCGGACGGCTGCTTGATCGCCTGCGACGAGAAGAACACCGCGTCGGTCGAGCCCTTCTTGTGGACCAGCGGGATGAAGCCGGCGCTGGCCAGCGCGAGCTCGCCGTAGTCGGGGATCACGACCTCGAGCGGCGGGCGGAGCTCGTCGTCGCCGCCCTCCAGCACGATCCGCGCCAGGTTCTCGAGGTAGCCGCCGGCCTTGACGCCGCGGATGTACTGGCACCAGCCCGAGCCCTCGAACGAGCGCACCAGGTTGCGGGCGAACAGCATCGCCGAGCTCCCCCACACGTAGCGCATCGGCTCGTGATCGGGCGACGGCGGCTCCTCCTTGAACCGCACCACGCCGCCCGCCGAGTCGGTCGGCCGGTACGGCCGGCGCGCGATGTAGCGCGGCAGGGTCAGCCCGACGTAGGCGAACTCCTCCTGGCCGCGCAGCGCCGCCCACGACTCGTCGAGCGCCGCCGAGAAGTCGCGGACCTCCATCAGCTGGCTCATGTCCTCGACCCCGAACACGCTGGGCGCGGCCGACGCGATGAACGGCGCGTGGCTGTTCTTGCACAGCGACGCCATGCCCTTGAGGAACACGCGATCGTTGTAGTCGTTGGCGAACTCGTACAGCCCGAGCAGCGCGGCGTAGGGCTCGCCGCCGAGCTGGTCGTACTCGGCGGTGTAGACCTTCTTGAACAGCTCGGACGCGGCGATGTCGGCGCCGTTGCTCGACATGTCCTCGCCGATCTCGTCCTTGGTGGCGTCGAGCAGGCTGATCCCGATGTTGGCGGCGAAGTTGGTGCGGTCGACCAGATCGGCGATCGCGCGCCACTTGCCCTCGAGGTCGCGCAGCGCGGGCTGGTGGAACACCTCGTTGAGCTGCAGCGCGATCAGCTCGTTGACCCGCCCGAGCAGGTCGGCGAACGTCTTCTTGTCGACGAAGTACACTTGGCGCTCGGCGTCGGGCTCGCCGTTGGCGTCGCCGACGTCGCGCCGGGCATAGTCGAGGTTGCACAGCAACAGGCCGAGCAGCTGGAGGAAGTGCTGGGCGCGCTCGCGGTCGCGCGCGGTCCTGGCCTCGGCCGCGGTCGGCGCGGCAGCCGCCGGGGCGGCGGAGGAGACCGCCCCGGCGGCTGGCGCGGTGATCAGATCGGTCGGCTTGGCCGGCAGGTTGTCGGGCGGCAGCACGCTCTTCAGCACGTCGGCGAGGAACGTGTCGACGGTGATCGTCGTGGTCGTCGTGGTCGGCATGGGCATCTCCTGCTAGGCGGCCGGCGCGGGTGGTGGCGGTGGGGCCGGCGGCGGCGGGGCCGGCGGCGGTGGGGTGGGCAGCTTGGCGGCCTGCGTCGGGACAGACGCCGGCGGCGGCGCGTCGCCGAACTCCGCCGCGGTCGGGATCCGCAGGTGCCCGGCGAGCTGCTTGGTGAACGTCGCGCGCAGCTGCTCGAGCAGCGCGGCGCGCGGCGGCGAGGTCAGCTCGCGCACCAGCCGGCGGAACTGCTTGTTGTTGTCGACGCAGGCCTGGAGCTCGAGCAGCAGCTTGCGGATCTGGAGCAGCCGGCGGGTCGACGCCACGTGGTGGACGACCTCGCCGGGCTCGAACGACGCCATCGACGTGATCGGGATCTTGACGTCGAACGGCGCGCCGGCATTGTCGACGTGGTTGGGGATCCCGGACAGCTCGAGCGTGATGCCGAGCTTCTCGATCACGGCGTCGAGGTTGCGGCCGTTGAGATCGTGGATCTTGCGGCTCTCGAACTCGTCCTTGGCGGCGGGCGGCGCCCCGGGCGCCGGCTCCGGCTTCCACGACCGTCCGGTCAGGTCGCCGATCACCAGGAGCCGCATCGGCAGCTCCTTCTCCTTGCGCGGCTGGTCGGGTTGCCGCGTGTCGTAGGTCAACATGATGCGCGATCTAGGGACCGTGTTGCGGGCCGTCATACTCACCTCGCTCTCCTGCTGGTTGGAGCTTCAGTGATGCCGAGTGATCGACGACATCACAATGGGACATAACGTCCGCGGCGAGATTGCCAATCTGTGGCGGCCGGCGCCGGCGCTAGGACCGTTTGTCATCTCGCGCCGGCGGCGCGGCGAGGCCAACATGGCAGGCCAAGGTTGCGATGACCGCCGCGATGACCACCGACACCGCCCTCGATCGAGTGACGACGACGCTGCGCGGGCTGTCGACCCTCGAGTGGGTGGTGCTGATCATCGTGGTGATCGCGGTGCTCGCGATCGCGATCGCCGGCTTCGTATGGTGGCGCCGCCGGCGCGCCGCGCACGGTGACGCAGCGCCCGAGGCGCCGGCCGGCAAGCCCGCCACCGCCCCGCTCGGCAAGCAGCTGGTCGCCGACGTCCGTCGGTTCCGCCGCGGCCTCCCGGCGGTCGCGCGGCGCAACCTCGATGCGTTCCATCCGATCGTCGTGCTCGGCACCGAGGCGTCCGGCAAGGCCGCGATCATCGAGCGGTTCGCCGGCATCGCGCAGCGCCGGGTCGAGCTCGGGCCCAGCGCGGAGGCGACCGGCGGCCCGCTGCGCTGCCTGCTCGGCACCGAGGTCGTGGTGTTCGACCCGTCCGAGGACGTGGTGCGCGCGCCGCGCGAGCTGGTCAGCGCCGGCCTGACCCGCGCGCTGGCGCCGGCGCTGCGTCGCCGCCCCCCGATCGTCGTGGTCTGCGTGTCGCCGGAGGTCCTCGACAAGCAGACCGAGCCCCAGCTCGCCGAGCTCGGCAGCGCGCTGCGCGCCAGGCTCGACGTGCTCGCCGCGCTGCGCGACGAGCCGTGCAGCGTGCGGGTCGTGCTGAGCGACGTGCCGGGCTACCAGCGGTTCGACGCGCTGTTCCGCCTGCTCCAGCTGCCGGGCATGCCGGCGGTGCTACCGATCGATCGCGTCGACGGCGACGCGGTGCGCGACGCGATGCTGGCCTACGCCGACGAGATCGGCACGGCGCTGGTCCAGCTCGCGCCGCACGAGACCCTGGAGCTGGTCGGCTTTCTCGAGGCGGTGCCCCAGCTCGCGAGCGCGCTCGCGGTGCTGCTCGGCGAGCTGTTCGCGCCCGCCGGCGAGCTCACGCCGCGGCCCGACGGCCTGTACCTGCTGCCCGCGCAGGGCGGCCCGAACCCGCTGGTCGTCCCCGAGGCGTTGCTGCGGCCGTCGCCGAGCCCGCTGCTCAAGCACCGGCTGATCGCAGTCAGCCTCGCGGTCGCCGGCGGCGCCGCGCTGCTCGCCGCCTACCAGCGCGACGCCGAGCGCTGGGACCACGCTGCGGCGGCGGCGACGTCGTACGAGCTCAAGGGCGAGCGCGAGATCGATCTGCGGCTCGCGATCCGGACCTACACCGCGGGCGCGCAGGGGCTCACCGACCGGCTCAGCCCCGGGTTCTTCGTCCAGGGACCGGCGGTGGTCGCATGCTCGTTCGCCGAGCAGATCCGCCAGGACGCGCTGATCAGCAGCATCACCGCGGTGCTGGCGACGCCGCCCGACAAGCGCCGGACCGAGCACGCGCTGTACACCGCCGCGCTGCTCTACGCCGGCCACGGCAACGCCCTCGACCGCCTGGTCGAGGACCGGCTCGACGACTGGGCCGCCGCGACCGACCTGCCGAGCTCGCTCATCCTCGACTACCTGCACATGGCGCGGCCGTACCCCGATGATCGGTGGATCGAGCGGTTGCGCGACGTGACCAAGGCGCCGACCCTCGACCCGGCCGCCGACTCGCTCGCCCGTCTGCTCGGCCTGCTCGCGCCCGGGCGGGCGTGGACCCCATCGGACATCGCCGAGGTGACCGCGCTGGCCGGCGAGCTGCGGCCCGAGCTCCGGGAGCGCGCGCTGTTCGGCGCGACCGCGCAGATCCTGAGCACGCCGCCGCTCGATGGCCTGCGGCAGGCGTTCGAGGTCCATGCCGCGCACTTCGCGCTGCTGGCCGATCTATGGAACAACCGCATCGCGCTCGACCAGCTGCTGGCGACGGTGGCCGAGGCCGTGCCGGCGGACGCCACCGGCGAGCAGCCGGCGCCGCGCTCGTTCACCGAGCTCGCCGCGGCGCTGGCATCGCTGCTGGCGCCCCCGAACGAGGCCCCGCCGACCAAGCTGGCGATCGCCGGCCACCCGTACGTGATCGACTCCGCGCGGTTCCTGCGCGCGGTCCGCGGCGGCGACGTCGAGCGCGTCGTCGCCGGCTTCGTCGAGCGGATGTCCGGCGCCGACGCGCAGCCGTTCTTTCCCGATCCCGCGCAGTGGAAGGACGTCGGCCTCGCGATCCAGTGGCCGGCCGGCACGTCGGGCGCCGAGACCCACGCCCGGCGCTACCAGCGCGAGAGCTTCGAGAACGAGGTCAAGCCCGCGGTGCTCGCGACCCACAAGCTCGTCGACCAGCTCGCCGATCTGCCCGCGATTCGCGATCAGCTCGCCCAGGTGCTGGCAGCGGCGCTCGACCGCTACGCCGCCGGCTACGAGCAGGAGCTGGAGCGCCTGATCGGCTCGTTCCGGGTCGAGATGTCGTCCGAGGTCGCCGCGCAGCGGATCCTGCGCGTACTGGCGGGCGCCCGCTCGCCGATGCGCGAGCTGCTGTCCGTCGTCGCGCACGACGCCGATCTCGGGCTGGCGAACGACAAGACCGGGCTGTTCGACGCGATGGCCGCGGTCGAGGATCGGTTCGGTGCGCTCGCGGCGCTGTTCGCCGCCGCCAAGCCGGCGGGCAAGTCGGCCGCAGGCGGCGATGCGTTCGTCGCCTACCAGGACGCGCTGCGCGCGCTCGCCGCGGCGCTCGGATCGCCGCCGGCCGCCGCCGCTCCCGCCGCCAGGCCGGGCGCCAGGCCGGCTGCCGCCAAGCCGGGCGCGAGCGACGCTGCCCCGGGCGCGGCGGGCCCCGGTGCCGCGGCGGAAGCCCTGACCGCGCGGCTGTCTCCCGCCGGCGCACTGGCGCTCGCGGTCGCCACCGGGGCGCCCGACTCGCCGCTCGCCGGCGTCGACACCTGGCTCGCCGACAAGCCGCTGACCGACGAGCTCGCCGCGGTGTTCCGGATGCCGGTGCGCGCGGTCCATCGCCTGGGCGCGCGCGACGTCGAGGCCGCGCTCGCCGGCTGGGACCGCGACATCGAGGCCTCGGTCGACGCCGACCTGCGGTCGCGGTTCCCGTTCGATCGCCGATCGGGCGACGACGTCGATCCCCAGACCCTGACCGCGTGGCTGCAGCCCAAGCGCGGCCGGCTCGCCGCCGACCTCGAGCCCGCGGTCGCGGGGCTGGTCGTCCAGGCCCGGGGCTGGGACGGCCACCCGCGCCACCGGCCCGCGCAGCCGTGCACCGGCGACGAGGTCTGCGTGCGCGTGCCGGGCGCGCTGCTCGCGACCCTCGATTGCCTGGCCGCGGTGTCGGACCTCCTGTGGGACGACGCCGGCAAGCCGCGGCCGCTCGAGGTCGAGGTCACGCCGCGGCCGTTCACGCTCGCCGGCGGCGAAGGACCGATCCCCGAGCTGATCCGCCTGACGGTGGGAGAGACCAGCCTGTTCTACTTCAACCAGCGCCCCAGGCGCAGCGCGCTCGCGATCGACTGGGCCCGCGATCAGACCGCGACGCTGAGCGTGCAGCTCAAGCAGGACGGCAGCCTGTCGCTGACCCCGCCGGCGGTGGCGGCCTCGGGCACGCCGTGGAGCTTGTTCCACCTGCTCCAGCAGGCCGAGCGCCGCGGTTCGACCTACACCTGGCACATCCGGCTCGGTGCATCGCAGATCCTCACCGTCAGCTACGACGTCGTCGACCGCACCGCCCAGGGGTTCTGCGGCGCGCGGGCGCTGGTGTCGCGAGGCCCGCGGTGACGGCCGCGCGCGCAGCGATCGGCGCGGCCCTGTCCGCGATCTGCGCCGCGGGCTGCGGGGGCGCCGCCGCCCAGGTCCGCAAGCCGGCGCCGGTCCACCTCGAGATCACCGCCGGCAAGGACACCAACCACGGCGGCCCGCTCTACGTCGTGGTCCGCAAGCTCGACCAGGCCGGGTTCCTCGCCGACGACTACGACGCGATCGCCGACCGGCTGTTCGCCGAGCCGCGCGACCTTTCCATCCTGCGCAAGGTGATCGTGCGCCCCGGCCAGGCGATCACGGTCGACGCCGACCGCGACCTCGCCGACGGCGAGATCCTCGGCATCTACTTCCTGTTCTCGGTGCCCGGCGACAGCTGGCGCCTGGCGATCACCGATCGCGCGATCCAGCGGATCCAGATCCAGCTCGGCGCGTCGGGCATCGTGTCGGCGGAGCCGCGATGACCGCCGCCCTGCCGCGCTCGCCGCGCGTGGGGGCGCCGCGCGTGGACATCTCCGCGCTGCACCGCAGCCTGTACGCCGCCGACATCGGGCCGTTCGCCGCGCCGGACTGGCTCACCGACGCCGCGCTCGACCCGGCGGCGTTCTGGCGCGGCGTCGCCCCGGCGCTCGCCGCCGCGGTGCCCGGCTCGTCGCGCAGCACGCTGTTCGAGCGCTACCAGCTCGCCCACGATCTCGGCGCGCGCCACGCCGCCGGCCGCGCCGCCGCGTTCGTCGGCCACGACCCCGCCGCCGGCTTCACCGCCACGAGCTACGCCGGCGCGGTCGCGGGCGCCGCCGCGCTCGCCGGGACCTGGCGCGCGCAGGGCGTCGGTCCGGGCACCCCGGTCGCGATCGTCGCGCCGGTGTCCGGCGAGCTCGTCACCGCGCTGCTCGCCGCGTGGCACCTCGGCGCGGTCCCGGTGCCGCTGCCGGTGTGGGGCAAGCGCTACGTCCGCGATCGGCTCGACGCCGCCGCGGCCGAGCTCGTCGCGACCAGCCGGCCGCGCGCGCTGTGGCTCGACGTGCCCGACGAGCTCCGCCTGCCCACCGCCGCGACCGGCGCCGCCGCACCGGGGCTCGCGCACGCCTACGCCCCCGACGAACCGGCGCTTCGGGTGTTCTCGCCGCTCGGCGACGCGCCGCTCGCGCCGTTCGACGTGCCGGCCGAGCAGCTCTACCTCGGCGCGCTGCGCGACGGCGCGCTGTTCTTCGGCCTGGGCCCCGGGCTCGGCGTCGCGGCGCCCGGGTTCTGCGAGGTCCAGGTCGGCCTGCCCCTGCTCGTCACCTGCCTGGTCACCGGCGCGCACGTCGTCGCGCTCGATCTCGACGACGCCTGCCAGCGCCCCGAGCTGGTGTGCGGCGGCCGCGTCCACCTGCTCGGCGTCCGCCCCGAGCTGCGCGATGCGATGCTCGCTGCCGAGCCCGGCGCCGGCGGCCCGCCGCGCTGGTTCCGCAGCCCCGCGACCGCCCACGATCCCGACGCCTGGTCCCGGCTTGCCGCGACGCGCCCGTTCGCGCGCTCGGTCGGCGCGTGCTACTTCCCGAGCCCGGTCGCCGGCGGCGCGATCACGTGGTCGGCGTGGCGGCGGTCGCCGGCGCTCAACACCGCCCTCCCCGCGCCGGGCCTCGACTGGCAGCTGCTCGACCCCGGCCACGGCGGCGCGCTCGGTCGCGACGGCAACGGCGTGCTGACCTCGACCGCCGCGCCGGCCGAGGCGATCGGCCAGCCGCTGCTCGGCCGGCTCGCCGGCGACAGCCTGTGGGTCACCAGCATCGGCGCTCACCGCGATGGCCAGCGCCTGCCGGCGGTCGAGCTCGAGGCGCTCGCGGCCACCCGCCCCGAGGTGTCGACCGCGGCGCTGGTCGACGATCCGCGCGCCGGCGCCGTGCTCGTCGTGTTCGCGCGCCCCGATCGGCTCGCCGGCGACCAGGCCGCGCGCGACGCGCTCGCCGGCGAGCTCGCGGAGCGGATCGCCGTCGAGCTCGCACCCCACCTCGCGCCGCCGCGGATCGAGGTGTTCACCGTGTCACCGCGCCTCGGCGACGGCGGCGCGGTCGACCGCGACTGGTGCCGCGGCCAGCACGTCAGCGGCCGGCTCGCCGCCAAGCAGCGCGAGCCGGTGTTCACCGCGCTCGCCCGGCTGCGCGCCGCCCTCGCCGAGTGACATCGACCCGCCACAGGAGCTCGTATGGGACTGCAAGTCTGTGCAGGAGGCCTGATGATGTGCACCGGCGGCGCCGCGCCGTCCGCGCTGAGCGTGCTACCGGCCGGCCGCCCGATGTGCGGCGCTCCCGCCGCCAACATCGCCGACGTCGCCCCGATCGTGAACGTCCCGCCGTTCGGCACGTGCCAGATGCCGTCGAACCCGGCCGTCGCCGCGGCGACCGCCGCCGCGCTCGGCGTGCTGACCCCGATGCCGTGCGTGCCCGTGCCGGCGGGCACCTGGACCCCGGGCAACCCCAAGGTCCTGGTCGGTGGCCTGCCCGCGCTGACCAGCGACTCGAAGCTGGTCTGTGCCTGGGGCGGCGTCATCTCGGTGACCCTGCCGGGCCAGTTCGCCGTGCTGGTCACGTAGGTGCGCGGAGCCTCGCTCGAGGTTAGTTCTGTAATGCGCCGTAATGGTGTTACGGAGCCATTGTGAGCAAAGTGGGGCGGCTGGGGGGAAACCGATGCAACTGACCGCGCACCAGAGTCAGATCGCGCCACAGAACATCACCATGAGCTCGTCGCGTCCGCGGCGTGCGATCATCGTCGACGCCGAGCGAGCATCACAGCGCGTGTTGCGCGATGACCTCGTCCGGCTCGGCTGCGAGACCTGCGTGATCGCCGAGATCACCGAGCTGCGAGCCGAGCTGGCCGGCGGCGACGCGCCCGACCTGATCGCCGCCGAGTACCGGCTCGCCGGCAAGCGGCTCGACGATCTGCTCGCCGCCGTGCCCCGGCCGCTATGGCCCCGGCTGGTGATCGTGACCGCCTACGCGTCGATCGCCTCGGCGGTCCGCGCGGTCAAGCTCGGTGTCGGCGGCTACCTGGTCAAGCCGGCGCGCGGCGACCAGGTGCTGCGCGCGGCAGGCTACCCCGCGCCGGGCGACGCGCCCGACGTCGCAGCGCTGCATGACGGCTCGCAGCCCCACCTCAGCCTCGACCGCGCGATCTGGGAGTTCCTGACCCAGGCGGTCGAGGACGCCGGCACGCTGTCGGGCGCCGCCCGCCTGCTCGGCCTCCACGCCCGCTCGCTGCGCCGCATGCTCGCCAAGTACCCGCCGCCGCGCTGAGGCTTCGACCCGACATGCGATCCCGCACTCCCATCGTCAGGAGGGCAACATGCTGAGCTTGGTCATCGAGGTCGATCAGGAGACCTGGACGCGGAGCGGTAAGACGGTGGATGTCCAGATGGACGAGGGAGTGTGCCTCGCGCTGTGTCATGAGTGGTGCACCAAGCATGCGCTGAGGAAGTTCCATGACCTGGAGCTGTTCTTCTCGTCGCAAATGCCCAGCATGCATCGGATCTTCACATTTCAGCGAGGCTTCAACCTGGTGTCCGACTCGCTGTCGAGAAATGCCAATTATGCGAATTACTTTCAGATCGATGAGGGGCTGACCACCAGCATGGTGACGAAGGACGCGCGGCGCAGCGAGGTCCGGGTCAGCCGGAACCTCCTGGTGCAGGCCGGCGCGCCGGTGGCCAACGCGCTGAATCAATGCTACCGGGGAGAGACCTTCCTTCTCGGGTTCTGGGGCGTCGACCAGGGCGAGAACTGGGGGCACGTGATCGCGGTGTCCTGGCCACCCAACAAGGCGCTTGCCTATTACTTCGACCCCAACTATGGCCTGTACAAGGAATCCAGCCCCGACGACCTGGGGGACGACGTGGTCGCGGCGCTCGACGATGACTATGACCTGAACACCATCCGTGAT